>CAYTIY010000125.1:0-3457 GCA_964438045.1 uncultured Bacteroidales bacterium | reverse complement strand
AGTTTCGAGATCACCCGTCAACGCTATTCCGACGGGGATATTGACAGCCAGTCGCTAGCCCTGGAGCGTGATCGTCTCAACAACGCATACAATTCGCACCTGAGCGCCTACATCAACTACCAGCTGATGTTGTCCGACCTCATGCGTAAAACGTTCTACGACTTCGAGAACGACAAGCCGCTCATGTGAAAAAAGGTTGAGAAATAATTGTGTTTCTCGGTATTTTGCCTTTAATTTGACGTGATGCAATTTTCATGCATTCGTGTCACGGTTTTTTGAGTTAATTAACCGGTAAAATACCAAAGGAGATGAAAACCAAAAACTTACTGGTAGTATTGCTGACAGTGGTTCTGTGCGGTTGTGCCACAGAAGAAGACGGCCTGACTGGCGTCTACGAGAAAACAATCAAGGGTCATGTGCAAAAGGGGCCGTTTATAAACGGTACACTGGTTGTAATCAGCGACCTTGATGACAATCTGGAACAAACGGGCATTTCCTACACCACCAGCGTGTTGGACAACTCCGGTAAGTTTGAACACGCCAATTTTCAGCTGACTTCCAATGTGGTGGAGTTGACAGCTACCGGGTATTATTTCAACGAGGTCACGAATAAGATTTCCTCATCAACCCTCACGCTCAAGGCGCTGGCCGATGTGTCCGGAACGGACTCGGTGAATGTAAACCTGCTGACCCACCTGCAACGCGCCCGTATTGATTACCTGGTCAAACAAGGTGGTGTTTCGTTTGACAGCGCAAAGGCCCAGTCCTACCGTGAAGTGATGGGTGTTTTTGCATTTGACGCGGCCGATGCCGCTACGTCGGAAGACCTGGATATTACCATGGGTGGCGAGGAGAACGCCAAATTGCTGGCTGCTTCCATTCTGCTGCAAGGATATCGGACCACGGGTGAGATGGCTGAATTGTTGGCCAATATCGTGTTGGATATTCGCATCGACGGCATACTGAACGATTCTACGTTGGGGTCGAGGATGCTGGATGACGCTCGTTTAATTTCTCTGGCTGAGGTGCGCGCCAACCTTGAAAACCGCTATTCATCACTTAACTTGAATTGTGTGGTGCCCGATTTTGAGCAATACGTGAACCATTTTATCAACCATTCCGGTTATACCCCCATTACTCGCATCACTTATCCCGACTCCACCCAGTATGGAACAAACCTGTTATGTGATACGGTGACCCGCATCCAAACGATGAAGGAATATCCCCTCTCGGCTTTTATTCCCACCGGCATGGATCTGAAGATAGTCCTGAGGGGCGGAGCGTGGTATTACAGGTCAATGAACAACGAAGGCATAGTGAACTGCAGTATTTCACAATACGACAGTGTGAACAAGCAACAAACATTCACCTCGACAGCGAGTGACGCCACCTTCAGCATGTTGTTGCAAGATTTTACTCCGGGTACCCTCTACATTGATTTTTACGAAAATAAGGCAACGGTTCCCACCAAAACCAAGACAATCACCGTTATCAATACGGATCCGAACAATCCGGGTAATGAACCAAACGACAGTTCCCAGTTGATTCGCAGGCGGTATTAGTTTTCGACTACCGCCTAAGAATGCTAATACGTAACAATAAAAGAATTACCATGAAAAAATGTTTAAATCTATCCTTGCTGGCCTTGTTAGTGGCAGGCCTATTTGCCGGTTGTGAAGAAAACGAACCCGGAGGAGAAAACAACGACCAAGTAATCACGGCCGCCAATGGTCAAATACTGACACCTACAGTATGGGAAGATGGCACGGTCAAAGTCATCGACTGTATCCTTTCCGTCCAATCTACCCTTACCATAGAACCCGGCTGCAAATTGCAGTTCACCGCCAATGGTGGTATTGAAATCGGTGTGACCAACAACGCAGCCCTGATTGCCGACGGTACTCCCGCCAACCCCATCACCTTTACCACGATCCCCACGGCCAACGGTCAGGCCGGGAGTTGGTACGGTATCACCTTTGGTGCCAACAACGTGATTGCTACCACTGTACTGAACAACTGCATCATTGAAGGAGCCGGTAAAAACGCTGAACCTGTCATCGAAGTGAATAACACCAAGATTGCCATGGATTCCTGCACCATCCGCAACGGAGCCGGAGTTGGCATCAAACTCACAGGTGCCACCCCCGGTTTTACCCGCTTTGCCAACAATACGCTGAGTACCTGTTTCGATTACCTGTTGTCCAGTGAGGCCCAACCACTGTTAGGTCTGGATACCACCAATGTATTTACCTCTGTAGTTGGTAAGTACATCGCCATCGACGGAGGCGATATTACCACCACGGGTACCCTGAAGCGGCTGAATGTTGCCTACAACGTGCTGCAGCCCGTTAGTGTGGACAATGCCGAACTGACCATTGAACCCGGCTGTACCCTGCGTTTTGCCACCAATGCTCAACTGGAAATTGGCTACAGCCAACACGCTGCCCTGATTGCAGACGGAGAACCTTCCCGGCCCATCGTGTTCACCTCGGCCTCGGCATCCCCACAAGCCGGTGACTGGAACGGCATCTATTTCTACGAAAACAATTCAAGCAACCGTTCTATTATCAAAAACGCCGTTATCGCTTACGGAGGCCGTACAAACGGTTCCTACGAAGGAGCTATTGTTGCTTACAGCAGTTTTAGTTTGATCAACAGTACCATTCGTGACTGTATGAACCATGGCGTGGTGTTTGACGAAAACAGCGGGTTTGTGGAATGTACCAACAACACCATTCAAGACTGCGAAAAAGACCCCATTTACCTCAGTGCCGCCAATGCCCATACCATAGGAGCCGGCAATATGCTGGAAGCAGGGCAGGGCATGGGTATCCATGTGAAGGATGGTATCATTTCCAAGAACGTCACTTGGCTGAAACAAACTGTACCCTACATCATGGAGGGAACCATTTACGTTGAAACCACTGTGGCAACAGCTTCCCTGACCCTCAACCCCGGTTGTGACCTTCGCTTTACGGCAGGTAGCAGCTTGAATGTTGACGAAAATGCCAAACTGGTGGCCATTGGTACGGTTCAAGACAGCATCATCTTCACCAGCAATGCCCAAACCAAATCGCCGGGCGACTGGTATGGCATCGATTTCTGGCACGATGTCAACGCTACCAACGAAATGAAATACTGTCGGGTAGACTATGCTGGCAATTACAATGAGCGCAACATTGGCATCTATTCATCCAATGTGAAAATCACCCAGTGCGCCATCAACTATTCACATGGAGACGGTATCTACGTAGGCTACAATGAACCTGCCTATACCCCCGTCATTCTAGATAATACCTACGTAGGCAATCAGGGGCAAGATGTCTTATACGGCGAGTAAGGTCTGCTATTTTCTGCACACAAATGCGAATTTTGTGTGCAGAAAATTCTACCTTTGCGCCCGGTAAACACATAAAAACAACCTATGAAAGCATATGTATTTCCAGGTCAGGGCGCC
>CAYTIY010000124.1:0-5842 GCA_964438045.1 uncultured Bacteroidales bacterium | reverse complement strand
TTCCTGCCCTGCCCGACGATTGGAAAAAAGGCAGCATCACCGGCTTGAAAGCCTACGGTGGTTTTGAAGTAAGCATCACCTGGGACGACAACAAGGCACAAACCGTTGTCATCAAATCCGCATTGGGTGGCAACTGCCGTCTGCGCGTTCCGAACGAAATCATGTTGTCAGGCGGAAATCTGAAGAAGGCCACCGGAGTCAACCCCAACACCTTCTTTGCCGGAATCGACATCAAGGATCCCATTATTTCCCCGTCAGCCAAACTCAACAAGGTGGAACTCAAACCCACATTTGTATACGACTTTCCGACAACAGCCGGCAAGACGTACATCCTGACCATCAAGAAATAAATCGGGAGGTATGAAGTTCGCATCCAAACTGTTCTTCGTTCTGTTGACAGCCCTGCCTCTTTGGGTAAACGCCCAGGCCCCGCAAGGGCCAGGGCCGGGTGCGCGCGTTCAAGCTTTTGCTTCACCCGTTGTCAACCCTGACCGCACGGTGACATTCAGTCTCAGCGCACCGGGTGCCACCAGCGTACAGCTGAACGGCCAGTTCCAAAAGCAGAACCAACCCATGCAGAAAAATACTGCCGGTGTTTGGACCATCACGGTGGGGCCCATCGAACCGAATATCTATCCCTACAATTTCGTAGTGGATGGCACGTCGGTAAGCGACCCCAAGAACATCAACCTGTTCCCTAACGAGGGGTTCAAAGCCAGCCTGTTGGAGGTACCCGGTGATGGTTCTGAGGTCACAGCTGTTCGCAACATCCCTCATGGTGATGTGTCGTACCAACTGTACTATTCCACCACGTTGAAGGAAATGCGTCCCGTCATTGTCTATACGCCGCCGGGATACCAGACTTCGGGCAAAAAATACCCGGTTTTGTATCTGGTAAGCGGCACCACCGACACGGAGGAAACCTGGTTCAAGGTAGGACGTGCCAACATCATCCTTGACAACTTGATTGCTGCCAAAAAGGCCGAACCCATGATCATCGTAATGCCCTACGGTTACATGAACATGGGGGCTCCCGGGCCCAAAACGCCTGAAGTGGTGGAGGTGTACAAAACCTTCAGCAAGGAAACGGTGGACAACATCATTCCGTTTGTGGAAAAAAATTTCCGGGTCATTGCCGACAAGGATCATCGCGCCATTGCGGGTTTCTCGCGGGGTGGTGGCCAATCGTTGTTCACGGCGCTGACCAACCTGAATACGTTTTCCTACATCGGTTCTTACAGTGCCTATCTCATGCCTGACGCTTTTGCGGAATATGTGAAATCAACGCCTGAACAGTTAAACAAGCAGCTCAAGTTGTTCTTCCTGGGTGTGGGCAACGAGGACTTCCTGTACAAGGAGGCTTCCGACTTTATGGCCTTGCTGAAAGACAAGGGTGTCAACACCAAAACCCTTGTAACAAACGGCGGCCACACCTGGATGAACGCCAGGCACTACCTGACCGAAACCCTGCAGCTGTACTTCAATCAATAATTGCTGTAGCAACCCAATACAAAGGGCGTCAAACCAGTACCATCTGTTTGACGCCCTTTACTTTTTCTGGAACTTTACCATTTTCCGTAATTCCGACATCTGTAACATAAACCTGTTTCCGTTCCGCTGGCAGGGTAGTCTGTGGCTCCGACTTGAAGCCCTAAAAACACATCGCGCTCCCGGCTAAAATCTCAAAGCGTCGCGGGCTGAGAATACAGCCCACTCCTCAGAAGATGAGATTTTTAACGCCTCCCGCAGCTCGGTTTTCTTGACGGTCTTTTTCGCAACTACACCACAGACTACCCTACCAGCTCCACTCCAACGTTCATTGGGCGAACAACCGTGAAACAAACCAAAGGAGGAATCAATACGTCAACTCGATTTTGTAGAGGGATTTGCCGGCGGTCACGAAAAGGGTTTTTCCGGCGGCACCCCCAATGCACAGGTTACGTACCTCCTCACCCTCAGGAGGAGCAATTTGACCAATCTCAATGCCCTGCTTGTCGAAAACCTTGATGCCACCCTTATTGAAGGCAACAAACAAATGACCGCGGCCATCTGAAACCAAACCGTCGACCAGACCGTTTCCACTGACTTTCACAAACAGTTTTTTGTCGTGAGACAGATCATCAATCAAGCCCTTTGCATTCAAAGCATACGTGTAGATGTTGTTCGTCCGGCTTTCGCATACGTACAACACCTTTTCATCGTCGAAAAAGGCAACACCGTTCGGCCAATTCAAGGTGCTGTCCAACAAGACAGGTTCCTTTTGTCCGGCAGGCACTGCAAACAAACCTTGGTAGGGCAACTCCCGGAAACGCGTATTGTGACCGAAATCCGGGTCTGAAAAATAAATCATACCTTTCGAAGTAATCTCCAAATCATTAGGACTGTTGAATTTCTTTCCTTTGAACGTAGCAATATATGGAGTCAGTTTACCGTCCGCCGTCATCGATGAAATGACCCTGCTACCCTGGTGGCAAACCAAAAAACGGTTCTTTCCCGTATAAATGATGCCGTTTGAATTTCCGGAAGGATAAGACAACGTATCCAGCCCTCCCTTTTCGCTCCATTTGTACAACACATTGCCATCAATATCGCTGAACACCAGATATCCTTCCTGATTCCAGGCCGGCCCTTCGGTAAATTTCATGCCCGATGCCAGCTTGACAGGCCTAAGACCATCAGTTATTGCAGCGTGGGCCAACAAACAGGAAAGTAAAAATGAAACAACGAAGATCGGTCGGATTGAGGTATTTTTCATGGCGACTGGTTTTGTTGGCCAAAGGTAGCAATTCATCAACAATCCGGTTGGAATTGGTCGTTTGATTTTTGTATCTTGGTATCAATTTTCACGCCACCACGTAAAAGGTGGAACGTACTCAACATGAAACGATTATTCACCCTCTTCCTGTTACAGTTTACCTGGATGTTTGCCTTTTCGGCTTCCCAGTACACCGACAGGATTCTGCTTAACAATACCAAATGCCTCCTCTATACCAATCCGTTGGAAACTTTTTTCACCAAAGAGCCATCCAAGAGACCGGTGGGGAGCATCCAATCCTCCGAATTGTGGAGAGGGTACATCGCCTCATTCAACGTGAAAGACAAACGCTTGTACGTGGATGATATCCTGGTACAAAACCCAAACAAGGGGTCGGATGGTCAACAGAAAACCGTATGGAACAGCGTGGCCGATTCCGTTTTCAAGAGCGAACACGAACGGTTTTGTGATTGGTATACAGGTTACCTGATCATCCCAACTGGAAAACTGATAAAAAAAGCTTCGACAAGCTATGCGTCAATGTACGATTCATTCATCCTGCTGTTTGTTTCAAAAGGGATGCTGACTTCGGAAAAGAAACTGACTGCCAACGAGTATGCAGCCTTCATCGACACACAGTTCAAATGCTATTCAAAAACAAAGGAATACAAACAGGCACGCAAGGCATTGCCCCGTTTGATCAAGTCCGGCAAAGAAAAGGATGCGTTCCTGAAATTGTTTATCGACGAATACGCATCCAAGGCATACGGTGACTCAAGACAGTGATTTTAACACCGGTAACGGCAATTTTTTCATTATTAAACCGTTTATTTTCTACTATTTACCTGTATCATGAAAAGAATACCAGTGCTGTTCATTCTGTGCCTGCTGGCTCTGCCCCTGTTTTCACAGCATCCCGTTTGCGTGAAACCGGATTACGGCACGATCAAGGAGGTCATTCAGGACAAGTCATCGCCCTACTATTATCCCGGGCTTTTCCATCGGTTTCAGGCGTTGGATACGACCTTGAACACAGAGGAGTACCGTTATTTGTACTATGGTTTTGTGTTTCAAAAAAACTACAAACCGTATGACATCCCAACTCAGAACCAACAGGTATCGAATTTGCTGCAATTGGAAGACCTGGATAAAAAAGGGTACGACAAAATCATCAAGCTCACATCCCAATCCCTACACCATTTTCCGTTCAACATCGACCAACTGAAGAACCGGTCGTTTGCCTTTCATATGAAAGGGAATGATGACGTAGCACTCAAATTGATGAAGCAGATTTTTGGCCTACGAAATGCCATCAAAACCTCGGGAGACGGCAAGAAAAAAGAAACGGCCTACCATGTGATCACCGTCGGCAACGAATACGAATTCCTGCGCTCCTACAACCTGATGTCGGTTTCCCAACGTTCGGAAAACAGATGCGATTACATCCAGGTGGAGCCCAATCCATACAACATCGAGGGCATTTATTTCAACATTGAGCAACCGTACCGGCAGCTGATGGAAGCGGTAAAAAAATAACCGGAACATGGGTTTATTGAAAGCCATCATATTTGATCTTGACGGGACCTTGGGTGACACCATCCCATTGTGCATCACTGCCTTCAAGAAAGCCATCGAGCCCCTGGCCGGCAGAAGCTTTTCCGAAAAGGAAATCACCGACACCTTCGGGCCATCTGAGGAAGGCACCATCATGGCCTTGATCCCTCAACAGTACGAACAAGGTCTTCGCGATTACCTGCAGTACTACGAAGCGCTGCACGACAGCTGCCCCCGTCCGTTCGAGGGAATCACACGCTTGCTGTCGACCTTGAAGGAATCCGGCATACGGCTTTCACTAGTGACCGGAAAAGGCCCGCACAGCACCCGGATCACCTTACAGCGCTTTGGCATGCTGGACGTTTTTGAGACCATTGAGACAGGACACATCCATGGCCCCAGGAAACCGGAAGGCATCAACGCAGTGTTGGACCGTTTCAACGACATCGATACATCCGAAATCATCTACGTAGGTGACGCCCCGGGCGACATCCTGGCGTGCAGGAAGGTTGGCATTCCGGTGGTCAGTGTAGCCTGGGCTTCATCCGCCGATGCGGAAAGACTGGCCGGTATGCATCCCGACGCCCTGTTTTGTTCCATTGACCGCTTCTCGGAGTGGGTCCTTGCCTCCATCCATAAAGTACCATAAATAAATCGAGATAAACATGAAACAGTATTTACTTTTAGCCGCTGCCTTATTGTTGTGCGGCAGCGCCCTTTTCGGTCAGAAAAAAGCCCCGGTGACCTGCGATGTGTTGGGCAACCAGAATGGCAACGAAGTCTGCCTCTTCACCCTCACCAACAAAGCCGGCAATGTGCTGAAAGTGACCAACTACGGGGCACGCATCGTACGCGTCGACGTGCCCGACAAAAAGGGTGTCAACGACAACGTCATAACACCGGGTACCGAAACACTGCAAACCCTTACACGGCAACAATTCGACGGAGCCACCATAGGCCGCTTCGCCAACCGCATCGCCAACGCCAAATTCAAGTTGGATGGCAAGGAATATACACTTGCAGCCAACAACGGCCAGAACACCCTGCATGGAGGCCGTGTGGGTTGGCACGCAAAATACTGGAAATCGGAAATTTTGACGAAAAGCAAAAACCCGGCCGTGAAATTCACCCTGGTCAGCCCAGACATGGAAGAGGGCTTTCCCGGCACGGTCAACGTTTCGGTAGTTTATACCTGGACCAACAAGAACGAGCTCATCATTGATTACGCTGCCACCACCGACAAGAAAACCGTAATCAACCTGACCAACCACGCTTATTTCAACCTCCATGGTGCGGGCAAAGGCCCCATCTTCGACCACATCCTGACCTTGAATGCCTCGAACTACACGCCGGTGAATGCCACTCAGATTCCAACCGGTGAAATCAAATCGGTCAAGGGCACGCCATTCGATTTTACAACACCGCACATCATTGGTTACAAAGTGGGGGAAACCGTTGAAAACGGCACCTTCAGCGGATATGACCACAACTATGCACTCGACAAAAAGAGCAAAGTGGCTGCAACCGTTTACG
>CAYTIY010000123.1:0-5881 GCA_964438045.1 uncultured Bacteroidales bacterium | reverse complement strand
GTATCGCTTGGCAGAGGTCTCCGGCAACATTATCGACCAATGCGTGGCACAAGGTGTACCTTTCGCCCGAGAATACGGTGGTCTGCTCGACAACCGTTCATTCGGTGGTGCTCAGGTATCCAGAACGTTCTACGCCAAGGGTCAGACCGGTCAGCAATTGTTGCTGGGAGCCTACTCGGCGTTGAGTCGTCAGGTACACGCAGGTAGTGTTAAGTTGTATACCCGCTATGAAATGCTGGATTTGGTCATCATTGATGGAAAAGCCCGCGGTATCATTGCCCGCAACCTGGTAACCGGTAAGATTGAACGTTTTGCCGCCCACGCCGTTGTTATCGGTACCGGTGGTTATGGAAATACCTTCTTTTTGTCAACCAACGCTATGGGTTCCAACGGTTCTGCGGCTATCCAGGCGTTCAAGAAGGGTGCCTATTTCGCCAATCCGGCGTACGCTCAAATTCACCCCACTTGTATTCCAGTACACGGTGAAAACCAATCCAAGCTGACCTTGATGTCGGAGTCACTCCGTAACGACGGTCGCATTTGGGTTCCCAAAAAGAAAGAAGATTCTGAAGCCATCCGTGCCGGCAAATTAAAGCCGACCCAAATTGCCGAAGAGGACCGCGATTATTACCTGGAACGCCGTTACCCTGCATTCGGTAACCTGGTTCCCCGCGATGTTGCTTCGCGTGCTGCCAAGGAACGCTGCGATGCCGGCTTTGGTGTCGGAGCCACCGGTTTGGCCGTATACCTCGACTTCTCGGAAGCAATCAACCGTTTGGGACGCAACGTGGTTGAAGCCCGTTACGGCAACCTGTTCCAGATGTACGAAAAGATTGTGGACGAAAATCCGTACGAAACCCCGATGATGATTTATCCGGCTATCCACTATACCATGGGTGGCGTTTGGGTGGATTACGAACTACAGACTTCCATTCCCGGTTTGTTCTGTATCGGTGAAGCCAACTTCTCAGACCACGGTGCCAACCGTTTGGGCGCTTCTGCCCTCATGCAGGGTTTGGCCGATGGTTACTTTGTACTTCCCTATACCATCCAGAATTACCTGGCCGATGAAATCCGCACCCCGCGTTTCTCCACTGACAGACCTGAATTTGCTGAAGCTGAAAAAGAAGTTGTCAGCCGCATCAATAAACTGATGAGCATCCAGGGTAAACGTTCCGTTGATTCCCTGCACAAGGAACTCGGTTTGATTATGTGGGATTTTGTGGGTATGGGCCGTACCAAAGAATCGCTGGAAAAGGCCTTGGTTGAAATTCAACGTGTCAAAAAGGAATTCTGGACGAACGTATTCATTCCCGGATCAGGCAATGATCTGAACACCGAACTTGAAAAAGCCCTTCGTGTGGCTGACTTCCTGGTGATCGGCGAGCTTATGGCAAGGGATGGACTGCTTCGTGAAGAATCTTGTGGTGGTCACTTCCGTGAAGAACACCAGACGGAAGAAGGCGAGGCTTTGCGTCACGACGACAAGTTCTCGTATGTATCCTGCTGGAAGTACAACGGAGAGGATCAAGAACCCGAGCTGCTCAAAGAGCCTCTCAATTATGAGTTCATCAAGGTTCAACAACGGAATTACAAATAATCAACGTCATGGAAAAAACAATCAATATAAAACTCAAAGTATGGCGTCAACGTGGTCCTAAAGTAAAGGGCTCGTTTGAAACCTACAAACTAGACGGGGTATCTACCGATAGCTCGTTCCTGGAAATGTTGGACATGTTGAATGAATCTTTGATCAAGGACGGCAAAGAACCGGTTGTGTTCGATCACGACTGCCGCGAAGGCATCTGTGGTATGTGCTCCTTGTACATCAATGGTCATCCTCACGGTCCTGACGAAGATGTGACCACCTGTCAGCTGCACATGCGCAAGTTCAAGGATGGTGAGACCATCACGGTTGAGCCTTGGCGTTCGCACGGTTTCCCTACCATCCGCGACTTGATGGTGGATCGTACGGCTTTCGACAAAATCATGCAAGCCGGTGGCTACGTTTCCGTAAACACGGGTGGCGTGCCTGATGCCAACTGTATTCCCATTCCCAAGGTTATTGCCGATGAGGCCATGGATTCTGCTTCCTGTATTGGTTGTGGTGCCTGTGTGGCTGCGTGCAAGAATGGCTCGGCCATGTTGTTTGTGTCGGCCAAAGTAAGCCAGTTGGCCATGTTGCCTCAGGGCAAGGCTGAAGGTGCCCGTCGTGCTAAGGCCATGGTGGCTAAGATGGATGAACTGGGTTTTGGTAACTGTACCAACACGGGTGCGTGTGAAGCTGAATGTCCCAAGAATATTTCCATCACCAATATTGCTCGATTGAATCGGGAATTTTTATCGGCCAAATTCAAAGATTGATAGGTCGAAAGACCAAGTTAAGAAAGGCTGCCTTTTTGAGGGCAGCCTTTCTTTTTATCGGCTTTCCGTTTCACCAGCAGCCTCCACATCAACGCTCATTGTAAGGGTGGTGCTGTTAGTTCTTTTGTTCCTTATTGACCTGTTTTAGGAAGATGACGGTGTCGTGGATGGTGTCTTCCATGGGAGTGAAGATAAAGCCGATGGTGTCCTGAATGAGTTGGCTGGAGTAGAATTCGGGATGGGCGATGGAGCGCAGTGTGTCGCCCGACAGCTGAGAGGGTTTTCGTGTAAACCAAGAGGCGATACCCAATAACGCCGCAGCCAGGCGGAGCCATCCGCTGCCAACGTGAAAAGTAGGCCCCTTTTTTCCATATTCGTTGGCAATCAACGTGAACAGCTGCTTGATGTTCATGTTTCTGGATACCAATACAAACCGTTTGCCGAACTGCTTTCTTTCCCGCAGTTCAACAAGGGCCCTGCATACGTCCCTGACATCGACATAGCCGGTTTGGGAGTCGACATAGAAAGGAAACCCCTTGCTGCCCACATTAAAAATCTGCATACTTCCTTTTTCGGGTAACCCAGGTCCAAGGATAACGCCTGGATTCACCACTACGACATTTAGGCCTTCAGCTGCACCGCGCCAGACTTCCAGTTCAGACAGGTATTTGCTTTCAGAATAGCCGGACGCGGGTTTGTTGACATCCCGTGAAGTATCTTCATTGATAAAGTCGTTATCGCTTTCTTTTCCCAGGGCGGCGATGGAACTGACAAAGCAAAAGTTCCTAACCCCGTTTGCCAAAGCGGCATCTACCATGTTGGCGGTTCCCCGAACATTTATTTTCAGTAAATTATCACGGCTGCCTTTTCCAAAGCTGACCAAAGCGGCGCAATGGTAAACGGTATCGCACTGAAGTAGCGCTTCCTTGAGTCCCACATAATCCATTGTGTCACCGTAAACCCAATCTATGGAACGGTGCAATTCCAGAAAAGGTACGTTGTAGAAGTCGCTGATCAGTCTCAGCTGTTCAAAGGAAGAGGTTTTTCTTACCAGCGACCTGATTTTTACCCCCTGTAGGTATAGGCGGACTAGTAAATGTCCACCGACCAAACCGGTACAACCGGTTATGAATACTCGTTCCTGCATGATGACCAATCTGATTGAGGGCAAAAATACGAAAAGAATGCTTACTTTTACGGCAAAATCCAAGCATTTAAACGACAGTATCATGCAGGTTGATGTGTCAAACGTGACCGACTCGGTAATAGGAGCGAATGCATCCAATACACCACTGGTTATTGCTGCCACATACGACAGTGCGTCTGTAAACGACACAACATCGCTTCTTCAGGTCCCAACCTGGGTGGAGCGAGTGTCTGTCAAAACGATTGATGCATACCCACCCAGACACGATGGTTTGTTGCGCCCAGTAAGCATTGTTTCAGAATCATTCATATTTGCCTCGTTGCTGTGTGTGGTTTTTATTGCAAGCAGAGTCATTAAAAATAGCGCACGTGTTTTCCCTGATATACTAAGGAACTTATTGTTCATGGACGAACACAGTTTTACGCAAGAGACGCTGTCGAAACGTAGTTTGTCATTCTTATGGCCAATCAACATCCTGATCGTTTCCTTGACTGCCAATGTGTATCTTCAAACCTACGGTACGCTGAAGTCACCGGATTCATGGTTGTTTTGGAAACTGGCTCTTTACACAGTCTTGTTCTGGGGATTTAAGCAGTTGTTATACCAGTTGGTTGCTTTGGTTTTTTTCAATGCCGCAACCATACGACGTTGGAAAATGGGAAATTTGTTTATTCTGAGTTTTTTTTCCATTTCCTTGATTCCCTTGTTGATCCTGCACGAGGCAGGTGTCGTAATTCCCTCTTATTTCTTCTATCTGTGGCCTACTCTTTTCCTGCTGATACCAAGACTGATGTATTCGTTAAAAGGGTTGAATTTTTTTTTACTTGAAAAAGGAGGTACTTTCTACATGATTTTGTACCTTTGCGCTCTGGAAATTTTGCCACTTTTAGTGTATTTGAAGGGCATTTTCCTTATTCAGTTCAAACTCTAAAAGTCACTGTTTTGAAGATAAAGAATGTGCTTGTTTCTCAACCCAAGCCGACCTCCGAAAAGTCACCGTACTATGATCTGGCAGATAAATATGGGCTGAAAATTGATTTTCGCCCATTCATCAAGGTGGATCCCATATTTGCTAAAGAATTCAGGCAGCAAAAGGTTTCCATATTGGATCATACCGCTGTTGTTTTTACGGCCAGGACGGCTATCGACCATTTCTTTCGGTTGTGCGAGGAGATGCGATTGACGGTTCCTGAATCCATGAAGTATTTTTGCATCAGCGAACAAGTAGCATTGTACCTGCAGAAGTATACGGTATACCGTAAACGTAAAATCTTTCATGCGGCAAGTGGAAAAATGGATGAAATGGTGCAACTGATTCAGAAACATGCGACCGACTCGTTTTTGGTTCCCATTTCTGATGTTCATAAGGACGATTTGCTCACCAAATTGGATGAAAAGAAGGTAGTTTACACCAAAGCTGTCATGTATCGCACTGTAAGCAATGACTTTCAACCGGATGAATCGTTTGATTATGACATGCTTGTCTTTTTCAGTCCATCCGGAGTGGCTTCACTGATGAAAAACTTTCCCGAGTTCCAACAGGGTGAAATTGCAATTGCCACACTTGGTCCCACTACGGCTAAAGCAGTCAAGGATACTGGCCTTAGATTGGATGTCATGGCTCCCACGCCTGAGGCACCATCCATTACAGCGGCCATTGACATTTTCCTGAAAGAGAACCAAAAGGCAAATAAGAAATAGTTGTCCAAAGATAAACCTTAATACACGCTGTTTTCCGGTAGATTGCCTACATTTGCGAAAACAGCGTTTTTTTAATGTCCGAAAATCAACATACATTTACTAAGCCGGAACGTCTTTGTGGCGTAAATCGGGTGGACGCACTGTTCAGGGATGGGTCATCCTTTGTTTGTTATCCGTTCAGGGTTATCTGGAAGGATGCTTCTGCTGATGAAGGATTTTCGGTGCGTTTTATGGTGAGTGTGTCCAAACGAAAGCTCAAACACGCCACGGACAGAAACAAAGTCAAACGTCAAGTTAGGGAAACCTACCGCCTAAACAAGCATCTGTTGATGGATAACATTCCGAGTGGCAGATGTATTCATGTTGCGTTTATTTGGATACCTTCGGAAATGCTGCTTTTTGAAAAGGTGAGCCAGAAAATGCAGACCTCATTGGCTCGGCTTTTCAATGAATGGATGCGATTAAATGAGTCAAAAAATGAAAAAAACGTTGGCTGACGGGTTGCTTGATGGAATCAAGCGCTTCTTGGGTCTGATCTTTGCCGGATTGATTCGGTTTTATCAGGTAGCCATATCTCCCATGACTCAGGCTTCGTGTCGTTACACGCCTACCTGTTCACAGTATGCACTCGAAGCGATAGGCAAATACGGACCCTTTAAAGGGGGCTGG
>CAYTIY010000122.1:0-6305 GCA_964438045.1 uncultured Bacteroidales bacterium | reverse complement strand
AAGCGACGCAATCCCGAAATCTTTGATGGATGGCGTTGCGAAGCGACGCAATCCCAAAATCTTTGATGGATGGCGGCGCGAATGCGACGCAATCCCAACTCTTTATAGTTCCTCAAACGCCGTCAACTCACGGTTCATCTCCATCGTCCAATAGTTGAACTGTGCCTTGTCAACCCGGTAAACAGCAATGCATCCCTTGACCTCCTCACCCATCGCACGCAGGAAACCGCGCGTAGGATGCTGATAGATTTCATCCAACAATTCAGGGCTGGTTATATCCACCAATTCGCCTTTGACGCGTACCTGTTCACCCGTTTTAAAACTGTTGAAACACAGCTCCACGGCCGGATTTTCCACTATCTGTTTGTACAACGACTTGAATGTTCCGGTATGGAAAATGATACCCCGTTCATCGGCTGTGTACAGCAACATGCCACGAACATGGGGCTGTTGGTTCTCAACGGTGGCCAAATGAAAAGCGGGATTGCTGCTCAGCAATTGGTAGATTTCTTCTTTCGTTTTCATACATGCTTGATTGTAATAATTTTGCAAAGTTCGGAGAACAAAATCCAACGTACTTGCAAAATCGGACGATGTGATTTCAACATCCGACCATAAGCATGCGAAAATCAAGCCGATTCAGACCGGCACATCGATAGGTTCAGGTATTCTGAAGGTGACATCCTGAACTTTTTCTGAAAGGAGGAAGAAAAATGGGCCGGACTGGAAAAACCGCAATCCACCGCAATGCGCTTGAACGGTGTCCGACCGGCCAGAATCAAGCGGCTGGCCACCTCCAGACGCATCTCGATCAGAAAATCGATGGGTGAAAGCCCGGTTTCCTGCCTAAACACTCGAGTATATTGAGAAACAGACATACCAGCCAGGGAGACCAAACTATCCAAGGTGATTTTTTCCGACAGGTTTTGCCGCATGTATTCGATGCTGCGGCTGATCTCAATCCGGGAAACCTGCCGGCAACGCAGAGCCTTGACGCCCAGCATCGAACGAAGCAATTGGTGTACAATTTCAACACTATACGCCTCCAGCACCTTGTCCGAACCCTCTTTCGGTGACTTGCTCTCGGCCATGAAACGTTTGACAGAAGAGAGCAGTTCATCTGACAAATGGAAGGCTACCGGCTTTTTCCAATCAGGCTGAGCGGAAGCATAGGCCCCAGCCTGTTCATGAATGAATTCCGGCCGTACCAATATAGCCACATAACGGGGAATCTCGGCATCGTTCACTTCATGATGGGGCAATCCGGCCGGCAGGTACGTCACCGAATTGGCCTTGGCATGCATTACCTTGTTTTGCAAAACGACGGAAGTTGACTCCGTAAAATTAACCACAAACAAAGGGCAAGGATGCGCATGAAAGGGAGTGACCGCCATCAGGCAAGGTCCGGCAACAGGCATGAACAGAGCCACATTCGGAGACAGAAAGATATCGACATAGCGCAGTTGCTCTGCCTTTATGGGTCCGGCAAATGCCCTGACACCCATCAACTCACCCTGTTCAATCCGGACTCCCGTCATATTCCATTTGCTCTTTATGCCAACGTACTGAAATAACGCTCATCGGCCAACACCACCGACGTTTCCACCTGCCTGTCGGGAATAGACCAGTAAATACGCAACAGCCTGTTCTTTTCTGATTCTGCAACCAACTTAAAACCGTGTTTCTGATAAAATCCGATGGCCCACACCGCATCGGCCCACGTGCCAATCAACAAAGGCACCTCGCTGATTTCGTAAAGGAATTCCAACAACCTGCCGCCGATTCCCCTGTTACGCGCCAACGTGCTGACATACGCGTGACGGATCAAATCGACATCCTGTTTGTGCTGAATGCCCATCACCCCGATTACGTTCGATGATTCATCGCAGTAACAATAAAATTCAACCCCGTCGGCTATCTGTTCCCTCAGTTCTTCTTCGGGCATATACGGTTCGTGGTAGCGGTCCGGAGGAATAACCCCTTTATATGCGGACGCAGCGTCGTTGATGATGGTGTGGATGGTTTGAAAATCGGAATCAGTTGCTGGTCGTATCATTAACTATCAATTTTGTTGCAAATTTAGTAAAGAAAGCCAAACAAGCATGTACCTTTCTTCACACATATCACACAAAAATGTTACACCGCCCTGGCCACCAACCGATGCTCCGTATCAAGCACCACCCCACCCTGTAAATAAGCCTGTTCATCCTGTGGGCGCAGAATCCAAGGCATGCGCAGCTTGCTGTTGTGGATGCGGCTCATCAGTTCATCGGCCGGACGGGTAATCAGGGTGTAGGTATTGAGGGATAACCCTGTAGAAGGATCGCCCCAACGGCTCCAGAGCCCGGCGAAGGCAAAGGACTGCTCGTCGGGAAGCGTGATGAGGTATTTCTGCTTGTATTTCCCCGCAGGGTCCAGCCACTGCCATTCATAAAAGCCGTCGGCAAAAACCAGGCATCGATTGGTGAGCACGTTCCGATACGAGGGCTTTTCGGCCAAGGTTTCCAACTTGGCGTTAAGGGTATTGTTCTGGATGCTCCTGTCCTTGGCCCAATGTGGAATCAGGCCCCAGTTCATCAGCTGCACCCGTTCGGGCTCGGCACTTGTAACCACAGGCGTGGAAGGGTGCTGGAAGCCGTTGTAGTTGCGGTCTGTGTTGGCGAACTCGTTGCGGAGTTCATCCTCCAGGTTCTTGTATTTTTCGTTGAGCATCTCCAGCACTTTTTTGGAGGCCCTGAAGTAGAAACACATATCAGTGGGCGTTGATGGTAATGATATCTTCCAGTTTGGTGGTATAACGCGGGGACAGCTTTTCCTGCCGCATTTTCCAACGACGGGCAGGGTCTTGCGAACCGAGCAGAATCTTGTGGGCACCGAAGTCGGCATTGATGCGATCGATAGCTTTCATCAGTGCCTTGTGTTTCGGATGGGTGTTTTCAAACAAATTCAGTTGGCTGGGCAGTTCGGGTGTGATGTCCATGAGGATGACCCCCGCTTTCTTGTAGCTGTACCCCTTCCGGTAAATGCGCTCGAGTGCCTGGCGGGCAAACCGGGCCAGCTCCATGCTTGACGAAGTGGGGAACGGTAGCTTGATAACCATGCTTCGGCTGTACTGGTCCAGGTCTTCGCGGTAGAAGTTGGTGTGGACGAACACCATCACCGCGTTGCAACAGCCGTGTTGCTGCCGCAGTTTCTCGGCGCAGGTCACGGCAAAGGTAGCCACCCGCTCGTTGAGTTCCTCCAAGGTCGTGTACATTTTATCGAACGAACGCGTGGTAGCAATGCTTTGCTTCTGCTTCACGTCTTCCATTTCCAGGGTGCGCTCTCCCTCGAGTTCGCGTTTGAGGCGCAGTCCCACCACGGATAGGTTTTTCTTGACCCAGTCATCCGACAGTTGGATGAAGTCCCAAGCGGTGCGGATGCCTAGGTAGGCCAGTTTCTTGGCATGTTGCCGGCCTATGCCCCACACATCGTCCACGCTGAGCCACTTCAAGGCCTTGGTGCGTTTTTCCTCGCTGTCGATGATGTACACGCCGCCCGTCCGTTCGGGAAATTTCTTAGCAATGCGGTTGGCTACCTTAGCCAGAGCCTTGGTGGGTGCAAATCCCACCGAAACAGGAATCCCTGTGCATTTCAGCACATCCCGCCGCATCCGCGCACCTTGTTCCTGCAGGTCGAACAAGCCAAATCCCCGAAAGTCGAGGAAAGCCTCGTCGATGCTGTAGATTTCCATCTTGGGTGTGAAAGTAGACAAAATGGACATCACCCGGTTGCTCATATCGCCGTAGAGGGCGAAATTGGCCGAGAACACCCGGATCCCGTGTTTGTCGAACACTTCCTGGTGCTTGAAGGCAGGTGCCCCCATAGGAACACCCAATACCTTGGCCTCGTTCGACCGGGCGATGACACAGCCGTCGTTGTTCGAGAGCACCACGATGGGCACCCCGTTCAAATCGGGACGGAATACCCGTTCGCACGAAGCGTAGAAGTTGTTGCAATCAACCAGGGCGAACATGTCAGAACGATTTAATGACATGGGTCACGATACCCCAGATAACGAATTCGTTGTTCTTCGTCACCTGAATGGGCTGGTAAGCGGGGTTGGCCGGCATGAGGCAGCAACCGTCTTTTGTCAATTGGATGCGTTTCACCGTGAATTCCCCGTCGATGAAGCACACGGCTATCTTTCCGTCGGCGGGTTCCAGACTTTTGTCAATAACCAGCAAGTCATTGTCCGAAATACCCACGTCCTTCATGGAATCACCCCGTACCCGCCCGAAATAGGTGGATGCCGGGTGCTTGATGAGATCCTTGTTCAAGTCGATGGACACGTCGGTGAAATCGCTGGCCGGCGAAGGAAAACCGGCGCTGACCTTCGAAGAGGCTAGCGGCAGGCTGAGTTCGGTGTCCGTAAGGGCCGAATAGATATCCAGCGAAGGCGATTCGTGCAATTTCAACGATGACATGCAACCTTGTTTTCCAACAAAGGTAGTCACAGATTTGTTTCGTTGGTACAGGTCACTAAAGGATTCTTACTGCTGGCGCAGACGCAGGGTATATCGGTACACCAGGACGGTATCGGTATCGCCGAAACCCAGCACATAATCGGGATTGAACTCGTTGTTTCCCCTGCCAATGCGTTCGCTGAATGAACCATTGGAGCCTTTCCTATGACAGTAGAATGTGATGGGCATCAGCAAGTCATTTCCGCTGGGTTCAAGAATCATGCAGTCCAGATACTTGGTTATCAGGGTGACCCCATTCATCGGCACTTCGGTATAGTGTATACGCTTGTACTTGAATGCATCCAGATGTTGGGTATATTGGTTCACCGTGTCGCGGCTTTCCCAAATCACCAGGCCGTCACGCCTCAGGACAGTCATGGTATCGGTTGACCGCTCCACCAACGATTTGAC
Source organism: uncultured Bacteroidales bacterium (assembly GCA_964438045.1). Classification (GTDB taxonomy): domain Bacteria; phylum Bacteroidota; class Bacteroidia; order Bacteroidales; family UBA1402; genus UBA8389. The sequence goes on along the minus strand of CAYTIY010000122.1, from coordinate 1,389 downwards.
GACAACCGTGAACGAGTCGAGGTAAGTAGCCTGGTACTTGTACGTGCTCAATACCATTTCCCTGTACGGATCAAAATCACCATGAACCTTGACAAAGCGATCAATGGCCGAACGGTCTTTTACCTCACCGGCCTTGGTATACAGCCTGGTCTGAAACGAAGAAATGGTTGTTCCGTTATAAACACCGTTTCCCTCGAAGGCGTCCTCTCCGCAGGACGAAAGAATAACCGCACCGACCGCCAAAATGGCCAAAAAAAAATTCCTTGCTGTCATAAAAGCGTTGATTCAAAAGAATGTTATACAGAAAAGCATCAATTAGCCTCAAGTATCTTTGTCTTTTCCTTGTCAAACTCACCTTGAGTGATAACCCCATCATCGAGCAGCTGCTTCATTTCACGCAACTTATCAGCGGTGGATTTCTGTACATCCTGAGCTTTCAAGGATTCTGCAGTGACCCCTTCTCCCAGCGGTTCCAGCTCATACGTATGAAAGGGTTTGTATTTCATGGTCCACAAAAAGGGAACCCAAAAAAACACTCCACCGATCACCGCACCCACATCGACTTCTTCGTCCCTCGTCATATTCGACACCAGTGGTTTGTAGCCTTCTTTTTCCAATTTAAGCATCAACGAACTGCCCACAATTTTGGTATCACTGTACGTATACGGAGTTTCTCCTACAAACGCTCCGTCAATATACACCTTAGCCCTGCTTGGGGTTGACCGAATGAGCGTTGTGCTCGTACAACCGGCAAACAAAATGGCAAAAACAAGAAAGCAAGAAAGAAAATCAATGAATCTTTTGTTCATGACAACTAATTTATTCAACCTAAAACGATGCAAAGATAAAACTTCGTAAGTAAAATATCCACATTACACAATAACTGTTTTTACTTTTTTTTCAACACTGTTTTTGCTGTAAAACAGCGGTCGTCAACAACCACATGATACCGAAAAATGAGTATATTTGTTCAGCATGCATTTCACCTGAAGTATAACACCGAAGGTACTGAAAGGCACTTTTTGATTCAACCCCTTTATGAACGACCAACTGCTCGAGAAACTGAAGATCTTGGCCGAATCGGCCAAGTACGACGTATCCTGCTCCTCGAGCGGCACGACGCGGAAAGGCACGCAGGGGCAGTTGGGCAGTGCGGCCGGCTGGGGCATTTGCCACAGTTTCACTGAAGACGGACGCTGCGTCTCGTTGCTGAAAATCATGATGACCAACTACTGCATCTACGATTGCGCCTACTGCATCAACCGACGGAGCAACGATCTGAGACGCGCCACCTTTACCGTGCAGGAACTGGTCAACCTGACCATGGAATTTTACCGCCGAAACTACATCGAGGGGCTGTTCCTCAGTTCAGGCGTCATCAACAACCAT
>CAYTIY010000121.1:0-6467 GCA_964438045.1 uncultured Bacteroidales bacterium | reverse complement strand
TGGTGGCCGAAAACCAGGAAGTTCAGAAAAAACTGGAAGCCCTGGCCGCTGAAAAAGCCCTGCAACTGAAGGCCAGCCTGCTTCAACACGCGGTGGATGTGAATGGCATCAAACTCATCGTACTCGAAGGGGAAGCGTCCCCCGAAGCGGTAAAGAACATCGCCTTCCAGTTCCGCAGCGAACTGCCTACCGGTATGGCGTTCATAGCCGGCAGCGTGGAAGACGGAAAGCCATTGTTGACAGTAACGTTCAGCGATGATTTGACGGCCAAAGGGCTGAACGCAGGCCAGCTGGTACGGGAAGCTGCCAAAGCCATTCAAGGTGGTGGAGGGGGTCAGACCCACTTTGCCACAGCAGGCGGCAAGTTCCTGGGTGGTTTGTCGGACGCCGTGGCACAGTTGGTAGAAAAGGTGAAAGCTACTGTGCAATAAATTCATCCCGGAAATTTACCAGGTACACCCGCTCCGTGGCGCGGGTCAAGGCCGTGTACAGCCAGCGGTAGTAGTCGAGCCCCATGCGTTCCTCGGTGACATACCCCTGGTCGATGTACACGTGCTTCCATTGCCCGCCCTGTGCCTTGTGGCAGGTGAACGCGTACCCGTACTTGATTTGCAGGGCATTCAAAAAAGGATCTTTCCGCAACGCTCGGTACAAGGCCGCTTTTGAAGAACAGGAAGGCGCATATTCCAACGCCACATCCTGGTACAGTTGTTCCTGCCTGGAGGGTTCAAGCGAAGGAGACTCCGCATGCAACGCATCGAGCAGGATGCGTACTTCCACCTCCCAGCCGTAGTCGGGAAACCGCACCTCCACATCGGCAAATCGGAAGCCGTACAACTCGTAGGTCTTACGCATGCGTACCACTTCCACCAGGTCGCCGTTTGCAATAAACGGAATTTCGGGGTAGGCCTCCGACCACAGGTAATTATTTTTGGCCACCAGCAGGCAGTCACCTGCATTGAGTTCGTCTTCCCTGTACAACACCGTAGAGCGAATGCCTTTGTTGAACAAAACAGCCCGCTTGTTGGACACGCAGATCACCTTGCATTCCTCCATGCCTACTTTGTCGAAAGAAGCGGAAAGGGTATCGGAAAAGGTTTCACCGGTGAGTCGAATGACATCCACCGTATTAATGGTGAGTTGTGGAAACAACTTGACCCGATCAAACCGGATGGAATCCCGAATGGCTGTGGCATTCGCCAGTATGCCGCTGTCAACGGCCTGCCGCAACACGGTGGTCAATTCGATGTCTTCCACGTCCATGCCTAGGCTGCGCAAGGCTGACCGGTCCAACGCCGGGCTCAACGTGCGACCCACTGGAGGCAACTGGGCGGTATCACCCATCAGGATGAGTTTGCAGTTGTCGCCCACGTAGGTGAATTCCAACAGGTCTTCCAACAGATGTCCGGTGCCGAAGGTTGCGTTTTCTGACGAATCGTTTGCTATCATGGACGCCTCATCCACGATGAACACGGCGTTCTTGTGTTTGTTGTAATTCAACTCAAATCCTCCGTTTTCAGGAGACACAACGGCTTTCCGGTAAATGGTCTTGTGGATGGTATAGGCTGGATGGCCACTGTACGAAGCCAGCACTTTTGCCGCGCGGCCGGTGGGTGCCATCAGCAGGCAATCCAGGTGCCGGTCGTCCAGGTAACGAATCAGGGCACTGATCAAGCTGGTCTTTCCCGTTCCAGCATAGCCTTTCAGCAAAAATAGCTGATGCGTGTGATCAGAAAGCAAAAATCCGGCCATCCGCTGAAGCGCTTCCTGCTGTTCAGGGGTCGGTTCAAACGGGAAACAGGCGGATATGTCGGAGACCAGCGATTCGGGTGCCATTTTCCAGATATTTACAATCAAAAGTAGTACGTTTGTACCGGATTTGCTACATTTGTCCTACCCTATCTGGATTTTCCATGTCAGAAACCACAGCGCCATTCCCTTCCGCATCCCTCAGGCATCTGGCCGTCGTCGCCAATCCTGAAGGTTTTCTGTTCATGGATGCCGACCAACCGGAAGCACAACCTCTCACATTAAAAATGGATGCACCGGTCGATTTTCCCGATGAATTTGTGCACTTTGTAAACCAATCGGGGTGGTCCGACCACGCTTCTTTGAGGGTCACCGTTTCCGAGCATTCGAATCGTTTCATGGTGATGCCTGCACATCTGGGGGCACCTGAATTCGTTCAGGAATTGTTCAATGCGGCTTTTATAGGCAGCGAAAAGACGGAACTGTATCAGTTTCCTCTCAGCGACGGCAAAAACGTGTTTGTGTGTGGTTTGCTCAAAGAGCGAATTGAATGCTTCGAAACTCTTTTCAATAACCTGCACATTTACAACCCCACCCATCTGCTCACCGAGTGGACCATGCAACAAGCCAGGATCTGCAACGAGTCGGTTTTACTGGCCTATTGTTTTGGAAAAAACCTCCACATCGCCGTCGCCCGGCCCAATACGCTCATGTTCGCCAACTCGTTTGACACCAAAGGTGAACAGGATGCAACGTATTTCTGCCTGCGCGTCATTGAACAACTCCAACTCGACCCCCTCACCCTCTATGCGTTTGTTTGCACCCCGGAAAACCGCGAACACCCGCTGAAGAACGCCCTTTCGACATACCTGAACCGGGTGGACCAACTCATTTACACAGGTCTGCCCGAGGTCCCCGTAACATCCTACTATCCATAATTATGCGCATCATCAGCGGCACCTACAAAGGCAGGCGGTTTCAACTCCCTAAAGGGTTGATGGCCAGACCGACCACCGACTTTGCCAAGGAAGGCTTGTTCAATATTCTCACTAACAAGATCTGTTTTGAGGAAACCCACATGCTTGACCTTTTCGCCGGTACCGGAAGCATCGGCTTTGAGTTTTTATCGAGAGGTGCGTTGAACGTCACGAGCGTTGAACGGTTTCCGCTTCATGTCAAGTTCATCCGTTCCGTCATCCAACAACTGGGCGTCTCAAACATGACCGTCGTCGAAGCCGATGTTTTCACCTGGATGGAACGCTCCAGGGAGTCGTACGATGTGATTTTCGCCGACGCACCCTATGCCGATGAGCGATTGGGCAGCGTTCCCGATCGTGTGTTCAACTCTTCCTTACTGGCAGAAGGCGGTCTTTTGATCATGGAACATTCGAAGAAGACCGATTTCAGTAAGCATCCCCGCTTTACAGACATGCGCCATTACGGTAGCGTACATTTTAGTTTCTTTGAGTAAGGTCACATGAGCGGCCCAAATAGCCGGCACAACGACTCCGACCATTTGACCATTTTTTTCCGTTGTGACCACTCCACGGGATCAACCAACCTGGCATCCTTTACATCGTCCAAAAAGGTCTGCTTCATGCGCTTGGCAAAATTAACATCGTATACAAACGCATTCACCTCGAAATCCAGTTCGAAACTTCTGTAGTCAAAGTTGGTGGATCCGACAGTTGAGACACAATCATCGCAGACAAGGGTTTTGGCATGCAGGAAGCCCTTTTGGTACATATAAATCTTGACGCCGGCTGCCATCACTTCTGAGAAATGCGATTGCATGGCCAACGATGCCAATGGTGTGTCGGTTCGTTCGGGCACCATCAACCTGACATCGACTCCACTCATGGCAACGGTCTGCAATGCAGTCAGCAAACTTTCGTTGGGTAAAAAATAAGGGGTCTGCAGATAAACGTATTTCCTGGCCCTTCCTATGATGCAGAAAAGGGCCTGCATAATGCTTTCCCAGTCGGTATCGGGACCGCTGGTCGCCGCCTGAACCAAACAGGAACCATGGTCTTTCAGATCGGGGAAGTAGAACTTTGAGGTCAGCAATTGACGACTGACAAAAAACCAATCGATGAGGAACGCGGTCTGTAAACCATATACACCCTTGCCGACAACGCGTACCTGGGTGTCTCTCCAAACGGGGAACTTGCCGATGCCCACATAACGGTCGGCCACGTTCAAACCGCCGGTATAACCGATTTCTCCGTCAATGACGGCAATTTTCCGATGATTCCTGTAATTGAATTTTGGTGACAGATAGGGGAGCAACACGCGTAGAAAGGGATAAACCTGAATACCGACATCCTTCATTTCCTGAAAAAACCGTTTTTTGGTTTTCCAGGAACCGATATCATCGAAAATGACCCTTATTTCAATGCCCTCCTTGGCCTTGGCAATGAGCGCACGCTGCAGTTCATCGCCCACTTTGCCGTGTTCTATGATGTAATAGTCGAGGTGAATGTGTTTTCTTGCATTCCGTATATCCTCAAACAAGGCATCGAACGTTTCCTGACCATCGGTCAACAACCTAACCTCATTGCCCGAAAAAACCGGATGCAGGTTGCTTTGCCGCAACAGGTCGATCACAGGTCCGCAATCGGCCGGATAGTGCGCCGGGTCCAATTCTTCATAGAGATAGGCCGGATTGTTTTCAATACTGCGGATGCTCTTTTTGGAAATGATTTTCTTTTTTCGATACCGTTGTCCGAAAAAAACATACAGGATCAACCCGACATAAGGCAGGAAAATCAACACCATGACCCAGGAAATGGTTTTCACCGGATTGCGATTATCCAACACGACAACGAGAACCACGCTGGCTAACGTAATCCAATAAATGGAGTAAAACAGCAACTTGAATAATTCAGGCCAGGATTCTGTTGTAAGATGCATCATGGTTTGTCGGAGTCTATCACCTGCAAATATGATAAAAAAGTAATGAAATACAAGTATTATCATGTACCTTTGCACGTAAACCCGCGCGTTCACCATGATCTCAGACCGACTTATCTTCACCGACCAGCTGGAAAAAGACCTTCAACTTCTTCTGTCAGGATACGATCCTTCACAGATCTTTGTCCTGTGCGATACCAATTCTGCTGCCTACTGCCTGCCTTTTATCCGGGATTTCGCCTGCCTTCGTCAGGCCAAACTCATTACAATTCCGGCCGGAGACCAGCATAAAGATCTTGAGGGCATCACATCGGTTTGGACAGTGCTCAGCCGGCAAGGAGGAACGCGGAAATCCGTCTTGATCAATCTGGGTGGTGGCATGGTCACCGACCTGGGTGGTTTTGCGGCTGCCTCCTTTAAACGAGGCATCGACACGATCAACATCCCGACCACCATTTTAGGAGCTGTCGACGCTGCCGTCGGTGGGAAGACCGGCATCAACTTCAACGGCCTTAAAAATGAAATTGGTGCCTTCCACCAACCCAGGGCTGTATTATTCCATGCTCCCTTCTTTAAAACCCTCGATAAGGAAAATGTGCTGTCCGGTTTTGCTGAAATGCTCAAACACGGACTGTTGTCTGACATCACCTATTTGAATTCTCTGTTTGCGCTCGATCTGGAGCACCCTGATTCATTTGAATTTCAGGAAGCTGTACGGCGCTCGGTGGCCATCAAGGACGACATAACGACACAGGATCCGCACGAGAAGGGGTTGCGCAAAGCGTTGAACCTTGGCCACACGGTGGGACATGCCTTTGAGAGTCTAACTCATAACCGTGAAAAACCCGTCTTGCATGGTTACGCTATTGCGTGGGGGTTGGTCTGTGAATTATACCTGTCCATGAAGCTGACGGGGCTGTCGAGCCAAATCGTACAGCGGATGGCGTATTATGTCAGGGACTTCTACGGTGCCTTTCGGTTCGGCTGCGATGATTATCCTTTCTTGCTCGAGGCCATGACGCATGACAAGAAGAACGAAAACGCCACCATCAACTTCACCTTACTGGCCGACGTGGGTTCCATCCGTCTTGACCAAACGGCCTCCCGGTCGTTGATTGAGGAATCGCTGGATTATTTCAGGGATGCCATGGGAATTTGACACGTTTTTTGCTTTTTTCAGCCGCAAGGATTGGACATTCTCAAAAAATACCGTACATTTGCACCGCAATTAGCACGGGGTGTAGCTCAGCCCGGTTTAGAGTACTCGTCTGGGGGGCGAGTGGTCGCTAGTTCGAATCTAGTCACCCCGACAATTGACCCTCAAGGACTTACGGTTCCCCGTAGGTCCTTTTTTCTTTTAGGTGTGCCGTTTTTGTGCCGTTTCGGAGATCAACCGCAAAACCTGAGGATTTACAGGAACATTATCATGTCTCCGTTCCGCCGGGAGGGTATAGTCTATCCCATGCTTCAGTCTCTCGGCTAAAAATGCCCCATTCCGGCTAAAATCTCAAAGCGTCAGTCACTGCGTTCCTTCCTCGGAAGATGAGATTTCTTACGCCTCCATCCAGGTCATTTTCTTAACGCCTCGTTCCAAGAAGCCTGGGATAGACTATACCCTCCCGGCTCCACTGCAACGCTCATTGGGCTGGCGGCAGTGACCTTCGACCAGGGGGAAAGCGGATTGAGGGAAGTGATATTGAAACGGTGTCGACTCGACGGCCGGGTGCAGGGGGCACGACGAGATCGGCCCTGATTTTCTCGACGGCTCGAAAGAGACTAGAGAAAATCGCCGATGTCTAGTGTCA
>CAYTIY010000120.1:0-6471 GCA_964438045.1 uncultured Bacteroidales bacterium | reverse complement strand
TACTTCATCCTGGCCAACCTGGGGCTGGCGGCATTCTACCTGTTTTTCCGCTTGTTGCTGCAGAAGGATACCTTTTTCGCAGGGAAACGCATCGCCTTGCTGGTGGGCATCGTCCTGGCGTTGACGTATCCGCTGCTGGACCTGTCCAGCTGGATCCAACGGAGCGATTCGTTGGTAGCGTATGCCGATGTGTTGCGCGAGCGGTTGCCGGAGATTCCGGTGAATACGGCTGCGCTGGCGGATGAAGTGGTATCGGGAAATGGGGTGGAACAAGGAAATGCCTTGGTGCCAGTAAATGGTATTGAACCGGCTGTTGGTGCAACACCGACAAGCGATATCGCACCAACACCCGTCCAACACCCGTCAACAATAAAAGCCAACAAAACGCTGTCCTTCACAGTCTTTGACTACATCCTCCTAATTTATATCCTAACCACAGCTTTCCTGCTCTTCCGCATCGCACGGCAATTGTTCCGCATCCGGAACTGCCGCAAACACGCCGAACGCAGGATGCTTCACGGCCAATGGGTGTACGTGCTGAAGGGCTGCCAGTCTCCGTTCTCGTTTTTCGGTGCGGCGTTCATGGACCCGGATGTGTATTCAGACAAGAACCAGTTGGAAATCATCGAGCATGAAAAGGCCCACATCAAACAAGGCCACTCGTACGACGTGGCGTTCAGCGAGCTGGTGTGCGCGCTGTTCTGGATCAACCCGTTCGCCTGGTTGCTGAAGCGGAGCCTGCGGGAGAACCTGGAATTCCTTGCCGACCGTGATGTCATTAAAAAAGGGGTTGACCCCAAAACCTATCAATACAAATTGCTGCAGCTTTCCTGCCACCGTTCGGACGCGAATCTGGCCAATCATTTCAATGTATCACAACTCAAAAAACGAATTGTCATGATGAACAAAAAACGGACTTCCTGGAAGGGGCTGGGCAAATACGCACTCTACCTTCCGCTCTTCGCCGCCTTGCTGCTGACGGCTTATGCGTGGGGACAACAACATGAAACCGAGGCCAAAGCGCTGGTGGAGAAGGCTACAGCTGATAGCAAAGTGGTTACGGCTATAACGACAACGATAGACAACGCAAAGGCGCTGGCACAAAATACTTCAATGGAAAAGCTGACCGCCAGGATTAAAGAAGTGGCTGACGCACAAACGGCCGATCAACCGAAGGTAGTCGATCATCTAGAGCCACAAACAATCATGGTAATTAGTGAAGTCACGTATAGAGTAATTGATACTGATAATAACCTTGAGTTGGCTTCATTTAAAGGCTCAACATTATTACCACTACATATAAATATGATTTCTGATCCTTTTTCTATATCATCCATAGGTAAGCATGCATTCACTGAAAATTTACGCACAATCGAAATGCCAACAACCATAAAAGAAATAGACAATCAGGCATTTATGAATTGTTCGAGTTTGACCTCAATCAAATTACCCGCTTCGCTTAAAAAAATTGGATCAGAGGCATTCAGTGGTTGTAGTAGTTTGGAAGCCATAACCATACCCTCATCTGTTACATCGATTGGAGAAAAAGCGTTTCATGATTGTACCGGATTGAAACAATTGATGGTGGATGCGAATAATGCAAACTTTGCTTCAGTTGATGGGGTGATATTTAATAAAAACAAGTCGATGCTTATTGCTTATCCCAACAATACATCTTCCCGGTATACCATTCCCTCATTTGCCAAGAGAATTGGAATCAGGGCTTTTTTAGATTGTACGGGTTTGACGTCCATCATTATTCCCTCTTCTGTGAAAAGTATTTTGCCGGGCGCATTCATGGGCTGTACGGGGCTCACGTCCGTAACCATTCCTTCCTCTGTCACAGAAATAGAGGCTGAAACGTTCCAAGGATGTACGAGTTTGACGTCCATCACCATTCCCTCATCTGTTACGACCATTTCAAGTTTGGCTTTTTCGGGTTGTACAGCTTTGACATCAGTTACCATTCCTGCAACAACGGTATCAATCAGTGATAATGCCTTTAAAGGTTGTACCGCATTGAAACAACTCATTGTGGATCCTAAAAATCCAGTGTATCGTTCGTTTGAAGGAAAGCTTGCGAAAATAACTAAACCGTCATCAACGGGCAAGCCTTCAACCTTGGCATTCCAAGTGAATGGTTTTAATTACAGAACCACGTCTGCAAACGGTGTTGAGCTGGCATCTGGCCTTTATACGGGAGATTTAGTCATTCCGTCAACGGTTGAATTTTCAGGTAATACCTATCAAGTCACATCAATTGGCGCGGGTGCGTTATGCAGCCCAAAATTAACCTCAGTGAGCATACCTGCCAGTGTTTCAAAAATCACCGGAGGCTTCACAAGTGCCATTGAATCGATACACATTACAGTAGATGAAAAGAATCCATATTTCATTTCAATAGACGATGTGGTATTCGACAAAAACAAAACAACACTGGTTGTATGTAGAGGTAAAAAGATTCAGTATGTAATTCCTTCATCGGTTACTAAAATTGATATGTATGCTTTTATGGGCTGTAAGAGTCTGGCATCCTTGGTTATTCCATCGTCTGTTAATACTATTCAAAATGGTGCTTTCCAGAATTTTACCGGTTTGACATCCATCACCATTCCCTCTTCTGTGAATAGAATTTACCCGAATGCTTTCAAGGGTTGTACGAAACTGACATCCGTAACCATTCCTTCTTCTGTCAGTATGATAGAGTCTGCAACGTTTCAGGGATGTACGGGTTTGACGTCCATTACCATTCCATCTTCGGTTACGTCAATTCAACCTAAGGCTTTTGCTGCATGCAGTAATTTGGCTACAGTGACCTTAACGGAAAAGGTATCAAAAATTGCAGAAGATGCTTTTACTGATTGCACAGCGTTGAAACAATTTGATGTGGTCGGCACTAATCCGACTTATTCTTCAGTGGAGGGCGTGCTGTTCAACAAAGACAAGCGTACGCTGATTGCGTTTCCCATGAGTAAAGCCACTCAGTACGTCATACCTTCTTCTGTCACGTCTATCGGAAAAAATGCGTTCAAAAATTGCAAGGGCTTGACTTCCATTACAATTCCTTCTTCCGTTACAACCATAGAGGAAGGTGCGTTTCAGGATTGTAGCAATCTGAATGCTATGGTGCTTCCATCATCTATCACATCGATAGGAAATAACGCCTTTTCCCGTTGTGTCAAACTGACAAAGTTGTCCATACCGGCGTCTCTCTCGACGATTGGAAAAGCTGCTTTTCAGGCTTGCTCAATTGAGGAATACCGTGTGGATGGAAAAAATCCAATGTATTCAGTGTTGGATGGTGTGCTGTTCAACAAAGACAGGACTACGCTCATTTCATGTCCGGTGGCCAAAACGTCACAATACACCATTCCATCTACTGTCACATCATTGGGCGACAATGCATTTTACGGATGTAGTGGTTTGACATCCATTGTAATTCCCTCATCGGTCACATCCATAGGTACGGATGCGTTTACCAATTGTAAGGGGTTGACATCGCTTGTTATTCCCTCGTCGGTCACATCCATTGGAAGTTGGGCATTCAATACTTGTATGAATCTTTCATCCGTCACCATTCCCTCATCCGTAACATCCATTGGAACGCAAGCTTTTTTCAGCTGTTTTAGGATGGAAGAAATCCATTGCCGCATCAAGCAACCCTTGGTCACACAAAACATTTTTTCGAATGCGAACATAAGGAACATTAAACTCTACGTTCCGAAGGGTTCGAAGGAATTGTATGCAAACGCACCGGAGTGGGGTGGGTTTACTACGATTCTGGAAGAATGAAAACGGCTGACTGAAACCGTAGAACCCACGCGTGGCATCACCCCCAATCCCATCGGCGTAACAGCTTGTTCTTGGCTTTTGCAGCGGCCTCCAATCTGTTACCCGTACGGGGTGGGGTGATGTTTTTTTATGGTAAACGGTGGATAATCGAAAATTGATTGTAAGTTTGTTACATCGTTGAATGTATGAGTCGTGAAAAAAGTTATTCTAGCAGTGGTTGTTTCGTTGCGTTGGTGTTTGTTCCCGTTCCTGTTCGAGTGTGTTGTGTTTTCTTCCAGTGCCCAGCATGCCGATAAACTGTGGTATGCAAAACCGGCAACGTACTTTGAGGAAAGTCTGGTGTTGGGGAATGGCAGGATGGGAGCCTCCGTTTTTGGCGGGGTGCAGTCGGATCAGATTTATTTGAACGACGCTACCCTGTGGAGCGGGGAGCCGGTGAAAGTGGATATGAATCCCGAGGCATACAAGGTGATACCGGCAATCAGGGAAGCCTTGAACAAGGAGGACTACCGGTTGGCCGACCAATTGCAACGGAAGGTGCAAGGCACGTTTTCGGCCTCTTTTGCTCCGTTGGGCACCTTATTCATCAACTTCAAACACACAGGTACTCCAAGCAACTACCGCAGGGAGTTGAACCTGGCCGATGCCACGTCGAGCGTTTCGTATGAACTGGATGGTGTGACGTTTACGCGCGAATACTGGATATCCAATCCCGGGCAAGTGATGGTCGTCAAACTCAGCAGTTCTAAAAAAGGGGCGTTGAGTTTCGACCTGAAATTCACGAGTTTGCTGAGGTATAAATTGTCGAAGAATCGCAACATTCTGTGCGTCAATGGATATGCGCCGGTCAAGGCAGAGCCGGATTACAGGGGAAACAGGCCGGATGCTGTCGTTTTCGATGAAAACAAAGGCACCCGCTTTACGGCCTTGTTTTCCATACAGAAAACAGACGGGGTGGTCACATACACCGATAGTTCCGTCTGTCTGAATGGAGGTACGGAAGCGCTGGTTTTTGTCTCGGCGGCCACCAGTTTCAACGGATTCGATAAAAATCCGGCCACGGAAGGGGTGGATGATAAAGCGTTGGCAGAACAACACCTAAAAAAGGCGTTGACTCAGCCCTACGAAACGCTTAGAAAGGAACATGTGGCTGATTACCAGCGGTTTTATAACCGGGTAAAGCTTGACCTGGGAAAGACGGACGCCCCCGATTTACCTACTGACGAACGCTTGAAGCGGTATGCAACCGGCAAGGAGGATAAAAACCTTGAAATCTTGTATTTTCAGTATGGCCGGTATTTGTTGATCAGCAGCTCGCGCACTCCCGGCGTGCCGGCCAACTTGCAAGGTATTTGGAATCCTTACCTGCGTCCACCCTGGAGCAGCAATTACACCACCAACATCAACCTGGAAGAAAATTACTGGCTGGCCGAGAACGCCAACCTGTCTGAAATGCACGAACCGTTGATGGACTTTATCGGGAACCTGGCCACCACCGGAGCAGTGACGGCCAAAACTTTCCTTGGTGTGCAACAGGGCTGGATGACTTGTCACAATTCTGACATCTGGGCCATGAGCAACCCAGTGGGTGATTTTGGTTCGGGCGATCCGGTATGGGCGAACTGGTACATGGGAGGCACCTGGCTCAGCACACACGCATGGGAACATTACGTGTTTACGCAGGACAAAAGATTCTTGAAAGAAAAGGGCTACCCGTTGCTGAAAGGGGCTGCCCAGTTTTGTCTCAACTGGTTGGTGGAAGGCAAAAACGGTGAGCTGATCACGTCTCCGTCCACCTCACCGGAAGCGCAATACAAAACGCCTCAGGGGTATCGGGGTGGTACGTTCTACGGCGGCACAGCTGATTTGGCCATGATCCGGGAAGTGTTTTTACAGACTGTTGAGGCTTCCACCATTCTTCAAACAGATGAGGAATTCCGATTACAACTGAAACGCACCCTGTCTCGTTTGCACCCTTACCAGGTGGGAAAAAAGGGCAACCTGCAGGAATGGTATTTCGACTGGGAAGATGCAGAGCCGACGCACCGCCACCAAACGCATCTGTTTGGACTGTTTCCAGGGCACCATATCACACCCGAAAAAACGCCTGAATTGGCCGCTGCCAGTCGCAGGACACTCGAATTGAAAGGCGATGAAACAACGGGTTGGTCGATGGGCTGGCGCATCAATCTTTGGGCCAGGTTACAGGATGGAAATCACGCCTACACGCTGTTTCGTAAGTTGCTGAGGTACGTCGACCCCAGCGGTTTGAGCACCAATTATTCCGGAGGCGGAGGCACCTATCCCAATCTGTTCGATGCGCATCCCCCGTTTCAAATTGATGGAAACTTCGGAGGGGCTGCCGCTGTGGTTGAACTGTTGTTGCAATCCTCGGAGGGTGAAATCCGGTTGCTGCCGGCCTTGCCCGATGCCTGGAAAGACGGTTCTGTCAGTGGGCTTTGTGCGCGTGGCGGTTTTCAGGTGTCCATGGTGTGGAAGAATGGAGTCTTGCAACAAGTGACGGTCTCTTCCAAAACAGGGGGGCGTACAACCCTGATCTCGGGTGGAAAACAACGTCGCATCACAGTAAGAAAAGGCAGGTCAATAGACTTTACGTGGTGAAAAATAAATAGAACGGGTATGAAAAAAGTAGCGGTGGTTTTGGTTGTCTTGTTTGCA
>CAYTIY010000119.1:0-6564 GCA_964438045.1 uncultured Bacteroidales bacterium | reverse complement strand
ATTTCAGCCAGATACTGATCGAATCGAGAGGTGGTACGGTCATTAAAAATCCTGAACCTTACGACTTGAAGTTTATGCTTCGTGACGGACAGGAGTATTGGATAGACATCAAACACATCAACGACCAAAAAAATTACGCTTTCAGTCACAACGATAGAAAGATCAAAGCAGAAAGTGCGGGTAAGTTCTATAAGCTATGTCTTTACGATGAGCCCAGTTCACCCAACAACGATTTCCAATTGGGCTGCGACGACTTCTGGACTATGATTGCCGGATTTGAACATGCAAAAGACGATGTGTTCGGCATTATCCACGGCATTGCAAATCAACTTTCCATATCTACCTTAATAAAAGATACGCAGCAACGGCTCTTAAACGAGTGGCACATGCAGGAATGATGTGAAAATGCATCCTGTTTGATAGCTGGCAGTCTTGTTTTTTTGTATCTTGGCGTGAATTTTCAAGATAGATGAAATGAAGAGACTGCTCACCTTAATTGTACTCATTGCAGGCACCCTTGCCATGCGTGGACAGGAAGTTGCCCTGACAAAAGAAATGACCGCAGCTGTAGAAGAAGGAAAATTGCTCTATCGGTCTGAAATGGCCACACGCAACGGTTTAAGCATTGCGATGAGGCAAGGGTTGGTCCAAAGCCAGATTGGCGGTTTCTTCTCCAGTTTTTCCAATGACACGACCACTTTTATCTGTTACTCTAAGGAATCCCCCCCCCAGGTTGTCGGTTCAGTATCCTTTGACAGTACCTTCAGTACTCGAAAGGCCATTGTTAACCTTACGGAAAGAGACTTGACCAAATTGGAAAAAGACTTGTATCTGATGAATGTACAGGCCATTTCCCTGGCTCAATCGAATCCTCTTTTCAAGGCGTATGAAAAAACGACTGTCCGCTTTATACCTATTATAAATCAAGGTAAGAAAAAGGTCTACCTACTGACGGAGCCCTTACGGAAAGGTGAAGTCATTTTCGGGAACGATTATTTGATCAACTTCGACGGTTCTACCGGCATCGGATCGTTCAAACGACTTCACAATAATATCATCTTCATCGAATACGGTAAAGATAGCCTGAAAACCGGCAAACAGGAAGAATACCTTCACTCCCACAATGCGACTACCGGCGACTTAATCACGGCAACGGATGTCTGTACATTGATGATGTACGGAAAAACGGCGAAATGGAAACAACATTTAATCGTAACTCCCACTTATGTCTATGACTGGAACTGTCTAACCAACAAGGTAACGGTTCTTCTACGCGAAGCGATTGAAAAGCCCAACGAGGGTGTTTCCAAACAGACCAATCAGACCAAGCCGACTGCGCCCAAAGCTTCTACACAAGTCCGTAAACCAGGAACGACAGGTAAAAAAACAGCCACAAAACGGTAGTATTCAGACACGTTTGAATAATCGTTTTCAGGTTCAACCATGACAGAAATCCACCTATATTGACGAATCGTTACAACACATGAGAACACTGCGTCAGTTTTTCAATTGGTTCAAACGATTGTTGTTATTGTTGTTTTCCACTTCAGTGCTGGCTGTGATCATATACGGCATTGTTCCTGTACCTGTGACGCCGTTGATGATCATTCGTTCCGTTGAACAAATGGCACAGGGGGTCACTCCAAGATTGGCGCACAAATGGGTTTCAGACAAGCATATTTCCAAAAACCTGAAACGTGCCGTTATTGCATCTGAAGATCAACGGTTCTATGAACATTGGGGATTTGACGTGATTCAGATCAAAAAAGCCTCCCGGGAAAACAAATGGCGAAAACGCCCAAGAGGAGCCAGCACGATTAGCCAACAAACGGCAAAAAATGTCTTCTTATGGCCAAAATCATCGTGGGTGCGCAAAGGCCTGGAGACGTATTTTACGGTATTGATCGAGTTGTTTTGGTCAAAAGACCGCATTCTGGAAGTATACCTCAACTCGATGGAAACCGGCAAGGGTATCTACGGAGCCCAAGCCGTGGCCGAAGAACATTTCAATACAACGGCAGAGAATTTAACCCGCAAGCAATCGGCGCTGATTGCAGCCACGTTGCCCAATCCAAGACGCTTCAATTCTGAATATCCTTCACGCTATATCAGAAACCGGCAACAACAGATACTTCGACAAATGCGACACATTCAACTTCCGGATTAATAAGAAGGATCTTGTCACGCTATTTATTCAATAGATTCAATTCTTTCCCGGCCAATTCATTTCCGAACACAGACGCACGGTCAAAATCCTCCCGGGCCGCATCGGTATCACCCAGTTTTTTATTAAGCAATCCCCGTTCGTAATACGCATCGGCAAATTCGTCGTTCAACTCGATAGCCTTTGACAAACTTTCTTTGGCCTCTTTCTGTTTTCCAAGCCTTACATAGACCAAGCCACGTCCATAATAAGCCTCATCACACCTTTGATCCAACGCGATAGCCTGATTATACATTCGTAAAGCCTGATCGTACTTTTTCTGTATCATAAGCACTTTACCCTGGCCGCAAAATGCCATCGTATTCAACGGGTCATTAGACTGAGCCGACTGAAATTCCTTAAGTGCGTCCTGCTCCTTTCCCTGTTTGATCAGTAGCTCAGCGCGGTCCAGTCTGGCAGGTGCATAGGTTGAATTGATTGTTAGCGACTTGTCAAAGTCAGACATAGCACTGGACTCATCACCCTCCAGCAACTTAGCCAACCCTCGATAATGGAATCCCATCTCGTCAAATCCATTTTCCAGTTCAAAACCTTGATTGATGGCAACCATAGCTTCGTCAACCTGTTCCAAGCCAATCAACGCCTTCCCCTTCAAGAACCAACCAAGGGCGGAACGATCATTGATACCAATGGCTTTGTTGAAGTCCTCAACCGCCTTTCTGTAGTTTTTACTCTTTAATAACAATTGCCCACGTTCAATGTGTGTATCCACATATTTCGGATTAATGGACAGCGAATGGTCAAACGCCTCCTCAGCGTCCATTCGATTACCTAGCTGCAAAAGAGCCTTACCTTGTTCGAGAAACAATAGCTCATTTCCGGCAGGGTATTTTTGCAATAGTGAATCGATATCCGTCAAGGCACCACGGTAATCCAACAATCCGTTTTTTACTTTAATCATGAGCAATTTGCCGTCGGAATTACCGGGTTTTAGTTGGTTCATTTTTTCAATATCCGACTTGGCCTGGGTATACTGCTTCGCACTGATTTTCAATGTGGCCCTCAGCAAATACATACCTACATCCTCCGGTTTTTTTTCCAACACACGGTTGAGGTTTTCAATGGCTCGGTTGTAATAGCCGAGCTCAGCGTTTGCCAAAGCCTCTCTGTAGTAGGCATCAGTCAATGAATTATCCAACGTGGAGGCTGTACTGAATGCTTCCACCGCTTTTTTAACCTGTTTTTGTTCCAGATAGATCACACCCATCCAATAATTGGACTGAGCCTTCTGGTAGTTTCGTTTCAGACATTCACTGTAATCGGTTAGCGCACCCGTTAGATCGCCCGCCAATTGTTTGTTTTTCGCCCGTTCAAACAAGCATTCATTGTTATCGGGTTTTTGACTCAAGATTGCAGTATGGTCGGCTATTGCACCTTTGTAATCCTTCAACTGCGATTTACAGGATGCTCTGGCCCATAAGGCATTGAAGTCGTTGGTTTGTAGTTGAAGTGCCTTGTTCAAATCATTCAGCGCATCTTCAAATCGCTTAAGATTCATCAGACAGATGCCACGGTTCACCCACAACCTGTAATCATCTGATTTTTTCTCAATGGCCTTTGTGTATTCCTTGTAGGACTCTTCAAACTTGCCATTCCGTGACATTTCCTCAGCCTGCTTGGCATTGTCCAAATAGGAACCCTGAGACAAGGCAGCCATACACTGAAAGAAAACACATAAAACAACCCATGAAAGCTTTTTCATACACATTGAAAACTAGATACGATTAAATACTGTTATTCAACCTTGAACGTGTTCATAATGGCCTCACCAACGTCCTTGCATTGATCAAACACGGCATCCTCACACGTAAGCGTAATGCTATACATGTAGTTTCCACGAAAAACAATACGCTGTTCTCGGATGAGTCTAAACTCGGACTGATCTTCCGAGTAGATAAGCTCATAATAGTGGTCACCGTCCTTTTTCTTAAGGTCGCTGTACATAATTTCAGGAGACTCGGTGTATTGCATGATGAAGCCTTCGGATTGTTTGCCGTAGGCCTCCAGCGTCATGTTGTTTTCACGTTCCTTGACCACTACGGCAATATTGTCCGCATACATGTCGCCATCGTTTGTAAGTTCCGTATAAAGAATCAAGCTGGTTCGCTGGTAACCGGACGTGTCCAATTTGAAAATGGGAGGAAACTGAAGCGAAAAACCATCGCCCCGAAACACAACCCATTCCTGCGATGAATCAGTCATGTCTTCGCTAAACCCTTCGGCTGTCTCACGTTGCTTGTCTCCGTGGTATTTGCCACAGGCCATCAAACAACAGGCCATCAGACATAGCGCAAACAACCTGTTACCAATCTTTACCATGATAATTATACTTCTGCTAAGAGGACAATGTAATTGTGCCCGTATTTTTTGGCACATTTTGGACACGTCGTGTAATAGAAATAATAGCGCTTTGCTTGCTTTCCCATTTCCTTCAGGTACGCATCCATGACTTTGATAAACTTGGGAGCGTGGTTGTATGGCCCATCAAAAACCTTGGATACATAGGTACCTGAAAATTTCACCACATTCGCTTCCCTGGGCATATCCTTTGTCAGAGACATAAACAGTTCTGATTTCCAAGGAGAAGGATCGTGTGCAAGCAGCAAAAAGTCAGTGGAATCGGGAGCCGCCTCGTTTTTTTGTGCCAAATCCCACATTCGGGTAATAGTCTTACTCATTGTACCCGGAATCGGAATGTGCAGAATCTGAGGCATTTGATCCTTTAGGAACAGCTTTTCAGCCCAAACATGAGTAACCCCATCCCAAGGAAGCGGGTCAAAAGGCGGACAACAAACGGTTGATTCCATGGCTGTTGGTTTAAAAACAGATGGCATCCTCCCTGTGGGATGGATGCCATCTGTCCTGTTAATGATTAAAGACTTTCGCCGAAGTCAGCCCTGAATTTGGCCATCAGTGTTGAAGGCCAGTTGGAAACAGGCGCCAGTTTACCCATGAAGAACCGTAATACGGTAGGTTCATAAGTGAATTTTAAACCGCCGATCAGTTCGCGGTTGTCGTACAACCAACTCAGGCGGTCAACCGCATACTTGATTTGGGAAAGAGTGAAAACCCTTCTAGGTACGGCCAGACGTAACAACTCCATGTCGGCGTACGTTTCGTTTCCTTCTTCATCGCGTTGGTTGGAGATGGAACCACGTTCCATACCACGCACACCGGAAATCAGGAAGTAAGCAGCAGCCAATGCGCCAGCCGGGTATTGTGTCTGAGGAATGTGTGAACAGAAGCTCATGGCATCCACGTGGGCTCCCAACACACCCGGAGGGGTAATCATGGGAATGCCTTTCTTCATCGCTTCCTCAACCAGGTATTTAATGAAAGAAGGGCTTTGAGAAATCATGGTTTCATCAAGGGTCTCATACAAACCTACAGCCATGGCTTCCACTTCGCGGATGGAAATACCTCCATAGGTAAGGAATCCTTCGTAAAGGGGTACCAGTGGTTCCAACTCCTTGTAAATACCTTCATTGTTGGTACAGATACCACCACCTCTGGAAGAGCTGAGCTTGCGGGCTGAAAAGTAAACGATGTCGGCCAAACCGGTCATGGTCTTGATGATTTCACCCATGGAAGAATCGTTGAACTCTTCTTCGCGTTGTTTTACCAAGTAGGCGTTTTCACCCAGCAAACTGGCGTCAAGCACCAAACGGATACCGTATTTGTCGGCAATGGCACGAACATCTCTCAGGTTTTGTACGGAGAAAGGTTGGCCACCGATCAGGTTGGTGGAAGCTTCCATACGGATGTAAGGAATGTGCTCTTTACCGGTACGGACGATGGTATCTTCCAACTCCTCGATGTTCATGTTACCCTTGAACGGATGGTCGGAATTGATCTTATAAGCTTCAGGGTACAACAATTCCACAATACGGCCACCTTTGTCGGTAATGTGAGCCATGGCCGTGGTGAAGTGGTAGTTCATGGGGACAAGACTGGTCTTATTGACATAAGCCACAGCCAGGATATTTTCAGCGGCGCGACCTTGATGAGCCGGCAAGTAGTACTTCTTTCCGAGTACATCTTCGACAGCTTTCTGCAAACGGACGAAACTTTGGGAACCGGCATAGGCGTCATCAGCCTGCATCATGGCAGCCAGTTGATTGTCGCTCATGGCATTAGTGCCACTGTCGGTGAGCATATCGAGGAATACATCGGTCGTGTTTAATTGAAACGTATTGTAGCCGCCTTCATTGAGAGCTTGCAACCGACGTTCAATGGGAACCAGGTGTAATTTTTGAACAATCCTAACTTTATGTAATTCAAGAGGTAATTCTTCGCCGGAATAAAATTTCACCAGCGGTTGTTGGGGTTTCGATGCCATA
>CAYTIY010000118.1:0-6646 GCA_964438045.1 uncultured Bacteroidales bacterium | reverse complement strand
GAAGAAATGACCATCAACGTGACCGAAGAATCGGCCAGCAAGATGATCGATGCGGTGACCCGGCGTAAAGGCGAACTGACCATGATGGAAACGCGCAATGACAGGGTGCACATGGACTTTAAGATTCCTTCCAGGGGTATTATTGGCCTTAGGGGTGTCCTTATGACCCTTTCAGCCGGAGAAGCTGTCGTGGCACACCGTTTTGTCGATTACGAACCGTTTAAAGGGGAGATTGAAAAGCGCGAAAACGGATCAATGATAGCCATTGAAACCGGTACAGCTGTAGCGTACGGCATGGACAAGCTCAAGGACAGGGGTCGTTTCTTTATATTCCCGGGTGAAGATGTCTATGCCGGACAGGTAGTCGGCGAAAGCACCAAGGAAGGTGACCTGGTCATCAACGTGAACAAGACCAAGAAATTGACCAATGTCAGGGCCTCAGGTACCGATGATAAAGCTACCTTGCCTCCTCCCATTGTATTTTCGCTGGAAGAGGCACTCGAGTACATCAAGGAAGACGAGTACGTCGAAGTGACCCCAAAGAACCTGCGAATGCGTAAAATCATTCTTGACGAAAACGAACGTAAGCGAAATACGCGTAAATAAAAGGACCCGTTAATGAACGGAGATAAAAAAAACGGTGACTGGTTTCTGGTCGCCGTTTTTTTATAGGTTGTCATTCGTTGCCGTGGAATACCACTCCGATGGAAACAGCCTGCGCGTCCGGGCCGTCTCCTGTCGTGAAGAAGCTGAACGGACTGTATTTTGCGAACACGCCGAAGTCCTTGTAGCCAATTTGTACCATGTAATCGAGTGTCAGTAGCCTGGTGTTTAGTCCCTTCGCCATCCTTCGTCTGATTTTGTCGCCGGAGGCATCCTCGTAAGTGACCTTGTAATTGGCAAATGCCTTGATTTCCCCAATCACTCCTGCCGTAAGGAAGAAATTGTGGTCGTAGCCCAACTTGGGTTGCCACTCGAGTAGTAACGGAAAATTCAGGTGCAACGTTCTTAGCCTGCTTCTGGTGTAGTGAATTCCGGGATCAGCCGGAACCAATTCGGTCACCCCATTGATCACCTCGAAGTGGTGGTGGTTTTCCAAGCAGTAATTTCGCCATGTCATACCGAAACCGGTGGTGAGTCCGAATATGTCTTTGTAAAGGGGCGCAATGAACTCGTTGAAATTAAGCGTCCATTCCAGCGAATTCTCCGGCCTGATGCCCACACCGTCAAAGCTTGCCATGTTGTAAGTGTCACCCGTTCGCTGTATCATGTTGCTGTAACCAACCGATAAACCCGCCCAGTGAGGTTGCATCCTGTCTAATGGTCGTTCGTGCCTTCTCTTTCTGCCGAAGCTCGGCAACCTGAATCCCAGGTCTTCGAATACGGTGTAATTTTCCACGTTTTTTTCATCGCTGAAAACGCCCTTGTAGACGGACTTGAATTCGGTGGTGTTTCCCTCACCAATAATCTTATACACCCTCACGTCCACCTGGTCGTTGTTGTCATTCAGCTCGATGGCTTTGTCGTTAAAATAGAAGGTGGTGTCGTTTTCCGGTTTTTCAGAAGCGGTTGCTAAACAAGCGAAAAGGGCGATGGTGTGTAGTGTCAGAATGGCTCGTTTCATAGTGTTGGTTTTTAATGGCTTATCGGAATGATCGGTTGATAATCAGATTATTGGTTCTTTTTCAGCAGAATTTTCAATACATCGTCGGTGCTGTGTTCCGATTCGATGTAAATCAAAATAAGTTGCCTTTCGGGCTTGAATTGTTCGTTGAACAGAATAAGTCGGTTCAACCCTTTTTTAGGAGCCAGGTCCAGGTAGATGGACGTAACCTTGCCGTTCGAAATGACCTGTTTGATTTTTTTGGCTCCCTTTTCATCAAGTGCCAATTGCTCTCTCACATAATCGGCAGCCGACGGGTCGTTTTTAATGTTGATACTTTTGAACAGCGAAAATTTGTAATTGTCCAACACTTCATTGGTGAGGCTGACCATGACTGCATGTTTGTTTTTTCCGTACTGTTTGAACACGTTGTTGATGTTCAAGTCGCTTTGAGCGTTGACCAGGTTGGAAAGACCAGCAAGCGCCATAAAGGCAATGAGGCGAAATATTGTTGTTGACTGTTTCATGTCTGTTGGTTTTTTCCGGTAGTTACAAGGCTGCATCATCGAGCAGGTTCAGTTGTTCTTGAATCAGGTTGTCGCCTTCGTTGAGAAGGGAAGCGCTCTTGCTTACTTCATCCTGCGGTTCGTTAAGCAACGAAAGAGTGGACAAAGCTTTCTTTTTGGCCAAGGTCAGATTGGTGTATTTTTTTCCTTGTATGAGCACATAATCGTTGGTGTCGCTGTTGTAGACATTGCCGGTCACGAGCAGGAAGGCCAGGATGGCAGCGGCTGCGCTGAACCAGGTGGCAATTCGCAGCACGTTTCCTTTTTTGACAGTTCTGCTCCTTTGTTCGGCAAAAAAACCGAATAAGGCCTTGTCTGCCTCGAATCGGGACGGTATATCCGGCCGAGAGAGCCACGTACGAAGCAAGGACTCCTCTTCAGTGCTGGTTAGCCCTTCGTAATAGCGTTCAAGCAGCCTGTCGATGTCTTCGGCAGAGACTTGTCCGTTTCTGTTTTGTCGTTTCAATCCAATTAATGTTTTCATTGCATCATATCGTCAGTCTGACGTATTCTTCTCGTACCTTTTTTCTGGCCCTGGACAGATTCACCCGGATGGCTTCAACGCTGCTCCCGGTGATTTCGGCAATTTCAGCCAATTCATAGCCTTCAATATCTTTCATCGTGATGATTGCTTTTTGTAAGGCGGGCAGGCCCTCGATGATTGCCTTCAACACGTCCTCCGTATTCTTTCGCTCAAGTCGGAGGTACGGATTGTCCGGACCCGCCCGCCAGTACATGTCCTGTTCAATGGAAACGGTTTTTCCCCTGCTTCTGATCTTGTCGATGCACTGGTTTTTCGTGATGGTCATGGCCAATGCTACTCGATTGTCGTATTTGACAAGGTCGTCACGCAGGTTCCATAGCCGTATCATTGTTTCCTGAACGGCATCTTCAGCATCCTCCCTGTTTTCAAGGAGTTTACAAGCAGTCAGAAACAATTTGTCCCGAACCGGTACGATTTCTTCTCTGAATAAATCTGGCTTCATTGTGGCATCACCGATAAGATGACGAACAAACCGGAAAAACGTAACATGTTTCCGAAATAACCTTAGGAAGTGGGTAATTCCTCGTTTAATCCAGTAGATTGTCGTATCCGGTTGGCGTATGGTTGGGGGAACAGGATGGGGATTTTTTCTTCGATGACGGAACTGGTGTCCAACCCGAGGGCTTTCACATCGGTATTGCTAATGTGCCGAAGGATGTTATGCAGATTCATCACATACATTTCCCAGCCTCTCAATTTGTAATCGACGGTCAGAACGCGCTCAAGATTCACAAATGCGAAGTTGGAAGTTACGTGGTACTTTCTTAGTGAAACAAACGGACTTTCCAGACTGTAGGTGCCTTTCGAGACCAAATCCTCGATCACTTGTCTAAAATACAGGTTGATGCGCCGTTCAATCTTGTAGCCCAGCGTAAAGTCGATTCGGATCAACGTACCTGGTATGATGTGATGCACTTGGTATTCGAATGTGTTTGGGGACTCGTCGTTGACAATGTGCAGCAAAAAATACGTGTTGGCCCTTTTGGGGTGTTTATTGAAAATGGAATAGATGATTTTCGATTCCACCTGTTCCGGGTCGTCGGCCTTTGTGATGTAAACCAGGTTGGAACTCAAGTAAGGGATGCTGTCATCCGTTTTCAGGTCGCGGAACATGTCCAGGTGATCGTTCAAGTTGGTGAACGTGATGTACCGGTTCTTAATCTTTCGGCCGTAATACCAGCCGTACATGATGACAAGGAAAAAGAATGCCAGCAGAATGGTGAACCAACCACCGTGTGAGAACTTGTTCAGGTTGGCCAGTAAAAAGATGCTTTCAATGGACAGGAACAAGCAGATTACCAGGATGCGGAACAGGTTCCGCCAACCCTCGGATGGCAGCCACTTAGAGAGCAGCAGGGTGGTCATAATCATCGTGATGGTAATGGAAAGACCATACGCTGCCTCCATGCTGGACGAGTTACCAAAGAATATCACAACAAAGCAACAGGCAACGAATAGAAAGAGATTGATGAGGGGGATATACACCTGTCCCTTCAATACACTCGGGTAGGAGACCTTGAACTTGGGCCAGAAATTCAGGGAAATGGCCTCGCTGACCAGGGTAAACGAGCCGGTGATCAATGCCTGACTGGCGATGACAGCGGCAGCGGTGGAGAGGATGATGCCCGGCATCAGAAACCAGTCCGGCATGATGGCGAAGTAAGGGTTGATGCTCTGTGCGTGTGCCGGATGGCTCAGCACCCAGGCTCCTTGCCCCAGATACGTCAGCACCAGCATGGTCTTGACAAAGATCCAGGTATAACGGATGTTCTTGATACCGCAGTGCCCTAGATCCGAGTAAAGTGCCTCGGCTCCGGTGGTTGCCAGAAACACGGCCCCCAGCAACAGGATACCGCTCGGGTATTCTATGAGCAATTCAACGGCGTAGACGGGGTTGAGGGCCAGCAGTACATGAGGCATCGTCACTATTTGCGAAACACCCAGGACCCCCAGCATCAGAAAAAAGACAAACATGATGGGACCAAAGAGCCTACCGATGACATGGGTCCCAAAACGCTGGAACAAAAACAGAAATGCCAAGATGGCCAATACCAGTGGTACAACGGGTATATCCTGACTAACCATCCGCAATCCTTCGATGGCCGATGTGACCGTAATGGCTGGGGTGATCACGCCGTCAGCCAACAGGGTGCATCCCCCTATCATGGTGAGGATGACAATGGTGGTCGACTTTTTCTTGAGCAACGCAAACAGGGAAAAGATACCCCCTTCCCCGTGATTGTCCGCCCGAAGGGTAATCAGTACGTATTTGATGGTGGTCTGTAGGGTCAGGGTCCAGAAAATGCAGGAAATCCCCCCAAGCACCAGCAGGTCGCTTACGCCCCTGCCTCCGCCGATGATGGCCTTGAACACATACAGCGGACTGGTGCCTATATCACCGTAGACAATACCTAACGTTACAATAAGACTGGTCAGACTGACTTTTTGTAAAGCGGAAGAGGAAGATGGGGTACTCATGTCAACCTTTTTTGCAAACAAACCGTAAAAACCGTCCCAAAAGTAAGGTATTTAATAAGAATGTGTACAAAAAAGTGAAAAAAGTCGCCTGGTCGGGAAAGAAAGCCTATCGCTCCTGCTCCAGCATGTCGGCGGCAATGCAGACTTCGTCGTACCATTCCTGGCCGAACTTACGGATCAGGGGCTCCTTGAGATACTTGTAGAGTGGAGTTCCGGTCTTTTTGCCCAGCGCCCTGGCACCTGAACAAATGGACCACAGCTGGTAGTTCACGGCGGTGTAGTCTGGGTATTTTTTGATCCGTACGGGATACAAATGACACGAAATGGGCTTCATAAAGGAGATTTTTCCCGCGCGCCACGCTTTTTCAATGGCACAATAACAAATGCCGTCGGTGCCGTAACAGGTGAACACGCAGTCCTTCCCGTTTACAATGGAGGTGACCATTTCCCCATCGCTATCGGCGTAGGCCACACCTTGAGCGTTGATAACCGCCTTGGCCTTTTCGGAAAGATCGTCCCAAATGACAGGCAGGACGTTTTCGATTTCGGCCACCTCGTCGAGTTCAAGCGGAGCGCCGGAATCACCTTCCACGCAGCAGATGCCGCGGCACTGTTGCAGGTCGCAGCAAAAAAACTGGTCGAACAAGTCGAGGCTGATGAGGGTTTCTTTGATTTGGAGCATGGGGAAAATAAAAAAAGGGAACAACCGGTGAGGCTGTTCCCTTTGGGAAAGAGGTTTAATCAATCAGGCAACGGCCTGTCATATCAGCTGGTTGAGCGATGCCCAACAGTTTGCAGATGGAAGGAGCTACATCGGCCAGGATACCGTTGGAAACGGTGGCCTTCGTGTTCTCGCTGACGTACACAAACGGAACGGGGTTCAGCGAATGGGCGGTATTTACAGATCCGTCCTCGTTCTTCGCATTGTCCGCATTGCCGTGGTCAGCGATGATGATGCTTTCATAACCGTGCTTCTTTGCGGCCTCGATAACCTTGGACAGGCAGGCGTCAACCGTCTCAATCGCTTTGGTGATGGCTGCGTAGTCGCCGGTGTGGCCCACCATGTCACCATTGGCAAAATTCACGGCGATGAACTGGTATTTTTCGGTGCCGATGGCTTCGGTCAGGGCGTCAGCCACTTCGTAAGCGCTCATTTCGGGCTTCAGGTCATACGTGGCCACCTTGGGGGAAGGAATCAGGATGCGGTCTTCCAGGTCGAAGTTGCTTTCCCTGCCTCCTGAAAAGAAGAAGGTCACGTGGGCGTATTTTTCCGTTTCAGCAATGCGCAGCTGATGCATGCCGGCTTTCGACACAATTTCGCCCAGGGTGTTCTGTACGTTGTCCTTGTCGAACAAGATGTGCAATCCCTTGAACTTGTCGTCGTACGGGGTCATGGTGAAGTATTCCAGCGGCAGGGTTTTCATGTCGGCTTCCGGCATATCCTGTTGCGTCAGC
>CAYTIY010000117.1:0-6715 GCA_964438045.1 uncultured Bacteroidales bacterium | reverse complement strand
GATGTGTAGACTCATATGGGCTTTGTTTAGTGTTTTTCAGTACAACCAAGATAATAGCCTGTTTTATTTTCTTACAGGCTTTCAACCTCAGTCGCGCAAAGGTAACAATCTCGCTGAATATCACACGATTTTTGGCGAAAAAAATGCACAGTAACAATCGTTATGTGCAAAATTAGGTTAAAATAAGGAATGGATTATTTCAGACGATAGCGCAAGCCAAGTCCCAGATTGAAACTGAAGGGCTCCTCTGTCCTGATGGATACCGGTTGGTCGGTCTTAAAGCAGTAGGAGGCTCCGGGTTCCAAGAAAAATGAGATGCCTGAAGGGTATTCATAACTGATTCCAGCTAAACCGTTGGTGGCGGGTTGAACGCCATAAACCGATTGACTGCCTGTCCATGTAGTTATATCACCGTTCTGAGTGACAACCGTGGAATTTTGGGTGCCGGTCAACCCTTTTTCGATGGCGCCACCCAAAGCCATGTAAACACGCAACCTTCTGTATTGGTAGATTTTAAAAGCCAATCTCACCGGAATGCCGATGTAGTGCAATTCCCTGCGCAGGGTAAAGGAGGATATGCCTGCCATACCTTCTGTTTTCGATTGCATGTAGGTATAATAACAACCCGTTTGCAGTTCCATCAGGCTACTGATGGGAATGGATAGTGAAAGTCCGACGTTGATGGGCAAGGAATAGGTGGCTTCGTAATTCGCCAGACTCGAGGGCGGGATGTTGTCGGGGGCTTTCCATTCATTTCTGGAGGCCACAGAGCTCCTCAGCGAAACGCCATGGGCTCCTTCCAAAACAGTCAACCCCTTGTTGGATTCGCTGGATGTAGAGAGCAGCGGATCGGATCCTTGATTGGTGTTGACGAATGACAACAGGCGGTTGCCTCCGTTTACGTTCAAGCCGGCCTGTATTTTTTCACGCTTCAGTCGGTTTTTTGTCAGTTTGGCTTGGGCGTAAGCGTCCTCCACCTTTACGGCCTGACCGATGTCCAGACCATTGAGTTGGGACGGTAAAAGTTTGATAAGTTTTTCGCCGGTTGTATTTCTGTCGACGGTATCCGCTGACGCTGTTTCCGATTGCATGTTTGGCTCTGCAGGAACCTCAAGCGGCTTGATCAGGGTGGGAGTGGCTATTGCTTGCGTCAGGTATGGCGTTTCCTGTTGCCTGATGGTTGTCCTTTTTTTTGTGTTTGGCCTGACCGTTGTTTTTTTAAGGGCGAGACCCATGGTTTCATTGGGTTGATTCAGAGGAATTGGCAGCAGGAAAAGCAGTCCCATACAGGCTGCGACGGCCAGTCCGGTGACCCATAGCACATAAGATGGGTGTTTTTTTGTCCGAATGGGCAGCACCTTTTCTGTCAGTTTCAGTGATTCGAATGGAGGCGTCTCGGCGGTGTAGTTCATCAACGTTGACTGGCAGACACGACGAAGCCGGGCTTCTCCGGGAACCTCGTCCCCAAATAGTCCGTCGAATGATGGTGCGTCAGCCCAAAGGGCTTCCAGTTTCGACCTGATTAGTATGTCATCTTTATCGGACATGGTCATTTATAAACGGTCAGCATTTCTTGCAGCAATTGTTTGGCACGGGTCAAATAAACCCTTGAAGAGCTTTCCGTAATGTGCATGGCCTGAGCTATCTCCTTGTGCGAGAATCCCTCCACCACAAATAGGTTGAACACACTTCTGTAGGTGTCGGGAAGCCGCTGAATAACGGCGACCAGCTCCTCTGCCTGCATTTTTTCCAAGACACCGTAGTCACCGTTGGTCAGGGTGAAGGCTTCTTCGATGTTTTGACTATACCCTTCATCTGCCTGCTTCCTGAGGAATTCCAACGCTGTATTGATCATGATGCGCCTGATCCAACCTTCAAACGATCCTTTGCATTCAAAATCGTCAATGTGGGAAAACACCTTGAGAAATCCATCGTGCAAAAGATCCTTGGCTGTTTCCCTGTCTTTACAATACCTAAGACAAACTCCCATCATTTTGCCTGCGTAGGTTTCGTAAAGCTGCTTCTGCGCTTTTCGGTCACCCTTCTTGCATTCCGTGATGAGTTGTCTTTCAATGTTAACGGTATCAGCCATTTGACACGTATAGAGATGGATATTTGGCGAAAACGTTACAAAGGAAGCAAAAAATATGCGTGTCAGAAAGGTCAACGGTCAACTTTTCTGTAAGGAATACATTACGTCAGGTGATGAAATCGTGAATAAAAAAAGAGCATCCCCAGGCTTCTGCCATCGGGATGCTCTGTCGTGCCCATCAATCGTGTTGTGTATCTTAGCTTTATCTGAATCCGAAGGAAGGAACTCCGGTGCGGAACGGCATCCGTTGTACGTGGCTGTTTGCAACTTGAAGGGATGGGCGTATGGTCTGTGTGTTGGCCGACAGGTTCCTTCTGCCTGGCACGTTGATTCTGGAGGCGACCATGGGGCGAATCGTGGGGGCAAGGACCTCGTGATTGGCAACCATATACTCGAATTTCTCCTTTTGGTATCCTTTCAGAATCGACTTGATTTCCTTGGCCTGGGCGGTGAGGGTATTCTTCCTGACCTTTCTCCGTTCTTTTCCCAAGAGTTGCGAATTGGTTGAACGGTAGGTGTCCATGTCTGTATATTTCTGGTTGATGGCCAGAATTTCAACCGTTTGTTCATCGGTCAGGTTCAGGGTGTTTACAAGTTGGCTGGTCTGTTTGAAGGCACGGTCAGCGTAGTTGTTGGAACGATTCGTTTGAGCCATCAGAGTGGTACCGGCTACCAGTAACGTTACCACGATAAGCGATTTCATTGTTTTCATAATTGTACGTATTAACGGTTTTGTGTTATGGTTTGTTTCTTGTTTCTGTAGCTTAGAGTCGGGTAGTTGGGTTTTGTTTAATCATCTGTAGGTGAATGGATTGATAATTAACGAATAATGACGTTTCAGCCACTTTCCTGTGCTTTCACCGACACGAATCGTCAATCTGTCGGTAAAAAAGAAACCATCCTGACGGAACGGAATCAGGATCATGTTACGGAAGAACAAAAAAAACAGGCGTCCGTTTCGTAAGAAGCGTTAAAACTGAACGGATTGCCTTTTGCGGTATCAAGTAGAAATCAAGGAAAGTTGTACCTTTGCAGGCAATAAACAGGTTAACAGGCACAAAACGATTATATGGGAGCAGTAAAATGGATAGGTGGCGTGATTGGATGGGCCACCGGCGGTTTCTTGGGAAGCATCATCGGATATGCCATTGGTTCAGCCGTGGATGGCGCCATAGCAGGAAAACAGAATAACGGAGGCTGGCAGGAAGCCCAACAAGGACGGACCCGTGGAAGCAGGCCTGTGACCATGGAAGGCGACTTCGGCGTAAGCCTGCTGGTGCTTTCCGCATCGGTCATGCGGTCGGACAACCGCGTGGTGAAGGCCGAACTCGATTTTGTCAAGGAATTCTTTGTCAAGAACTTTGGCGTGGTGAAAGCCCAGGAATACATTTTATTGTTGCGCGACTTGCTGGGGAAAGACTACGACGTGCGCGCAGCCTGCCAGCAGATCAAGCTGTTTATGGACCACGCCTCGAGGATACAACTCCTCCATTACCTATTCGGCCTCTCACTGGCTGACGGTGAGGCACATCCCAGCGAAATTGAGGCTATCCGTGCCATGGCAACCTGGTTGGGCATTTCCACCCCCGACTACGAGTCCATCAAAGCCATGTTCATCAAAGACCGGGAAAGTCCGTATAAAATTCTCGAACTGACATCCGAGGCCACCAACGAAGACATCAAGAAAGCGTACAAAAAAATGGCCGTGAAATACCACCCCGACAAGGTGTCACACCTGGGAGAAGACGTGCAGATGGCAGCAAACGAAAAATTCAAGGAAGTGAACCAGGCTTACGAAACCCTCAAAAAAGCCAGGGGAATGAATTGATTAGAAAGCAGGTGATTAAAAAAAATAAGAAATTTCTTGCGAGATTCAAAAACACCTTCTATTTTTGTCCCCAGTAACGTAAACAACGAAACGATGAATGCAGTAATGCGCACAAATTGGTGGTGGCTCCGTAATCTTCAACAGCGATGGTGAGGTAGGGATCCCGTGTGCATTAACGATATAATGAACTATAAGGCCTGTTGAACTCACAACAGGCCTTTTTTTTGTGCATTTTTCAACACAACAACACTAATCAAACACAATAAAACATCATGTATCAAGTCGACGAAAATGGTTATTACGGAGAATTCGGCGGAGCCTACGTGCCCGAAGTCCTGTACGAACAAGTGGAACAATTGAAGAAACGCTATCTCGAAATCATGCTGACCCCCGATTTTCAGGCAGAAGTGGAAGCCCTGCTCAAGGATTACGTAGGACGACCCTCTCCTCTGTACCTCGCCGGCCGCTTGTCCGAACGCTATGGCTGCAAGGTCTACCTGAAACGTGAAGACCTCAACCACACCGGCGCCCACAAAATCAACAACACCATAGGCCAGATCGTACTGGCCAGACGCATGGGAAAAACCCGCATCATCGCTGAGACCGGAGCCGGACAACACGGAGTGGCCACAGCCACCGTCTGCGCCCTGATGAACATGGAATGTGTGGTTTATATGGGTAAAACGGATGTTGAGCGTCAACACCTGAACGTGCAGAAAATGAAGATGTTGGGCGCCACCGTCATGCCAGTCACTTCGGGCAACATGACCCTTAAGGATGCTACCAATGAAGCCATGCGCGACTGGTGCTGCAACCCAACCGACACCTTCTACATCATAGGCAGTACCGTTGGGCCGCACCCTTATCCCGACATGGTGGCACGCTTCCAGTCGGTCATCAGCCGCGAAATGAGAAGCCAGTTGCAGGAAAAAGAAGGCCGTGACTACCCCGATTACGTGATAGCCTGCATCGGTGGTGGCAGCAACGCTGCCGGAGCCTTTTACCATTTTTTGGACGAAACCCGCACCCGGCTGGTTGCTGTTGAGGCCGCCGGAAAAGGACTGGATACCGAAGAAACCGCAGCTTCTATCCAATTGGGACGGTTGGGCATCCTTCACGGTTCAAAAAGCCTGATCATGCAGACCGAAGATGGACAAATCATCGAGCCCTATTCCATTTCGGCCGGACTCGATTACCCGGGAGTAGGACCCATACACGCCCACCTGCATTGTACAGGCCGTGCCAGGGTATTGGCCGCCACCGATGATGAGGCATTGGCCGCAGCCTTCGAACTGACCCAATTGGAGGGTATCATTCCCGCCCTGGAAAGCGCACACGCACTGGCGGCACTGCCAAAACTCAGCTTCAAACCCGACGATGTGGTGGTGGTCAACGTTTCAGGCCGGGGAGACAAAGATATGGAAACATACATCAAACAGTTTAATACCAACGCATTATGAATTACTCGTTGCGCACACAATCCCGCAAGCTGCTGGCCGATTTGCAGACGCCGGTCAGCATGTACCTGAAAATCAGGGATATTTATCCCTGTTCCGCCCTGCTTGAAAGTTCCGATTACCACGGCGGAGAAAACAGTTTTTCCTTTATCGGTTTCAAACCCCTGGCTGAATTCAGACTGGAAAAAGGAATCATCACCGAACAATATCCCGATGGAACCACCATGGATACAACGGTTACACGTGGAGTGAACGTGCCCGACCGCTTTCAGGCCTTTGTCCGCTCATTTTCCATTGTTGAAGACAACAACACGCTGGGATTCAACGGACTGTTCGGCTATTCCTCGTTTGAGGCCGTCCGCTATTTTGAAGATGTCCAGATGAATAAAACAGCCAACGACGGTTCGGATATTCCGGACATCCGCTACATCCTGTACCGCTACACCATCGGCATAAACCACCATAAGAACGAACTGACTCTGGTCGAAAACGTATTTGACGGAGAAGAGAGTACGATGGACGAGGTACTGGCCTTGATCGACAACCGCAACTTCGCTTCGTACAATTTCAGCCTGACGGGTGAGGAACAGTCGACCATCACCGACGAGGCATACAAACAGATGGTTACCGAAGGTAAGCGCCATTGTTACCGCGGCGATACCTTTCAAATTGTACTTTCCCGCCGGTTCTCCCAACCATATAGCGGAGATGACTTCAAAGCCTATCGTGCGTTGCGTTCCATCAATCCTTCCCCGTATTTGTTTTACTTCGACTTTGGTTCCTACCGCATTTTCGGATCTTCACCCGAAGCCCACCTGGTGGTAAAAAAGAACAAGGCCTACATCGACCCGATTGCCGGCACCTTCCGTCGTACGGGTGACGATGAAAAAGATTTGCAACTGGCTGAAGAACTGCGCCGCGACCCCAAGGAAAATGCTGAGCACGTCATGCTGGTCGACCTGGCTCGTAACGACCTGAGCCGCAATACCAAGAATGTCAAGCTGGAAATCTTCAAAGAAATTCAGTATTATTCACACGTACTGCACATGGTGTCGCGCGTTAGCGGTGAATTGCAACCCGATACCAACGTATTCAAGTTGTTTGCCGATACTTTTCCGGCCGGTACCCTTTCGGGAGCCCCCAAGGTGAAGGCCTTGGAGTTGATCGATGCCATTGAGCCGCATGCTCGTGGATTTTACGGTGGTTGCATCGGCTATATCGGTCTGAATGGAGATTTTAACCAGGCCATCACCATCCGTTCGTTCCTGAGCAAGAACAACACCTTGTATTATCAGGCTGGTGCCGGTATCGTTGCCAAATCGGTGGAAGAAAACGAAC
>CAYTIY010000116.1:0-6955 GCA_964438045.1 uncultured Bacteroidales bacterium | reverse complement strand
TAGTACCGGCCATTTCTTCCAACTTGGCGCCCTGCTCGAGGCCGGCGTTGATGTAGAAAGCGAGGATGGGAAGTACAGCACCGTTCATTGTCATGGAGACCGACATCTTGTTCAAGGGGATTCCGTCAAACAAGACCTTCATGTCTTCAACGGAGCAGATGGAAACACCGGCTTTTCCTACGTCACCTACCACGCGTTCGTGGTCGGCATCGTATCCGCGGTGTGTGGCTAGGTCAAAGGCTACAGAGAGGCCCTTCTGACCGGATGCCAGGTTGCGGCGGTAGAAAGCGTTTGATTCTTCAGCTGTGGAGAATCCGGCATACTGACGGATGGTCCAGGGACGGAGCGTATACATGACGCTGTACGGGCCGCGCAGGAAAGGAGCCACACCGGCAGCGTAGCCGAGGTGTTCCATGCCTTCGAGGTCGGCTTTGGTGTAAACCGGCTTCACCTTGATTTGTTCGGGCGTGTTCCAGTTTTTTTCAATGCCTTTTTTCCGCTCCCAGGCCTTTGGGTCTTCAGAGACGGCAGCGGCTGTCTTGATGTCTATATTTTTGAAATTCGGTTTCATGATTTGCTGCTTAAAGGATTCCTAACTGCTTGCTGAAGCCCTGCAGTGTTTGCAGAACATTGGAGCGTACATTGATGAAGTTCGTGATGCCCTGAGTTTTCAGCTCTTCGGTACATTCGGGGGCACCTGCCACCACGAAGAGTTCCTTGCCACCGCCTATGGCTTCAAAAGCCTGCGGTGCCAGGGTGGCGTATTCTTCGTCACTGGAACAGATAACAATGATGTTGGCACCGGCCTTTCTGGCTTCCATAACACCTTCCTGTGGCGTTTCGAATCCCAGGTTGTCAATGACTTCGTACCCGGCGCAGGCAAAGAAATTGCAGGCGAATTGGGCACGGGCCAATCGCATGCTCAGCGAACCGATGGTCAACATGAACACCTTCGGACGTTTGCCGGACAGTTCGGTGGCCAAACGCAGACTGTCGAATTGGGAACTGCCGTGTGCGAAGGTCAATACAGGCATGGTGCCCTTCTTGTCGGCACAGCAGCAAGTCGTACTGTTGCCTTCGTGTTTCGGAGACTTGTCACCTACCTTGTCAAGTGCGGTTTCGTTAAAGTTGGGGTACTGGTTGGTGCCCAACAGGACTTCACGTCGGCTGGAAATGGCGTTCAGGCGTTTTTCGCTGGATGCGTTCACTTCTTGTTGAACCATGCCTTCGCGAATGGCGGCAATGAAGCCACCCTTGTCTTCAACGGCCAGGAAGATCTTCCAGGCTTCTTCTGCGATGGCAGCGGTAAGGTTTTCAATGTAATAGGAACCGGCTGAGGCGTCCACCACCTGGTTGAAGTGGGATTCTTCCTTGAGCAGCAGTTGTTGGTTGCGGGCAAAGCGTTCCGAGAACTCGTCTGCTTTCTGGTAAGCGGCATCGAAGGGTGTCACCGTGATGGAGTCGACACCGGCGATGGCGGCCGACATGGTTTCGGTCTGGCTGCGGAGCAGGTTGACGTAGGCATCGTACACACTTTGGTTCCATTCGGAGGTGCTGGCGTGCACATACATCCTGGCTGCGTCTTTAGCCTTTTCGTCATCGTAGGCGGCAACAATTTTAGCCCACAACAGGCGGCCGGCCCTGAACTTGGCGATTTCCATAAAATAATTGGAACCTACACCCATATTGAAGGTGATTTTTTTCGCTACCTGGTCTATCGGTAAACCGGCTTCCTGAGCCAATGCCAGGAAGGCGTTGCCGTAAGCCAGTCCGAAACCCAGTTCCTGAGCGCAGTAGGCACCGGCGTTGTTGAACAGATAAGCGTTGGCACCCAATACCCTGAAGTTGGGAAGACCTGCGGCTGCGTCCAAAGCGGCCTTCATGTCTTCTGAAAGGGTGGGCTCTGCATCGAATCCTTTGGTCAACATACGTTTGAAGGGGTCGAAGTTGACCGATCCTTTCACACTGTCTGCGTTGATGTTGTTTTTCTTCACGTATCCGGCAAATAGTCCGGCTACGGTGGCTGCGTCGCGGCTGCAGCTGCGGAAATTAATCTCAGTTTGTTTAATATCGATACCTTTTAATAAGGTGTCAAGAATTTCAGCCGAGATGAGGTTGCGTGAGATTTTGAATCCAAGTGACGATGCCCCGTTTTCAATCAGGTTGAGTGCTTTTTGGTTAGCCTCCTGAGAATCGGATACCTCAATATCCTGACGTACGAGCCAGTCATTGGAGATTCTTGTACCGCGGACAAACGGAAATTCGCCGGGCAGCGAATCGGTTATTGTCATGCCTTCCAGGTCTTCTGCGCGGTAGAAGGGTTTTACTTGGAAACCTTCGTTGGTTTTCCAAACGAGTTTTTTCTCGAAATCGGCGCCCTTCAGGTCGGCAACGACCTTATCCATCCATTGCTGGGTGGTCACAGGGGGAAATTCCGAAAATAACTTTTCTTTGCTATCTGCCATAGTTTGAGAATAATAGGTTATTTTCTGGTTCAGATTACAGGTTTCTGAAGCGTATTTTTAAAAAATGCTTTCAAATTTACAGCTTTTATTCCAATATGGAAATCTTTTTACGGTTTCGATCCTGTATTGTTGTCTTGAATTGGTTTGCGTATATAACTGACTGACATATCGGTTAATAGATTTTTTTTAATCCGTTTAATCCATTTTTAAGTTGAATTTGACTTGTTTTTTCGTTTTACTGACTACCTTTGGATGATTTTTCACAGGACGTGTTGTGACACGTGTTCCTAGGTTGTACCATAACACACAAAACTGATAATATGGGGATGTTAAAAGAGAAGTACAAAGCGTATACCGCAGCTGCGGACTTGATGAAGGCTGGTGTCTATCCCTACTTTAGGGAAATTGAATCCGATCAGCATACAGTGGTCAGGATCAAGGGCAAAGATGTACTGATGTTTGGTTCCAACAGTTATTTGGGATTGACCAATCATCCGGAAGTAAAAGAAGCTGCCATCAAGGCAGTTGAAAAATACGGTACAGGCTGTGCCGGCTCTCGTTTCCTGAATGGAACACTTGACATCCATACCCAATTGGAAGACCGTCTGGCCAAATTGACGGGAAAGGAAGCCGCTGTTTGTTACAGTACAGGCTTTCAGGTGAATTTGGGTGTGGTTTCTGTATTGGGAGGCCGCAACGATTACCTCATACTCGATGAACTCGACCATGCTTCCATCATTGAAGGAAGCCGTGTCTCCTTTTCGAAGTGCATGAAGTTTGCTCACAACGACATGGATTCGTTGGAGAAAAAATTGAAATTGTGTGAGCCCGGTCACGATATCCTGATTGTGGTGGATGGCATTTTCTCCATGGAAGGGGATATCGCCAACTTGCCGGAAATCTGTAGACTTGCCGGAAAATACAAGGCCTCTGTCATGGTCGACGACGCTCACTCACTGGGCGTTTTAGGTAAACACGGCGAGGGAACGGCTGCTCACTTTGGTTTGACGGATAAGGTGGACCTGATTATGGGTACCTTCTCAAAATCGCTGGCTTCATTGGGTGGATACATTGCCGCAGACCGTGAAGTCATCGAATTTATCAAGCATAATTCCCGCCCGCTGATTTTCAGTGCCAGTATGACACCGTCTTCGGCCGCTACAGCGTTGGCCGCACTTGATATCATGGAACGAGAACCCGAACGCATGAAACATTTGTGGGATGTGTCGAACTATGCCCTAAAACGGTTCAAGGAAAGCGGCTTTGATACGGGCGTTTCAGAAACTCCCATCATTCCGTTGCTGGTATATGATGATTACAAAGCCTTGCGCATGACGCATGATTTGCTGGAACAGGGTGTATTTGTCAACCCGGTCATTTCGCCGGCCGTACCTCCGGGTTGCAGCCTTATTCGTTTCTCGCTGATGGCTACCCACACGTTTGAGCAGGTGGATGAAGCCGTTGATAAAATGACTGTGATTGCCAAGAAACTCCACATTTTCGATAAACAAATGGTCGCTGTGGAACAGTGATTAAAACTATATGAACAGTAGGTGCCTCTTTAAGGGGCACCTTATTTTTTTAAAAGGATTCCATCTCCTAAAAAAAACGTATGAAAAAAGTCATCCTGATCACCGGGGTTTCTTCCGGTTTTGGAAAATGTGCCGCTGAACGGTTGGTTGAAAAAGGTCACATCGTGTATGGCACCGTTCGGAAGCCTTGCCCCATGGACGAACGTGTCCGTCTGCTGATCATGGACCTGATGGACCCCCGTTCCATAAAGGAAGCTGTTGAAACCGTCATTGCGCAGGAAGGACACATAGACGTACTGGTCAATAACGCAGGCATGCACCTGGGAGGCCCCATCGAAGAAGCTCCGGTTGAACTGTTCACTCGCCAGATGGAAACCAATTTCAACGGTCTTGTACACATGCTGCAGGCAGCCTTGCCCCACATGCGCCAGCAAGGTGGTGGTACCATCATCAACTTCAGTTCGTTGGGTGGTTTGATGGGATTGCCTTTCCAACCCTTTTATTCGGCCAGTAAATTTGCCATTGAAGGGTTGAGTGAGTCGCTACGCATGGAGGTCAAGGCGTTCAATATCAAGGTGATCGTGATTAATCCGGGTGATTTCCACACCAGTAATACGGCCAACCGCACCAATATTTTCAAGGAGGGTGGGCCCTACGATCCTCAATTCAAGATTTCTCAGGCTAGCTATGAAAGGGACGAGACGAATGGTTGGGATCCCGACATCCTCGCACGTAAGTTGGTGAAGGTGATTGAAAGCAAGCATCCCTGCAATCGGTACATCGTTGCTTCCTTTGTCCAAAAACTGGGTCTGTTCCTGAAACGCATCCTGCCCATTGGGGTTTTCTCCAACATCCTGGGTTCGTTCTACGGCATCAAATGACGTTGGATTAACCGTTTCTCTTTATTTTTTTCCCTGCGCGAAAAGCGCTCACTTCCGTACGGGACTGTTGGAATCCCCAACAAATCATACATATAACTCCATTCCTTAACCTGTTTGTTTGTATATTTGTGTGGAAGTTTGTAGGAAATCGAATTGGTTTCAACGAACGAACCAGTAAACAGGAACCATAAAGCTGCAACCAATCAAGCTGAATAATACCCTAAACACTATGAAACTGAAATTTCTTTTACTTGCTTTAATCGCGTGCGGAACTGTGACAGTAGGTGCGCAGAACTACACAACCGGTAATCCGGCAAATGGAACGACTTACGGATACCTGAAGAACTATCTGCCACTCAAGCAATACATCAATTATGAGAAGTATCCTAATTTCAAGCTGGGACTTGCCATAGGTGGCAATGATTACCTCAACAACAGCACGGTTAGGGCGGTTGTCAATGGCTATTTCACAGAGACCGTAACAGGTAATGAAATGAAGATGGCAAGCTGTGTGAGAAATGACGGATCCATGAATTTCAGTACCGTTACTAATTTTGTAAATGCTGCATCGGGAGCCGGTGTGAATGTATACGGTCATACGCTGGCATGGCATGCACAGCAGGCTACCGGCTATCTGAACGGTTTGATCAAGGATCTGCCACCGCTACCGATTCAAAACAGTGACACGACCGTATGGACGTTGATGAAATCAAAGGACTTCACTCAGGATAAGAGCATCGGTTGGTCATCGGACAAAACGGAAAATGGTTATACCACCTCTTTCGTTAGTGACGGCCTTCTGGTGCATACAACCAAGATGCTCAACTCATGGTTTGTTCAGTACATCGTTATGGATAACATCCCGACGGAGATAGGCGTGACCTATAAAATGACCATCACCGTCAAAGGGTCAGCTGCGGGCAATATTCACAGCAAATTGGGAGACTGGGGCGGCGGAGCTAATGCGGAAATACCCTTCACGACGACTTGGAAGGATGTGGTCATCAACTACACCAGCACCGTCAATAACAGTTTTCTGCTTTTCCAGCACGGAGACTTCGTTGGTGACATCTGGATTAAGAACATCAAGTTTGAAAAGTCAGTGCAAGGTAAGAAGGCTACCCGTAGCTGTATCGTGATGAATGCCACGGCAAAGAATGCGAATGTATGGGATAACCAGTTCTGGATTAAGCTGGGTAGTTTCAATAAGGGAGACCAGTACGAGTTCTCGGCTCAGGTACGTGCCGACAATGAAGCGAAGGCATCCACTCAAATTCATAGCACGCCGGCAACATACGTAAACTGGCAGGCCATTGGTGATGTAAACTTCACAACGGATTGGAAGACAGTGACAAAAACAGGATCATTTGCTGATGCCGGACAGTCGATCGCTTTCAACCTCAACGAATATGCCGGTGCCAATGCCTACTATTTCTCCACCATCAGCTTCAAGGTCAATGGGGTGGAACGCGTGATAAACGGCTCGTTGGATGGAACCGATGTTTCATCGTTTGCATGGAAGCACTACAGCGATGCCTCTGTGACGAACGCCACCATCAAGACAGATTACCTATACGTTCAATTACCTCAGAGCATTCCATTGTCCGCTCAGGTCAAACATGACACGCTGGTCTACGCCATGAGCCGATGGATAGGCGGTATAATGAATGCCTGCGGAGGTAACGTGAAAGCCTGGGACGTGGTCAACGAGGCTATCTCAGGAGGCGATTCCAACGGTGATGGTGTGTATGACCTTCAGCATGACAATGGCGATGACGGCAATTTCTTCTGGCAGGATCATATGGGTGATTTGGAATATACCCGTCAGGCTGTCCGTTTGGCTCGTCTGCATTATGGCAATTCAATGGTTTCGAAAGGTGGAGACGATGGTAAACTGAAGCTGTTTGTCAATGACTACAACCTGGAAAGTGACTGGGACGGCAACGGCAAACTGAAATCGCTTATTAAGTGGATAGAACGTTGGGAAGCCGACGGCGTAACAAAAATAGACGGCATCGGCTCGCAGATGCACATATCGTGCTATATGAATGAGTCCACCCAAACCAGCAAGAGGAAT
>CAYTIY010000115.1:0-6956 GCA_964438045.1 uncultured Bacteroidales bacterium | reverse complement strand
GACGAAGCCGCCATCTTTGCCGGCGACCTCTTCCGCATGTACGCCCGCTATTGCGAAAACAAGGGCTGGCGTGTCGAAGTCACTTCCTCGAGCGAGGGCACCTCCGGAGGCTACAAGGAAATCATCTTCACCGTGTCGGGCGAAAACGTGTACGGCACCCTCAAGTACGAATCCGGAGTACACCGGGTTCAGCGCGTTCCTGCCACTGAAACCCAAGGTCGTGTGCATACGTCGGCCGCCACGGTGGCCGTGCTGCCTGAAGCCGAAGAATTTGACATCGACCTCAAAGACTCAGATATCCGGGTAGACACCTTCTGTGCTTCCGGTCACGGTGGCCAGTCGGTCAACACCACCTATTCGGCCATCCGGCTGGTACACCTTCCCACGGGTATCACCGTGCAATGCCAGGATGAGAAGTCCCAGCTCAAGAACAAGGCGAAAGCCATGACCGAACTGCGTACCCGCATCTACAACATGGAGTACCAAAAGTACATCGATGGCATTGCTGCCACGCGAAAGACCATGGTATCCACAGGTGACCGTTCTGCCAAGATCCGCACCTATAATTACCCTCAAGGCAGGGTTACCGATCACCGCATCAACCTCACCCTATACAACCTGGCCTTCTTCATGAACGGAGACATCCAGCAGGTCATCGACCAGCTCATCGTCGCCGAGAATGCCGAACGCCTCAAGTCATCCATCTGACAATTCAATACCCTTCTCATGGACAAACAAGCACTATACGCCAACATCCTGAAAAAACGGTCCTTCCTTTGCGTAGGACTGGACACCGATTTGGCAAAAATACCTCCGCACCTGCTCGAGGAACCGGATCCGATTTTTGCCTTTAACAAAGCCATCATCGACGCCACCGCTTCCTTGTGCGTGGCCTACAAACCCAACCTGGCCTTCTACGAATGCTACGGCGTCAACGGCTGGATAGCCCTGGAAAAGACCGTCCGCTACATCCGATCCAACTACCCCGACCAGTTCATCATCGCCGATGCGAAACGGGGCGATATCGGCAATACATCGGCCATGTATGCCGCCAGTTTTTTTGAAGACCTACCCTTCGATGCCGTGACCGTAGCCCCTTACATGGGTGAGGATAGTGTGACTCCTTTTCTGACCTATCCGGACAAGTGGGTGGTCTTGTTGGCGTTAACGTCCAACAAAGGCTCCCGCGACTTTCAACTCCTTAAGGACGAATCGGGTGAGCAGCTGTACGAGAAAGTATTGAAGACATCACAGGAATGGGCTTCCGACGACCAACTCATGTACGTAGTGGGTGCCACCCAGGGTGAACGGTTCGCCGACGTGCGCAAACTGGTTCCCGACCATTTCCTGCTCGTACCCGGCGTAGGCGCTCAGGGAGGCAGCCTGGCCGAGGTGGTGAAATACGGCATGAACAGCACCTGCGGCCTGTTGGTGAATTCATCCCGGCAGATTCTGTATGCCGGCAACGGCGCCGACTTTGCGGAAAAAGCCCGCGAAGAAGCCCTGAAAGTACAACACGAAATGGATGGGTACCTACCCGTTCAATAAACCGACACCCTGCACGAACGCCCCATGGAGAAACGAAAAATCATCAACGACCCGGTCTTTGGTTTCATCAACCTGCCCTCGGGATTCTTGTATGATGTCTATGAACATCCGTTTCTTCACCGGTTGACCCGAATCAAACAGCTGGCGTTATCATCCTTTGTTTATCCGGGAGCCCAACACACCCGCTTCATGCACACGACAGGCGCCATGTACCTGATGATGGAAGCAGTGCAGCACCTGAGAAACAAAGGTCACGACATCACCAACGAGGAAGCCGATGCCGTAGTGGCCGCCATCCTGATGCACGACCTGGGACACGGACCCTTTTCCCATGCTCTGGAACATGTACTGATCAAGAACGTTTCCCATGAAGCCATTTCTTTGCTTCTCATGCAGCGCATGAACCAGGAACTGGGCGGTAAACTGGATCTTGCCATCAGCATCTTCAAGGACGAATACCCCAAACGTTTCTTGCACCAACTCGTATCCGGCAACCTCGATATGGACAGGCTGGACTACCTGCGCAGGGACAGCTTTTTTACAGGCGTCAGCGAAGGCAATATCGGCTCCGCACGCATCATCAAGATGCTGAACGTGGTGGACGACCGGTTGGTGGTTGAAGCCAAGGGTATCTATTCCATTGAGAATTACCTCATTTCCCGCAACTTGATGTACTGGCAAGTTTACTTGCACAAGACCTCGTTGTCGGCCGAAAAGATGTTGGAAAACGTGATCAGGCGAGCCAAACAGCTTTTGGCTGAAGGAAAAAACGTGCCAGCTTCAGCCGCTTTCACCCATTTCCTTTCCGGAAAACAACGTACAGGCATCATGGACGACTTGTCTCTTGACCATTTCATCAACCTGGACGATACGGATATCTGGTCGGCCATCAAAGAATGGCAACACCACGAGGATGTTGTGATGTCCCTTCTTTGCCGAGGACTGATTGAACGCAACTTGTTCAAAATGGTATTGTCAAACAAGCCTACTTCCCCATCCACCGTGGAATACGATATCCGACAACTGGCCGACACCCATAACATCGGCCTCGAAGAGGCTTCCTTTCTCACTTCCTTGAGTACGGTCAGCACAAATATTTACAGTGCAGACGTGGACAGCATTGACATTCTTTATAACGACGGTTCCATCCGTCCGATTACCGCAGCCTCGGATATGCTCAATCTGGAACTCCTTTCAAAGGAAGTCTGCAAGTGGGCGTATTGCCACATGCGGATAAATTAATATGGTTTGAGCAGGCAATAGTGGTAAGAATACCGATATTTTTGTATTTTTGCCGAAATTTTTTGGTAATGACCTATACCGCCCGACAGATTGCTGACTTCTTGCAAGGAACCGTGGAAGGGGATGATTCTGTGATTGTTTCCAACGTTTCAAAGATAGAAGAGGGAACTCCCGGAACATTAACCTTCCTGGCAAATCCCAAATACACGCCGTTTATTTACGACACGAAAGCGAGCGTTGTATTGGTTAACAGCGACTTTATCCCGGAACAACCCATTTCAGCCACGCTCATACGCGTGGAGAATGCATACGCTTGCCTGGCCAAACTGCTGGATCTGGTATCCTCCGCCAGGAAAGTCAAAACCGGAATTGATACCCGCGCTGCCATTGACCACACATCCACTTTAGGAGAAAACGCCTATGTTGGCTGCTTTAGTTTTGTCGGAGGGGACACCACCATTGGTGATAACGTCCAGATTCACCCGCAGGTCTATATCGGCGATCGGGTCAAGATTGGAAACAATTGCTTGTTTTATCCAGGTGTAAAAATCATGGATGACTGCATCATCGGCAACGACTG
Organism: uncultured Bacteroidales bacterium; assembly: GCA_964438045.1. Classification (GTDB taxonomy): domain Bacteria; phylum Bacteroidota; class Bacteroidia; order Bacteroidales; family UBA1402; genus UBA8389. The sequence goes on along the minus strand of CAYTIY010000115.1, from coordinate 3,586 downwards.
CGTTTTTCAGGCAGGTGCCGTCGTCGGGGGTGACGGATTTGGATTTGCGCCTCAAACAGCAGGCAACTACACAAAAATAGCACAAATCGGCAACGTCATCATTGAAGACAATGTCGAAATTGGTGCCAACACCACGATAGACCGAGCCACAATGGGTTCCACCGTCATCCGCAGGGGAGTCAAGCTAGACAACCTGATTCAGGTGGCTCACAATGTGGAAATCGGAGAAAATACAGTGGTGGCCGCTCAAACAGGATTTGCCGGTTCCACCAAGATTGGCAGCAACTGCATGTTTGGTGGACAGGTGGGATTTGCCGGACACATCAAAATAGCGGACGGCGTCCAGATTGGCGCCCAAAGTGGCATACCCAACAGCATCACAGATGCTTCAACTCCCTACCTGGGTTACCCAGCCATTCCGGCCAGGCAATTTGCCAGGTCTTTTGCCGTTTATAAAAAACTCCCGGAACTACACCTCGAATTATCAACTTTGCGAAAAGAGGTCAACAAACTCATCGAGTTGAAAAACAAGTAACTGCATGCCCAACCAACGAACTCTCAAAACCGACTTCAGCATATCAGGAAAAGGATTGCATACGGGCCTCCACATCACGGCTCGCTTTTATCCCGCCCCGCCCAATACCGGATACGCGTTTGTACGCACCGATTTGGAAAACAAGCCTGTCATTGAAGCACTGGCAGAAAATGTACACCAAACGGAACGGGGTACCGTTCTCGACAAGGATGGCATTCAAGTCAGCACAATCGAACATGCCATGGCTTCACTTTGGTCTGCCGAGATAGACAACTGCTTGATTGAGATAGATGGTCCTGAAATGCCTATTCTGGACGGCAGTGCCGTAGAATTTGTCAGCGCCATCCAACAGGCAGGAAGCATTGAACAGGATTACGACAAGCAGTACTATGTAGTCAGAAACCGCATTGAAGTAAAAGATCCTGAAACAGGATCTTCCCTCATCATATTACCCTACGACGGATTCAGCGTCACGACATTGATCAGTTATCCGTCATGCATCCTTAACAACCAATTCGCCCGCCTCAACAAGTTGTCCGATTTTGCCGGAGAGGTTTCGGACAGCAGAACATTCGTGTTTGTCCGCGAAGTGGAACTGCTGTTGAAACACAACCTCATCAAGGGAGGTGACCTTGACAATGCCTTGGTTATTTACGACCAGGAAATGTCACAGGAACAGTTGGACACGCTGGCCGATACGATGCACATCCCGCACAAGTTGGTCAACCAACTGGGATACATCAACAACAAGCCTCTCAAATACGACAACGAACCGGCACGTCACAAATTGATGGATCTTGTCGGCGACCTGGCTTTGATCGGAAAACCGTTGAAGGGACACATTATTGCCACCCGACCCGGTCACAAGATCAATAACCAACTGGCCAGACTCATTCGAAAGGAAATCAAGAAACAAGAAATTCAGGCTCCTGTATACAATCCCGATCTGAAACCGTTGTTGGACAACATCCGCATCAAACAATTGTTGCCCCATCGCTGGCCATTTCAGTTGGTGGATAAAGTCATCGAACTGAGCGAACGCCACGTTGTCGGCATCAAGAATGTGACCGGCAATGAGCAATTCTTCATTGGGCATTTCCCCGAAGAGCCTGTCATGCCCGGGGTTTTGCAAATTGAAGCCATGGCACAGACAGGAGGTCTATTGATTCTCCATTCAATCCCTGATCCGGAAAAATACTCCACCTACTTTCTGAAAATCGACAACGTCAAGTTCCGCAACAAGGTTGTTCCAGGCGACACATTGATTTTCAGGTTGGATCTTCAGGATAAAATCCGCAGGGGCATTGTCAGCATGAAGGGGTACGCCTTCGTGGGCGACAAGATTGTCACCGAGGCTGAATTCATGGCCCAGGTGGTAAAAAACAAATAATTATCGCACCTTTTTATGAGACAACCATTAGCCTACGTTCACCCTGATGCAAAAATAGCTCCCAGTGTCGTCATTGAACCGTTCGTCACCATCGACAAGAATGTGATTATCGGAGAGGGAACCCGCATCGGTTCAAACGTGACCATTTTGGAAGGAACCCGCATCGGAAAAAATTGTGTCATCTTCCCCGGAGCCGTTCTTGGTGCCACACCGCAAGACTTGAAATTTGCAGGTGAAGATACTACCGTTGAAATAGGAGACAACACCACCATTCGTGAATTTGTCACAATCCACAGGGGTACGGCGTCCAGAGGGAAAACCGTGGTCGGAAACAATTGCCTCATCATGGCCTATTGTCATGTAGCCCATGACTGTATCGTTGGAAACCACGTCATCATGTCCAACTGTGTGCAGTTGGCCGGCGAAGTGGTAGTCGACGATTTTGCCATCATCGGCGGAGGCACCTTGGTACACCAGTTTTCACGGATCGGTTCGCACACCATGATCCAGGGAGGATCCAAGATCAACAAGGACGTCCCCCCCTACATCAAGGCTGCCAGGGAGCCCATCGCTTACTGCGGCATCAACTCCATCGGGCTGCGTCGGCGTGATTTTTCCAACGACCAGATCAAGGACATTCAGGAAATTTATCGTTACCTTTACCAGTCGGGATTGAACAACAGCGACGCCATCGAACGCATTGAAGCCGAATTGCCGGCCACCAAAGAGCGTGATGAGATCATCCTGTTTGTGAAGAATTCTCCCAGAGGTATTATTAAAGGTTATTTCTAACGATAAAACGCATTCCACATGGTGTACAAATTTCGTATTCTGTCCGATGAGGTGGACCAATTCGTCCGCGAAATTGCCATCGATTCTGAAGCGACCTTTCTTGATCTACACAAAGCCATTCTGGAGAGTGTCGATTACACGGCTGACCAGATGAGTTCGTTTTTCCTCTGCAACGACGATTGGGAAAAGGAAACTGAAGTTACCCTGATTGAAATGGACAGCAGTCCGGAAGTGGACAGTTGGATCATGGAGGACACCAAACTCGGCGATCTGATTGAAGATGAAGGACAAAAGCTGTTGTATGTGTTCGATTACCTGACCGAACGTTCCTTCTTCCTGGAACTGTTCCAATTGATCCCAAACAAAAACCTGGCTCAACCCAAATGCCTGTTGGCTGAAGGTGACGCGCCGGCCCAGACCAGCAACATCGAAGAACTCACTTCCGACAGCGCGCTTAAACTGAACATGGACGACGACTTCTACGGAGACCAGGACTTCGACATGGATGAATTGGATGCCGAAGGATTTTCCGGATTGGACGAATCGGAAGAACCATCCACAGAATCAGACTTTTAAACGTTCAAGGTGAAGACCTTGGTGGTTCTTACCGGGCCTACCGGCGTTGGCAAAACAGCCTTGAGCCTTCAACTGGCCGATTGGCTATATTCTCCCATCGTATCCTGCGATTCCCGTCAGATGTTCCGGGAAATGCGCATTGGAACGGCTGCCCCAACGGCTGACGAACTGGCGCACGTACCGCACCACTTTGTCGGTACCCTCAGCATCCACGACTATTACAGCGCTGCCCGCTTTGAGGTTGATGTGCTCAACCTCTTGGACGAGCTGTTCAGCACCCACGACACGGTATT
>CAYTIY010000114.1:0-7004 GCA_964438045.1 uncultured Bacteroidales bacterium | reverse complement strand
TTTTCGTGCACCAATGGCGCGACGAATACCAATTTCACGTGTGCGTTCCATGACGGTGGCCAGCATGATGTTCATGATGCCGATGCCACCTACGATCAAGGATATGGCTGCAATGGCTCCCAGCAGGATGTTGTAAATGCGCCGTTCTTTCTCTTCCTGTTTCAGCAGTTCGTAGGGAATCACGATGGAAAAATCGTCGTTGTTGAAGTGGTGGCGGTTAAGTATGGCCTTGACCAGGTCTGAGGTCTCCACCAGTTGCTCGGAATTGGCCACTTGGATGGTAATCTGTTGGATCTCGCTTTTCAACTGGTTGGTTGGGGTAAAACGATCCAGATAGGCCGTAAGCGGGATGTAGACGTCTGAGTTCAGGTCGCGGGAGGCCAACTCGCCCACTGTTTCGGTAAACAGGGCTTTTGACTTGAGCACGCCGACCACTTCAAACCATTGGTCGTCTAGCTTGACCATCTTCCCGATCGGGTTTTTGTGTTTGAACAGGGTTTTGGATATGCCGGCGCCCAACACGCAGACCTTCAGGTTGCGATCGTAATGGTCTTTGGAGATGAGAATACCCTTATCAGTGCTGTAATTCAGCAGCTTGGCAAAATCGGGCGTGATACCGATGACGGTGGAACGGGAGGATTGGTCGGCGTATTTGACGTCGGTGTCGATTTCTGCCTGACACGCCACCTTGGTGACGCCTGGAACGATCGAGCTGATGACTTCGGCATCGGTAAGCGACAGGCCTTGTGAAAATTTGGCCCTGACTTCCTCCAACTCCTGGTCGGACAGGTCTTTTTCGCGGACAATGATGTTGTTTACTCCAAGATCCTGGTACTTGGCGATGGCTTCGCGCTTTGCGCCTTCTCCGATGGACAGCATGGCAATGACCGAGGCCACACCGAAGATGATGCCCAACATGGTCAAAAAGGAGCGAAACTTATGTTCGATCAGGCCGCTGATAGCGACTCGGATATTTTCTTGGAATTCCATGTTCAGTCTTCGTCTTCGTGTTCAACTTGATTTACCGATGCGACCAGTTCTCCCGGTTTCACTGTTCCCTTGATCACCACATGTGTGTTGTTTGAGGGGCCGGTCTCTATTTCGGTTCGTTCAAAGGTAGCCCCCTTTTTGAGGTAGATGTAACTTCCCGACGCCGTGGTCTCTACACAGGCCAAAGGAACAGACATGACATTCCTGAGTTCTTCGCACAGAAATTCATTGTTCACCGTCATACCCGGCCTGAGTCGTTTGTCGGAAACCAACAGCTTGAGCTCGACATCGAACACCTTCTGCCTGTCATTATTGTCCTTGGAATGGCATATTCTACCGATGGATGACACCTCAGCCTGGAACGACACCTCTGGAATCGCATCCAGACGTACATGTACGCGTTGGCCCTCCCATACCTTGAAGAAATCGCTTTCGTCCACAGAAGTGTACACCTTCATCCACGTTAGGTCGGGAACATTGCCTATGCTGTTTCCTCTGTAAATTTCGTCACCGACCTTGATCAACTCGCCGCGTCGACGCGAACTGCCTATCTGGAAAATGCCGGAAATCGGGGTCCTGACCGTCAATTGCGGCAATACGGCCTTGGCGTCCTTGATCTCGTCCCGCAGCTGCCTGACCTTAATCCGTTGAATTTTCAGGTCGTTTTCGGCAATGATTTTGTTCATCTTCATACGATTCCTTGTGTTATCGTACTGAATCTGTGATTGTTGAAACTCCAGTTTGCGAATCTTTTGCGTGCGTTCCGATTCGAACCGCGAGGATTCCATGTTGAGTTTTCGAAGGGAGAACGAGGCCTCCTCCGTCTTCATGTTGGTTTCTATGTCTGCAACAGAATTCTTCTGGTCGACAATCATTTTTTCCAGGTTGGCCTCCTGGGTTTCCAATTCCTGTTCGATGTCGAGGATCACTCTGTTGACTTCTGTTGGATCAAATTGAATGATGGAGTCTCCGGTTTTTACCTCTGTGCCGTGATCCAGGATACCGATGATTTTCATCTCATACCAGTACCGGCCAAAACTGGGCATGACGTAGGTCCATGTCTTGATAGCGGCCAATTCACCCGTTTCTACAAAGCTTTGTTGAAACGATCCCTGCTGGATGGGATAGGTTTGGATGGGTTTTTGCTGGCATGCGGCAAACAAAAGGCAAGCCAACAACGGTAGAACTGCGTGTCTCATTTTTTGGTTGCTCCCTTTTTAGACTGTTTGTCGTTTGCTTTCTTTTGTTCGAAAGGATCGGCCAACGCAATCACCTCGCCGGGATTCAATCCTTTAGTGATGACCACAAAGTCGGAATTGCTGGCTCCTGTCTCAACCTGAACCTTAGCGTAGCCCCCTCCTGCCTTTTTGTACACATAATCCTGGACACCATCGGTTCTCAATCCATCCAGGGGAATGTACACGACATTCTCCAGTTTATTGATCAAGATGCGGCAACTTACGGTCATGCCGGGCATCAGCTTTCCCCTGCCGTTTCCAATGAGTATTTCAACCGGGAACACCTTGATTTTGCTGCTGCCTGCCTTGGTCGTGGCCAGATTGGCAATGGTCATGACCTCGCCGGTGTAGGTGCTGTCTGAAAAGGCATCGGGTTTGATTTGAACCTTGAGCCCTTTTGATATCTTGGAAATATCCACTTCGTTGATCTGCACGGTGGCTTTCAGCTTGGACAGGTCCGGTAGTTGAACCAAAGGATAACCCGAATAGGTTTGGTCGCCCACCTGAAACTTGTTGCCGCTGTTGTAATTCCTGGCAGTGATGGCTATACCGGGTGACGGTGCGATCAGGCACATTTTGTCCAGTGTCCCGTAGGCTTCTTCCAGGCGCTTTCTGTCTTGTTCTATGGACAGATTTTTCTGCTTGATTTCTTCAGCATGAATCTTTTTGGTGTTTTCAATCTGTTCTTTGGCTTTGGCCAACGCTATTTCAGCTTTGTCGAGATTGAGCTGGATCTCTTTTTTCTTAATGTCTGCCTCGTAAACGGCCGACTCTAGTTGAATCTTGGATATTTCCTGGGCAATGCGGGAGACTTCGTAATCGGACAAGAGTGATTCCAGGTCGGATTGTTGCTGGGCTTTCAACTTAATTAACTCGGCTTGCGTCATTTCCACCCTGGACTCGGCTTCCACAATTGACTTTCTCACCTCGGCGGGATCGAACACCAATACGGTATCGCCGGTTTGCACCTCGCTCCCGTCTTTGACAATCTGAGTGATTTTCATGGCACCAAACCGCCAGGAAATTTCAGGGGCCAGTATATTGATGGATTTGATGGCTTGCACCTCACCGGTTTCGTACACGTCAAGGAAGATATCGCCCTGACTGACTTTTCCGACGGGAACCTCCTTGACCTCCTTTTTTTCACAGGAAATGAGGGTGAGGGCTGCCAACAATGGAAATGTCCATCGCAGCGCGGATTGATGTGTTGAACGTGTATTCATAAACTGATTACCTGAATGTAACTTACTGATTGTTGTGTATTGGTTTCTATGCCAGACTGATAGATGACAGCCCTATTACTGTCTGCCTGTCTGAGTGAGTCCATATAATGTTGGTGTTTCTTAAGGACAGCAATCGGGATACGGGTTTGTTTTTTCACTTTCGATGACGATGGCTTCAGCAGTGACAATTTTTCATTTTCGGTCAGTCCCTTCACAATGACAACCTGCTCGGGTGATGATTCACCGAGAAGCACCTGTCTTTCCTCGAACGTCTTGCCGTGTTTGACATAGACCACCTTGATGGAATCGACGTCATAAATGGCTACCTGAGGGATGGTGATTACGTTGGGAATTCGTTTCATAAAAATACGGCAACTGGCGCTGAGTCCGGGTTTTGGTACTCGATCGACGTGATCGACGGACGCCTCTACTTCGAACACCTTTACCGCATTGGTACGCGAGATGGGTCTGCCAACGGGTGCGACAGAGGCTATTTTTCCCCAGGCCACATTTCCCGACATGGCATCGAATCTGAAAGCAACCGAGTCGCCAACGTGAATTCGTTTGTATTGGGATTCTGAAGCCAAAATGGAGACTTTGACCTGATTCAGGTCGGGAATGGTGATGAGCGGCATACCAGAATAGGCCTGGTCACCTACCTGCAATGTTTCATCCGTCAGCCAGGACAGGCTTCGGTTGGCCAAACCGGCAATGGGAGAAACCAATGTCAGTCGTTCGAGTTTTTCTTTTGCGGTTTGCAAGCGAACATACAACCGTTCCAGTTGAAGTTCCTGTTTTCTCAACTGTGACTGGTTGATGGTTTCCAGCGCCGCCAACTTTTGTTTGAGTTTCTTTTTTTCAATCGCATTTCGTTCCAATTCCAGTTCTTTCAGCCTTTTTTGTCGGGGAGACGCATACAGCAACTGCAACGAATCCAGGCTGGCTAGTGCGGATTGTGCGTCGGAATTCTTTACCTGGGCTTCGAGCAGTGCAAATTGAAGGGCCAGATCGGCCTTTGTCTTGTTCAGTGCGGCCTCGTTGCTTTCGATTTGTGTCAACACATCGTCGTAATCTTCCATCAGGGAATTGCTCTCCAGCACGCACACTACCTGTCCTGAGTCTACCATGGTGCCGCTTTCCACCAAATAAACGATCTTGCTATCCGCATCTTCCAGGTAACTGATCGAATAGGAACGAACAGTCTGGACGGTTCCGTCGACAGTCAGTACATCTTCAAAATCGGTGGTTTTGACCGTCATCAACAGGTTCTTGTCGTCTTTGGAATCGCCACAGGAGGCAACAAGGATATACAACGAGCAAATAAGCGTTGCCGAAAGCAGGTGTTGGTTCTTCAAACGGGGCATCAGACTGGGTATTGGACTGAAATTGTGCGCAAGTTACTGAAATATTTACCAGACATGGATTTTTTTATATATATTAACGAATCACGTTCTCCTTGCCTGCATCTATCACTTGCTTGCACACTTTGATGTTCATTTTGATGCTTTGTTTAATGCAAAAAATAGAAAAATACACAAAAAAAATACTTGTTAACAGTTACTGTTGCAAATGGCTTTATTCGTGTCTGTTTTTTTTAATTTTATCATTGCATATTATTAATCCAGTTGATTCAGTCCTTATATTTGCATCAAAAAAACATCCAGCCATGGCCATCCCCACTTCCAGAACCAACGAAACCGGTACCATCGTCATCAACGCAGCTGCCTGTACGGGTTGCGGAAAGTGTGTGTTGGTATGCAAGGACTTCAGTCTTTGTATGAAAAACAATAAGGTACACCTGAGCGACACCTCCGTATTCGGCTGTATTGCCTGCGGGCAGTGCATGGCCGTTTGCCCCACCGGCGCCATCACAGTTCACGGCAGGACGTTATCGGAAGACGATGTGATCGACCTGCCTTCAAAAGACAGTGCAGCTTCCTTTGAACAGCTTCAGGCGTTATATCTGAGGAGAAGGAGCATGCGCGATTTCAAGGACAAGGCGGTGGAACCGGAGAAAATCCAGAAAATCCTGGAGGCTGCCAGTTCGGCTCCCATGGGTTTACCTCCTTCCGATGTGAATGTGTTGGTGCTCGACTCCAAGGATAAAGTCAGGGCGTTCGCCAGCGATTTTTGCGGCTACCTGGAAGGCATGCGGTGGATGGTTTCGAAGGGTTCCCTGGCGCTGATGCGTCTATTCTGGGGAAAAGCCAACTACGAGCTGTTCAAGGGCTTCGTCAAGCCGATGTTTGATGTGTACATCGGGTACATGCGCAAGGGTGTCAATGTCATCAATTACGATGCGCCGTTGTGCCTGTATTTCTACGGTTCTCCGTACGCCGATCCGGCTGATCCCATCGTAGCGGCCACGGCAGCCATGTACGCAGGCGAATCCCTGGGTTTGGGATCTTGCATGCTGGGCGCCGTCCACCCCATGATCCAGCAGGGCGGCAATGCCAAACGGTTTAGAGAAAAGCACGGCATCAAGTACCCCAGTCGCGAAGGTGTCTTTGTTATTTTCGGCTACCCTTCTGTAACCTACAAAAAAGCCCTGAAACGCACCTTTGCGTCTGTCACCTTCGCACCCTGATCGGTTGAAGGGACTCCATAGGGTAACTGTAAAGCCTGAGTACGGCGAAATTTTTAGTCTTCCGAACCGGAGCAAGGAAAAAACGCCCTGCCGGTGGAACGAAAACAGGAACTTGTTTGGGAGAAACCAAAAAACCGGGCGCTCACGAGTGTAAGTGTCCGGTTCAATGAGAAAGTGATTCGGTTGGGATTCGAACCCAAGACCCACAGCTTAGAAGGCTGTTGCTCTATCCAGCTGAGCTACCGAACCAATTTGCGGCGGCAAAGGTAATAAAATTAACCGGAATTCGGCAAGAGAAAAACAGGAAACCTTAGAAAGGATAACCGATTGCCAGGTGCATGGCAAAATCGTCCAGTTTATCGATAGACCGGATGCGCCAACGATCGACACCCGACAACGAAGGATCATACACCTTCATGCCCACATCCAGCCTTAACAGAAAATACGTAAAATCGGCCCTGAGCCCCAAACCGACACTGCTTGCCATTTCCCTGTAAAACGTGGATGCATGAAACTGCCCACCGGATTGACTTGCATAATCCCTCAACGTCCAGATATTGCCCATATCGGCAAACAAGGCACTCTCCAGTTTCCAGAACAACAAACTCCTGTACTCAGCACCCAGATCGATCTTCAAGTCACCCGACTGGTTCATGAAATCGTTGCTTCCACCGGTATAATGACCCGGACCAAGCGTCCTGACCGACCATCCCCTAACTGAGTTAGCCCCACCCGAGAAAAACCGCTTTTCAAACGGCAGAATCCGGCTGTAAAGCGGTAGGCAAAACGATTCCTTGAATTGAGCACGATACTTCTGGCGTATTCGACCTCACCTTTCAGGTACTGGGCAAAAATGATGTTTCCAATATCGTAATAATCCTTGACCTTTTGGATGTCGGCAAGCGAAAAAATACCGAACAGCACATTGCCTGCCGATTCCATACTGCCCCTCACAATATAATACGT
>CAYTIY010000113.1:6054-7222 GCA_964438045.1 uncultured Bacteroidales bacterium | reverse complement strand
AAAATTCAGGAGCTTGACCTCTTCGTCTTTTCCAGGGCGTTTCTGCTTGACTCGTTTCGTCAGTCAGGAGGCTTCACGCTCTACATCGGTTCTTTCTTTACCCAATTCTTCTATCATCCTTGGCTGGGTGCGTTGATGTACACCCTGTTGTTGTGGGGCGTCTCCTGCCTGACCGCGACCGCTTTCAACCTCAAGGGCCGCCTGCAGCCTTTTTCGTTCATTCCGTCACTGGCTATTCTTTTAACACTGACCGAACTGGGGTATGAGGTCGTCGACTTGACGGTTCAAGGATACGCATTTGCCGTCCCCATTGGCTTGACGGCACTGCTTACAGGCTTTCTGTTTTATCGAAAAACTACGGGAAAATATGCCCGTTCCGGCTTTCTTTTCGGATGGACCTTGCTCGCTTTTCCTTTATTTGGAGCCTATGCCTTGGCAGGGACACTGCTCATGCTTGTGTCCACCCTTGGCCAGTCAAAGTCGACACACGACAAATGGGTCTGGATGCCCATATTGATTGGCGCTGCCAGTTTGAGTATGCTGCCCTTGCTGATAGAAAACATACTGTTCACTGAAAGTGATGGCATCCCTCCCTTTGCAGCCCTGCTGCCTGAATTCCAGCCCAAAGAAGCACACCTGTGGTTGCCCTATATCCTGCTGGCTAGTTCTTTGCTCGTAATGGCACTGGCGCTCCCGATACGATCCCATGACACCCCGGTTACACCGGTTCAACGGTTTTCGCCCCTCTTGTTGCTTGCTGCAACGTTGTTGACGGTTAATCTCAGCGGGTACAAGGACACGTCTTTTTTGACCGAATTAGCCATGGAAAAAGCCTTCTCGACAGGCAACTGGCAGGAAGTGCTCCGGCTTTCCAACCGACAGGACGGTGAGCAATCTCCACATGCGACACCCTATACAGAACTGGCCCTCTACAAACTAGATCTGATGAAGGCTCCGACAGCAGTCACCACTTCGACGTTGTCGGGTGCGATGATCTGTTACGAGTATGGCGACTCCCGCAGTGCCTTGCGCTGGAGCATGAAGCAGATGGCCCTGCACGGAACCAATGCCTACGTTCTCAAGTATGCCACCCTTGCCGCACACGCTGTAGGAAAGGACAAATTGGCGACCAAATTCAACCAACAACTTAAGGCGACCTTGTTCTACC
>CAYTIY010000113.1:0-5954 GCA_964438045.1 uncultured Bacteroidales bacterium | reverse complement strand
AATGACGTCCGAATTCACGAACGCCGGTGGAAAAAAATGCTTGAGATCAATAAGGGTAATACCATTCAGGCAACTGTCTATGTCAAGCGAGACGGTGTTTGGTTTCATTTCCCAACCATCAGATATCAGATTGCCCCAGAACCCATTGACACATGGGTGGTGTACCGAATGGTGCAACCTTCCTTTACTGAGCTGGGCAGCATCACCCTGGTTCAACGCAATCTGGAGTCGTTTGAGGAAAAAGTCCTGTTCAAGAAATCACACATCAACCAAACAAACGAACAGTCACTGACTCAATCGCTCTTTCCTGCCTGTCACCCGAAATTACCCTTGCTTGCTTGTGCCGTTAACCGCAAGGGAGATTTTATATCATTGTTGGACAGAGAAATAGCCCACCCGTTCAACAACGGGTCGTACATTCAGTTTATGACTACCGATAAAAACGCCAAGACGACCAAACCAACAAAAGTAAGCGCAGGAGTTTTGGAGGCATTTCCTTCCTGGAACCAAAACGGCACGTTGCTGTTCTCGTCCATCTCAGTCCCGGTCAAACGCACCGGAGTAGCCCCGACAACCGTTCAATTCAACCTTACGCGCCGACGGTTTGATCCATCAACCGCCTCCATTGGACCGGCCGATACCCTGCTTAACGCTTCATTGCTAGGAAAAAGCGCCATCTTACCCAGCATCTCGCCCGATGGGAATCACCTACTTTTTTGCCTGACAGAAACAGGCAACGCCCCCATATGGAACAACGGATGTGATCTTTGTTTAATGAACACCGAAAACTGGACCTGGCAGAAGCTTGATATCTTGAATAGTCCCGAAGCTGACAATCAAGCGTGTTGGTCTTCCAACGGACGTTGGATTATTTTCTGTTCAGACCGTGAGGATGGCTGTTTTGCCCGTTTGTACATAGCATACCTAGACAAAGAAGGCATGGTCCACAAGCCATTTGCCTTACCACAACGTCATCCGGAATACAACCAACAGGTGTTCCAATCGTGCAACACACCCGAATGTATACCCGAACGAACAGCAACCAGCCAACTTCGCATGTTGGTTTACTGGATGGACCAGTTTGATAAAAACTAATTGATGTTTTTTATCGGGCTTTGACACAGCCTAACGGAATTATTACGTACTTTTGCATGCCTCAGACCATTACGCAATGATTCATCGTGTCGTTTTCAATTCCTCCACTGCAGATTCTTTCGATGACTGTCTCACCGATTGCCTCCACTCTATCCACCAACAGACTAAAACAAACGCCTTGTTGGGTGTCACGTTCTTTGTGAACGCCATTGATTCCGATGCCTACCATACTACCTATCGCACCATTTGCACGGCCATTGAGAACAGGGGATGGATGTTTCCGTTCAACGTACTGGCACAGCCCGGTTGCTGTCCGATTTGTATCGAGATGTGGATTGACAACCCTGACAGCAAAACCGAATACCTGATGCACAATGGTTACCGGTACACCCGCCATCATTCGGAAACCGGAACATCCATCTGGGGAATGGGGCTTCATCACCGAAAATTCACCGCAAGCATAAACGAACAGGCGGAAGAAACCTTCAGTATCCTCTATGAACTGCTTCGTAATGAAGGGATGTCCCTATCGGACATAGTCCGCCAATGGAATTACGTACCCGGCATTCTGAAAACGGAATTCACCGGAGGGAAACTCATTCAACACTACCAGGCATTCAATGAAATCCGAAAAAGTTGGTATGCCAAGACGTTGTTTGCAGAAGGATACCCGGCTGCAACCGGGATTGGTGTTAAAACAGGCCCTTTTTCCATCGACTTCATAGCCATCAAGTCCGACTCTTTCGTGGAGAAAATCGGATTGTGCAATCCCAAGCAAGAGAATGCCTACCAATATGCGCAACAGCATCTTATTGGCGACACGCTGAACGGGAAGCACAAGAATCCACCCCTATTTGAACGAGCCAAGTTATTGAATTTTCCCAATGACTCCATCGTGATTGTTTCAGGCACTGCCGCAATTCTGGGTCAGGAAACGGTAGGACTGGGTGATGTCGACAAGCAAACAGAGGTAGCCATCAACAACATGCTGGAATTGATCGCTCCTGCTGTCACCAAACAGGACAAGGCTTTCCGGTTCAACTTTTTACGGGTGTACGTAAAAGATCCAACCAACCTGGACGTGGTCAGGGTCATTTGCGAATCGAAATTCCCAGGTATTCCCGTTTCATACGTTCAGGCCGATGTATGCCGGGATAACCTGCTGATGGAAATCGAAGGGGAAGCGTTCGCCTAAGTGGTCAACTCCATTCGTATGCAAACATCAGATACACCGTAGGAAAAATTTGGATTGCATGAAAAACACACCGATCAAGACAAAAAACAGCCCGTCTACCACTCATCGGCCAAACAGCCGGAAACCCGGCAAGACCGAAAAGATTCCGGTTGGAAAAGACACGAAGACAACCGTTAAAAAGACGCCCGCATGGCTGGAGAGACTCCTTTCCAAAAAATGGGGCATATTTCTGTTGCTCGTCTCTTTTTGTGCCTTTGTCCTTTACGAGACCATCCTCACGAACCGGATTGTTCTGTGGGAACTACATGACCAATCGATCTTCCTCACCGATATCACCTACCTTAGGGATTGTCTTTCGGCAGTAGGCGGTCTTTCAATTTACGTGGCGACATTTCTCAATGCATTTTTTCTGTTTCCCTGGTTGGGGGCATGCCTGTTTACCGCCCTGTTGCTACTGGTCGTAGGATTTACAGCCAAAGCCTTCAATCTGAAGGGATGGATGTATCCGTTGGCGTTGATTCCCTCCCTGCTGTTGGTGTTGGCAATGACACAGAACGGATACATGATTTACATCCTCAAACTTGAAGCATTTGCCTACGTAGGACTGTTGGGAACACTGGTAACCCTATCCGGCGCCTTATTGGGTAAAAAAGCCAGGAAAGCCCTGCCCCAATCATTGATAATTGCCCTGTACACCCTTGTAGCGTATCCTGTAGCCGGAATATACGGTCTTGCAGGCACATTTCTCATGGCCGTTTTTTCCTTAAAATACGCCATAAGAGAGAAACGTTTCGCTCACCTGATACCCACCTTGACTGCCATTCTTTTCATTGTGGTGACACCCCGGATTTTCGACGTATGGGTATACGATTCGACGCCACAAAAACTGCTGTATTTCTCCAACCTACCCGACTACTGGAATACCGATGGCGAACGTCCGCTGTGGCTTCCGTACAAGTTGTTGGCGGCATGCATGGTTGTATTCTCCCTTATTTCCGGGAGCAACCGTTTTTCAACAGGATTGTACCGCTTTATTCCACCCGTGCTTCTGCTAGCCACAGTCATTCTTGTCGATAACAAATCGTTCAAGGACGAGGACTACCAAACCGAATTGAAGATGATGGAAGCCTCCGAACGCGGTGACTGGAACGGGGTACTCTCGTTGGCACAGAAAGCCAATGACGAACCTAGCCGCCTCATGGCTATGCACACCAACCTGGCTCTGTATAAGCTGGACAAACAGAGCGATCTGATGTATCATTACAAGGATGGAAACAAAATCAGAAACACTCCGCGTGGTCTTTTCGATACGTACATCGCTGGGCCTTTTTTCTATTTCCAGTACGGTAAAATGAACTATTGTTACAAATGGTGTATGGAAAACATGGTCGAGTTTGGACCAAGTCCCTCCATCCTCAAGTATTTCGTTTTGAGTTGCGCGGTCAACGGACAAAAGGAACTGGCCAGAAAATACAACCAACTGTTGGCCTCCAGCCTGTTTTACAAGTCGCAGGCAAGGGAACTGGCACGATACATCGATGACCCATCCCTGTTGGAAAAAAAGCCGACATACAGAAAGGTGATTGCCCTGACGGATTATAACGACTACCTCGATTCCGACCATTCAAAGATGGAAGATTACCTGCGGATTCGCTTTGCTTTCACCGTGGGCGGTCCTCCCGAAATGGTTGAATTGTGCTTGCTTGCCAACATGGATTTAAAAAATCCCAATCAATTTTGGCCTGCTTATTTCTTATGGACCCAACAATACGGCCGACGAGTTCCCGTACACATTCAGGAAGCGGCTCTGTTGTTCAATCACCTTCAAAAAACAAATTACATCGATCCAAGCACATTTGATCCTGCGGTAGTCAACCGATTCAACCAATTCCTATCAATGATCAAAGAATATTCTGGTAAGAAAGACTACGAGGTCAGGGATTTCTTCAAGGTTCCTTTTGGCGACACCTATTGGTATTATTTTTCATTTATCAATAATCACTCTACCCCAGATAATAACACCAAACACGCCCCATACTCCTCTTGATTATGAAGGTACACTTGACACCCCTGCTCGTTTTGGGATTGCTCTTACCCATGATGGCATGCACACACCTGCCAGACACGTATACGGAAACCGGTGACACCCTGCGCCTGAAACCGGATTACGGTGGCATCACGCTTCCTTGCAACATCGCTCCGTTGAACTTCAACATCAAGAACGAGGCCGAAGATTTTGTGACGTGCATTCGATCCACGAATGGAAAGCCACTGATAATCAAAGGGAAAGAAGTCAAGATAAGCCCAAGAAAATGGAAAGACCTGCTCAATTCCAACAAAGGTGAAGCCCTCACTATTGAAGTCTATGCCAAAAAGAACGGAGCATGGATCCGATATCCCCTCGTTAAGAACGACATTGCCCGAGAACCAATTGACAACTATGTCGTTTATCGTTATATCGCTCCGTTGTACACGTTGTATGAAGGGATGTCGATCAATCAAAGAAACCTGGAGAACAATGAGGTGAACGTGTTGTATAACAACATGAACCAGTCAGTCAACGAAAAAGCACAATGCGTCAATTGCCATTCCTTTCAGAATTACAACAAACAAGGAAGCATGCAACTGCATATTAGGGGGGAGAACGGATGCACCATGTTCGTGAAAAATGGTCGATATACCAAAGTAAACCTGAAAAATCCAGCCTTCATTGGAAATACGGTTTACCCTAGTTGGCATCCCACCTTGAACCTGATTGCCTATTCGGTCAATGTGATTGGTCAAAACTTCAACACCAAAGACCTGGACAAGGTCGAGGTGCTCGATGACAAATCCGATCTGGTATTGTACGATGTGGACAACAACCGTCTTTCTCCGATTGAGATATCAGATAACTGGCTGGAAACGTTTCCATACTGGAGTCCCGATGGAAAATACCTTTATTTTTCTTCAGCCTATTTTAAACCCACAACAGACAACAGCGAGGCTGAAACGATTGAGAAGTACGCCACCATTCGGTACAACCTGGTTCGAAAGACCTTTGATCCGGCCACCCGGACCTTTGGACAGGCCGACACCGTAATCAGTGCCAACTCAATCGGAAAAAGCGCCACGTTGCCCAGGGTCTCACCCGATGGCCGTTTCCTTCTCTTTACCATGGCTAACCACGGCAACTTCCACATCTGGCACCGCAGCAGCGACCTATACCTGATGGACCTAAAATCAGGAACCTATCGAAATGTAGAGGAAATTAACAGTCCTGATGTGGAAAGTTATCATTCCTGGTCGTCAAATGGTAAATGGATTATTTTCAGCTCCAGACGAGAGGATGCCGGCTACACCCGTTTGTACCTGGCTTATTTTGATGGAAATGGGCACTTCAGCAAACCGTTTATCTTGCCACAGAAAGATCCTTCCTTCTACGAGCGATCGTTCAAGTCGTTCAACATTCCTGAGTTTGCGGTACAACCGGCACCCATTTCAAAACAAGGCATCTTGAAAGCCCTTAAGGACAGCTCTTTGAGCGCCAACCTGTAACAAGGGATCAGTTTCTTCCTAAACAAGTTCCTGCTTCCTTTTAATAGGCGAAAGGGGATCAATTGCAAAACCTGAGGATTTGTTTTTTTTAAGCTCTATCAACGCTCCCCTTTCGTCCGGGAATATG
>CAYTIY010000112.1:0-7425 GCA_964438045.1 uncultured Bacteroidales bacterium | reverse complement strand
GACCCGGTGATCGGCAGGGATGAGGAAATCCGTCGGGTGCTGCAGATCCTGAGCCGTCGTACCAAAAACAACCCCATCCTCATTGGAGAACCGGGTACCGGAAAAACAGCCATAGCCGAAGGACTCGCTCACCGCATTGTCCGTGGCGATATCCCGGAAAACCTGAAAAGCAAGCAACTGTATTCGCTCGATATGGGTGCCTTGGTGGCCGGCGCCAAGTATAAGGGCGAGTTTGAGGAACGGCTCAAGTCGGTCGTGAACGAAGTCATCCAAGCTCAAGGAGAGATCATCCTTTTTATCGACGAAATCCACACATTGGTGGGTGCCGGTAAGGGAGAAGGCGCCATGGATGCAGCCAACATTCTGAAGCCCGCTCTTGCCAGGGGTGAATTGCGCGCCATCGGTGCTACGACACTCAACGAATACCAGAAATACTTCGAACAGGATAAAGCCCTGGAACGCCGATTTCAGATTGTACACGTGAACGAACCGGATGAAGCCAGTACGGTTTCCATCCTGCGCGGTTTGAAAGAACGCTACGAAAACCACCACAAGGTGCGCATCAAGGACGAAGCCATCCTGGCCGCCGTCGAACTCTCCAGCCGCTACATAAGCGACCGCTTCCTGCCTGACAAAGCCATTGATTTGATGGACGAGGCTGCCGCCCGGCTGCGATTGGAAGTAGACTCTGTTCCCGAGGAACTTGACAAGAACGAGCGGAGCATCATGCAGCTGGAAATCGAGCGGGAAGCCATCAAGCGGGAAAACGATAGGTCGAAGCTGGCGCAGCTCAACGAGGAAATCGCTAATCTCAAAGAAGCGGGCAGCTCGCTGAGAGCCAAATGGAACGCCGAAAAGAGCTTGGTAAACATCATCCAGCAAGGCAAGATTGATGTGGAGAACTTGAAGTTTGAGGCCGACAAGGCAGAACGGGAAGGTGATTATGGCAAAGTGGCCGAAATCCGTTACGGAAAGATCAAGGAAGTGGATGCCCATATAGAGGAGGCAAAAAAACAATTGCACGCCTTACAGGCAGACAACCCCATGATCAAGGAAGAAGTGGACAGTCAGGATATTGCCGACGTGGTTTCACGTTGGACGGGCATTCCTGTGAACAAAATGATGCAGACCGAGAAAAACAAACTTCTGCACCTGGAAGAAGAACTGCACAAGCGCGTCATCGGGCAGGATGAAGCCATTTGCGCGGTTTCAGATGCGGTTCGCCGGAGCCGTGCCGGACTGAGCGACCCCAAACGTCCAATCGGTTCCTTTATTTTCCTGGGAACTACAGGTGTGGGTAAAACCGAACTAGCCAAGGCTCTGGCCGATTACCTGTTTGATGATGAGAACAAGATGACCCGTATTGACATGTCGGAATACCAGGAAAAGTTCTCCGTCACGCGTTTGATCGGCTCACCTCCCGGATATGTGGGGTACGATGAGGGAGGCCAATTGACTGAAGCCATCCGGCACAAGCCGTATTCAGTTGTGCTGTTTGATGAAATTGAGAAAGCACATCCCGACGTGTTCAACGTGTTGCTGCAGGTGCTGGATGACGGTCGCCTGACCGATAACAAAGGCAGGGTGGTCAACTTCAAGAACACCATCATAGTCATGACATCCAATATTGGATCCAACCTGATCCGTGAGAACTTCGAGCACCTCACCGAATCAAACAGAGAAGCACTCATTGAAAAGACCCGTAACACCGTTTTCGAGTTGCTCAAGCAAAGCATTCGACCCGAGTTCCTGAACCGTGTCGATGAGTTGATCATGTTCACGCCGCTAACACGGGAAGAAATTCGTCAGATTGTCAACCTTCAACTAAAACCGGCTGTGCGGCAATTGGAAGAAAATGGTGTCCGACTCGAAATCAGCGACGAGGCAGTGGATTGGCTCACCGATGCCGGTTTTGATCCGCAGTTCGGTGCCCGCCCCATCAAACGGGCCATCCAGCGGTACCTACTCAACGAACTCTCCAGGCAATTGATCAGCCAACAACTTGAGCCGGGACAAACCATACGGGTGTCAGCCGATTCCGATGGACTCCGTTTTAACGGATAATGCACATCAACTAATTCATTTTTTGGTATATTTGCTATATACCTAAAAAACATGAACCGTTTGATTCACATCCCATGGTTGATGATTCTGGTGGCATTCTGCACCTGGAATCCTGGATTATCGGCACAGAAAATTGTCATCAATGAGCTTTCTGTTTGCAATATTTCCAACGAACTAGATCCCAATTGGGACTTCACGGGGTGGGTTGAGTTTTACAACACAACGGGTGATTCTCTTAACCTGAAAAACTACCGTTTTTCTGATGAATCGGGCAACCCTCTTAAATACAGACTACTGTACGACAGATGGTTGCCTCCGCACGGATACGCCTCCATCTGGCTGAACGACGAGGCCTACGATGGCAACGGTCTGTTTCTGGATCTGGACGCCAGCGGTGGATTGATTTCCATCGCTGAAAAAACCGGTTTGGTTTACGACATCGTATCCTACCCCATCCAGTACACCAATGTGTCGTGGGGACGCTCTTCCGATGGTGGCGGTACGTTCGGCTATTTCTTGGCTTCCACCCATAATGCCAGTAACAACGGTTCTTCAACCGGAACGCAGGTTGTTGCTGCTCCTCAATTGTCACAGCCCGGCGGTTTTTACACCTCTCCCGTCAGCGTCACCTTGCAATGCCTCACCCCAGGGGCTTCCATCCATTATTCCTTGGACGGTTCAAACCCCACCAAGGCGCACCCCCGGTACAACGGCACCCCCATTCTCATTGAAAAGACGGCTCCACTTAGGGCCCAGGCCTATGCGGACGGTTATCTGACCGGCCCCATCTCCGCTGCCACCTACCTGATCAACGAACGCAAACCCGATTTGCCTGTGGTTTTTCTTACCATAGACAGTACGTACTTATACGATTCCATCATCGGCATTCACACGGTAGGCACCAACGGCATTGTTGCCGGCGGTTCCACCACAGCTCCAGCCAACTACAACCAAGATTGGACACGACCGGCCCACTTCGAGCTGGTAGAACCCACGAACAAGCAGGTACTGAACCAAGTAGTAGGCCTGGCCATCAGTGGAAATGCCACCCGGCACTACGCACAGAAATCGCTGAAAATCAAGGCATCCAAGCGATTCGGCAACAACCGGCTCAATTACGACTTTTTTCCCGAAAAGCCCAACCTACGTTTCAAAAGCATCTTGCTTCGTAATGGTGGTCAGGATTGGAAAGAAGGTGGCATCAGAGACGGATTCCTGCAATCGGCAGCCGGTGTGTTGAATCTGGAGCATCAGGCCATCAATCCGGCCGTGGTTTACATCAACGGTACCTATTGGGGGTATATGTACTTGCAGGAACGTCACAATGAAGATTTCATTTATTCCAACAGGGGTTTGGACGAACCAACTATCGATGTGGTTGAGAATAACTGGAAGGAGGAAGCCGCATCGGGCAACCTGCTGAATTACATCACGATGAAGGAATTCATATCGACAGCAGACCTAACCCGGGATTCTAATTACAACAAGGCAATCCAACTGTTTGACATTGACAGCTACCTGAACTACATGGCCATGGAATTGTTCATCAGTAACGAAGACTGGCCAAGAAACAACCAAAAGCTGTACGCCTCGAAAACAGACGGACGGTGGCGCTGGATCCTTCAAGACTTGGACAACGGGTACAAACACACCAACAAAAACCTACTGGGAGAATTTATTAACAGCACCTATACCAATTTCTCGCTTAGGATGATTCTTTATTTACTGAAGAACGACACCTTCAAGCAACGCTACATAGACACCCAGTGTCTGATAGCTGGCTCCGTATTCAGGCCGGACAGAGCAAACAGCCTGTTGGACAGTATCCTGAAGAAAATCGACAGCGAATACGTGATTCACGCCAATCGGTGGAACATTGCGCACAAATACCGCAACGAACTGCATTACAGCATCAGATACCATAAAGACAGCACCTTATACTTCAGGGAAGCTGCATATAGGAACCTGCGGACAAATTTCAATCTGGATTCCGCCTATATCCTGAACATAGCAACAAGCCATCCAGTCACGCTGCAATTCAATTCCCTCGAAATACCAGTTCTACCCTACGATGGACGCTATTTCAAAGGTATGCCGTTCACCCTGGAAGCACCAACATACGCTGCAGAGAAAACGTTCCAACACTGGTCGGTACGTATTAAAGGCCAACCGGAACAACGTGTAGAATCGCCCACCCTCACCTTATCGCTAACCGATTCCACCTCGGTCAAGGCCGTGTATGGATCCATGCTCACTGCCAGAAGATCAGGTCTGTATATCAACGAATTAAGCGCATCCAATCCTATTTTTGCGGATAACTTCTTTAAAACTGAAGACTGGGTGGAACTCTACAACAATTCGGATGCAACCATAGACCTGGACAGGTTTTTCTTATCAAACACAGCCTCCAACTTGAGTTTGTTCGCTCTTTCCGGAGGATCGGTCAAAACCATTCCACCCCGGGGTTACCTGATTGTCTGGTGCAGCAATGAACCGACCAGGGGGAGCCACCATGCCACCTTCAAGTTGGCCAAGGAGGGTGGACAGGTATTTCTCTCCGAATTGCAAACCTCGGGAATTACACTGGTTGATTCCTTATCCTACACGCTGATTAACACCTACAAGAGTGTAGGACGTTATCCGGACGGTTCAGATAAGGTTTTTGTACTCAACGAACCCACCATTGAAAAACAAAACCTAAAGAGTTACTACAACCAACCTTTGTATACCCAACCATCCGTCATTGTCGGAATGGAGCAGACACAAACCAACACGTTGAAAGAGGTGGAAGTCACGACCGACAAAAACCGCCAGACTCTCCGGTTCTTCAATCGGACAGGAAAATCGTTGCGTACCGAAATCTACAGTTTGGAAGGAATGAGGGTTGCTTCATTTCAATTGGTTGACGGGGAATCGACATTGGACATCAGCCACTTGAGAAAAGCAGTACACATTGCCAGGATTGAAGGTATCCCCTCATGAATCCTATTCTGATTCCCGGAATAGTACATCTTAGTCAGTGCCATAAAAAAAAGCAGCCTCGAATCTCTCCGAGGCCGCTATAGTTCCAGCGTATTTGAACCAATACCCTAAAAAACACGCCGGTCCTTTTTATTTATACATCGATGGTTCGATTATTGTTGAGGACCACCCATGCCACCGCCCATACCTTGTTGACGACGTTGCTGTTGTTCAGTTTGGTAGGTCTTATATTTAGCTTGCTGATCGGGAGTCAGGATAGCGTTGATTTCTTTCGTCTTTGCTTCCTGGGTAGCCGTTCTTTGCTCTCTCATTTTTTCAAAATCGGGTTGACCGCCACCGGCCATCATAGCTGCCATGCTAACTGAGTCTTGCTTGGCAAATTTAAGGCTTACTTCTTTCAGTTTGGTTACCTGACCTGCATCCAAGGTCAAGGCTGTTTTCAGTTGTTCAGCTTCTCTGTTGGCGCGATCAGTGGTCGACATGCGGGCACCACCCATACCACCACCGAAACCTTGAGCGATAACAAGACCGCTGACAGCCACCATTGCGGCAATAAAAAATGTTTTACGTGTTTTCATACGAAAGATTAATTTGGTTAATAACTTCTATTCGGTTACTTCACTCGTTAGAGTATTGGTTTTCTGAAAGGTTTAATCCTTATCGGTCAATGTGGCAAAAAAATAAAAAAAAACCGAGATCAGGAAGGTGCCTGTCCCGGAATTTTTTCATTTAATTTGGATGCATGAGTACACCTTACGTTAGAAATAACCGAAGCACCTGTCACAAAAGTCCCTGCTGTCCAGTTCATTCATAAAATCAATGTATCGCTCACGCTGACGGAAACTAAGTTCCCTCATTATTTTTCGATCTCTTATCACCACCCAATCATACCAGTCGCTGTACCGGCTTTCCCTGAGGTATTCCAAAACGATTCGATAAATACGCTGTTCTTGCGAACGAGACAGATTCAAGATGTCATCCAAGCGGTTGCTCACATAACGGGCAGTACTTTGTTTGGTACGACGGTGTATGTCTCCGTAAACAGAAACCGATCCGTAACACAATGGACAAACATCGTCCAGATCGATGAAGTAGTCGAGTGCAAATCCCCTTCCGTAACAATGGGAACAGCGAATCCTATGAATGTTGTCGTGCGCAAAAATAAACCCGACGCCAAAACAAATGCCGCAGCGTTCACGATCGTGTTTGTAACGATGATCCATTATCTGAACCTTGGTTCGGACAGGTCTTCTTCCATCAGCTACCGGGCGGTATCCACTGCTCATTCGGGTTGACGGAGCAACCCTGGAATCGGCCGGTCTGCCTCCACGTACACTTTCTTCAGTCTGTACCGGTCTGCGTTGACCGTTGTTCTGGCGAATATCCGCACCCCGTTGCTGTTGCTGTTGCTGTTGCTGTTGCTGGACCGTACTACGCTGCTGAGCGGATTCCTCCCGTTCCGTCTCACGTCGGGTTGACGCATCCCGTTGCCTGGAGGTCTCTTGTTGCCGGGTAGTCTCGCGCTGCTTTTCAGCTTCCTTTTTGACGGCTTCACGTTGTGTTGTGGCCGATCGGGTTTCCGTTGCTTTCTTTTCCGTTGCTTTCTTTTCCGTACGAGCGTCGCTGGCTTTTTCGGTACGTGTGGACGAACGTCTTGAAGTCTCGTTATTAGCACCTCTTGTCTGAGCCCATGCAACAGATCCTGCACACAAACAGGCTGAAATGAGCATCACTGAAGCCATATGCCTGGACTTGAATATACCGTTCACGACCTGTCTGATAACGGAACGATACCGGCGGTTTGCCTGATTTGAATAAAGTTGTTTCATTGTAGTAAAAGTTAATCGGCGTTTGGTGCCTTATATATTCGGAAGACGTATGAAAGCCCAAAAATGTTTCACGCATTCCGCTATAAATTCCGGTTTTTAACAACTATTCAACCTTATTCCAACCAGCAACCCCCTTTGGTTGCCAACGTGTGTTTACGAAAGAACCTCGAGTAACATTGATACAGCCTGTTCTGGCGAAGGTGTTTCTTTCAGACACTCAATAAACCGACTGCCCACTATGGCACCAGCCGCGTAGGCACAAGCTGCCTCGTAGGTTGCCTTGTTGGAAACACCAAAGCCTACAAGCCGCGGGTTCTTCAGTCCCATATTGTTGATACGCCTGAAATAAGCCGTCTTCTGGTCGTTGAATGATTGCTGGGCGCCGGTAATGGAAGCAGACGATACCATATATACAAAGCTGTCGGTCTGTTCATCGATGGCCCTGATCCGCTCATCGGACGTTTCCGGCGTGATAAGCAGGGTCATGGCTATGCCATAGGCATCCATCACCGGTTTGTATTCCTTCACATAATCGTTCATGGGAAGATCG
>CAYTIY010000111.1:6638-7495 GCA_964438045.1 uncultured Bacteroidales bacterium | reverse complement strand
CGGGTTGTAAAAGTACAAAAAAGGCCGCACATGCCCCCCTCTTTCAATAAATAAAATTACTTTTGTAGAAAATACGCGCACTATGTTGTTATCCATGACAGGCTTTGGCAAAGCCACCTGCGAGGCCAAAGGAAAAACCCTTACCGTCGAAATCAAATCGTTGAACAGCAAACAACTGGACTTGTCCGTTCGATCACCTTCAGGGTATCGGGAACTGGAAATGGACATCCGTAACGAAATACAGCGACGGGTAATCAGGGGAAAGGTGGAATGCAACTTGAGCCTGGACAACGGATCAAAGGAAAACCTGCAACAGATCAACACGGAGGCTTTCTCTGCCTACCTGAAACAGCTGCAGGATACAGCCGACGTGGTCGGCATCGCTCCGCCGACAGACCCCTGGTCGCTGTTGCTCAAGATGCCGGACGTGGTCCGGTTTGACAACCAGGAACCCGACCAAGCCGACCTGGAACATGTACGTGAGGCCGTCAACACGGCCATCGACCGGATGATCGACTTCCGCATCCAGGAAGGAGCCATGCTGGCTTCCATTTTTGAAGAAAAAATTGGTCGCATTGAGCACTTGCTTGAAGACATCAAACGCTACGAAAGCGAACGCATTGAGGGTATCAAAAGCCGCATCACCGACTCTCTGGAACGCATCAGTGAAGGTGATTACGACAAAAACCGCTTTGAACAGGAGCTGATCTACTACATCGAAAAACTGGACATCAACGAAGAAAAGGCACGTTTGGCCAATCATTGCCAGTACTTCCGAAAGACCATGCAGGACGGAGAAGGTCAGGGAAAGAAACTGGGCTTCATCACACAGGAAATCGGCCGCGAGATCAACACCC
>CAYTIY010000111.1:0-6628 GCA_964438045.1 uncultured Bacteroidales bacterium | reverse complement strand
CTGGGATCCAAATCCAACCATACCTTGATGCAACAGACCGTCGTATGCATGAAGGACGAGTTGGAGCAAATCAAGGAACAAGTATTAAACGTGCTTTGACATGCAAGAAGGTAAGATTGTCATTTTCTCAGCCCCGTCAGGGTCGGGCAAAACCACCTTGGTACGCTGGCTGCTTGCACAGGGGCTCAACCTGAGCTTTTCGGTCTCGGCCACCAGCCGTCCTCCCCGCCCCACTGAACGGCACGGCTTCGATTACTTCTTTTTGTCTCCCGAAGATTTCAGGCTGAAAATCCAGGAGGGCGCCTTTCTGGAATGGGAAGAAGTGTACACCGACAAATACTACGGCACATTGCGCAGCGAGGTGGACCGCATGCTGGCCGAAGGTCACAACGTCCTGTTGGACATTGACGTGAAGGGAGGCCTCAACATCAAACGCCACTACGGCGACAAGGCCATTTCCGTTTTCATCAAACCCCCCAGCATCGAAATTCTGCGCCAACGCCTGGAACACAGGGGCACCGACACGGCTGCCGTCATTCAGGAGCGGGTGGACAAAGCCTCGTGGGAACTCACGTTCGCACCCTCTTTCGACGTAACCATTGTCAACGACGAATTGGAGAGGGCCAAATTCCGCTGTCTGGAGACTGTCAGGGACTTCATTACACCCAACGCAGCTCCATGAGGAGTCCTCAACCGCTTATCCGTACCGGATATTTCGGTGGCTCCTTCAACCCTATCCATGAGGGACACATCCGCCTGGCCGAATACCTAAGGGAAACCGGCCTGGTTGACGAAGTGTGGTTCGTGGTCAGCCCCCAGAATCCATTAAAGGCCACGGCCGACCCTGAAGATGCAGATAAACGCCTCCTGGAGGTACGCGACGCGCTGGCCAACCACCCCGGGTTGCTGGTTTCTGATTTTGAATGTACAATGCCCATACCGTCCTATACGGTCGACTGCCTGCGGGCGGCAACCCTACGTTTTCCAGACCGGGAATTCGTGCTCATCATTGGGGGGGACAACCTGGACGTGTTCACTCGCTGGAAGGACTACGCATACTTGCTGGAACACCACGACATCCTGGTCTACCCTCGTCCTGGTGCCACCAACCGCGTCCCTGCCGGGTGGAAACGGGTGAAAATACTGAACGCGCCCCAGATGGACATTTCCTCCACTCAAATCCGAAAGGCCAGGGGCCGCGACTGATCAACCGAGCTCAAGCGAAGTCATGCCGTACATACGCTCCAGGGGCAACTCTGGTATGCTTCCCTTGAACATCCTGGCCGTGCGAAAAGCAGGTTTCATTCCGTATTTTTCGGCCAATCGTGCAGCCGCACTGTTCTTATCGGGCAAATCCAGAAAAAACAGGGTGTCGTACGGTATTTCACTCACCAATGCCGAGAACAAGGCATCGGCCACAAAAGGTGTGTCCGCAAACAATGGCCCGATCTTGTAGCCCTCGAAACAAGGTCGGATCACCCCGTATCCTTCCATTTTCCCCCTATTCACATAGCCATAGGCACGTGTTCCCTCCTGACAAATCCAACTTTTCAAAAAACCACGCCGATCATCCGGGAAAAATGGGGCGTCGTATTCCGCCACATGAATGAAGGGAACTTCCGTAAGTGGTTTGACGTACCGGTTTGATTGGCCATACACCCCGCCCTTCCCCTTGTAACGATAGTTCTTGAACGCCAACCGAAAACCCATCCGTTGGTATCCATCCAAACGGTCGAGCAATCCGTCTATACCGATGGTCCTTCCTTCCAACCGCTTCAATCCTGCTCTCCCCAGGTAATAACCGAACAACTGCTTTCTAAAATGCGGTTTCACGTAATACAATCCGATAAAACCAAATGTCGAACCATATCGTACTGCTGAGATGCAACCTATCGGTTCCTCTCCCTCGTAACCCATCAAAAAGCCGTGCGGGTCGGCAGCATAAAAGCTATCGAAGTCTGTCGTGCCAGGATTCCACCCTTCTTCCTTGGCCCATGCGATGGCAAGGCTTAGCTCGTCACGGGACATCTCCCTGATTTTAAACATATTATCCATATATGAAGCATTTTTGCGCAGCAACCCTATCCTTATTGACTAAACAAAAAAAGGCAGGGAAAAGATTGGTCATGCCATCGATAAAAACTACTTTTGCATACAGAATTTCCCTCTCCGGTTTCTCATTCCGGAGACCAACCTGACACGTCGTTGAAAACCATCCTGCATTTTATCAAAGATTGGACCTTGCCCCTGGCGATGATTACCGGCACCCTTTTCCATGGATTTTTTACCGAACTTTCCGTCATCATTCCCACCCTGATTTTTGTCATGCTGCTGCTTACGTTCAGCAAACTCAAGGCGCGCAAAGTCAGGATCACGTCGTTTCAGCTGTGGCTCATTGGTTTTCAAGTGGTTGGCAGCCTGTTGTTTTATTTGGCACTGCGTCCGGTCAATCCAATTTTGGCCGAAAGTGCGTTGATATGCGTACTGGCACCTACAGCCACCTCGGCGGCAGTGGTTACGGGCATGCTTGGCGGCAGTGTGGCGGCCCTGACCACCTACACGCTGGCCTGCAACCTGGTTGTAGCCATTACGGCTCCGGTGCTCTTTTCCCTGATCGGCCAACACGCGGCATTGACCTTTTGGCATTCGTTCAGCCTGATCAGCCTCAAAGTGATGCCGTTGCTCGTGCTTCCGTTGTTGGTGGCGTGGTTTATCCAACGTTTCCTGCCTTCCATAAACCGCAAGATCACCAGCCTGCACGGCATGGCGTTCTACATTTGGGCGTTGGCACTCATTATCGTTACGGCCAGGACGGTTAACTTCCTGCTGGACCAGGACAACCTGGACAAAACACTGGCCATTGAAATTACGCTGCTTTCGTTGGTACTGTGCGCGCTGCAATTTTTCGTAGGGAAACGGGTAGGAAGACGGTACCGGAAAACAATTTCGGGTGGCCAGGCACTGGGGCAAAAGAACACCATCCTTGCCATCTGGATGGCGCAGTCGTTCCTGAGTCCTGTTTCGTCGTTGGGTCCGGCCGCTTATGTGTTGTGGCAAAACACCTTCAATTCCTGGCAGTTGTACCGGCGCAGGAAGGCCGTTCGACTTCGTAAAGCTGAATAAAGGCTGTTTTCGTTCCGCCGCCAGGGTAGTTTTGAGCTCTGGTTTAGCACAAAACCTTCTTTCCACAGGAAAAAATCCGTTCAGCGATGGTGGTAGGGTTCGCCTTTCAGGATGGTCATGGCGCGGTACACTTGTTCGACAAAGAGCACCCTTACCATTTGGTGGGTCAGTGTCATGCTTGAGAGCGACAACCGTTCCTTGACGGCGTCGTAAACGGTCTGTGAAAATCCGTAAGGCCCTCCCACCACGAAAATCAGGTTCTTCACGCCGGCGTTCATCTTTTTCTGCAACAGCGTAGCAAATCCTTCCGAGGTGTATGTTTCTCCACGTTCGTCGAGTAAGATGACGCAATTTTCCGGTTTCACCCAGGGCAGGATGGATTCGGCCTCCTTCGCCTTCACCTGGTCTTCGGTCAGGCTTTTAGCCGCCTTCACTTCGGGAATCACCTCGATTTGAAAAGGTGCGTAATGCTTGATGCGTTTCTCGTACGCATCGATGGCCGTTTCCACCCACTTCTCATTAGTTTTTCCTACTACCAGAAAGATGATTTTCATATTTTTTACACGTATTGGCGTGCCGTTCCACCGGCATCCTGCAAATGTAGTTTATCTTTGTTTCTGTACAAAACCCTTTTCGCATCATGCCCACCAACGCCATTGAACGAGAATCTAAACTGTGGAACTTGTGGCACGGATGCCATAAGGTGAGCGAGGGGTGCCTGCATTGTTATGTGTACCGGGGCGATGCCAAACGGGGGCGTGACAGCAGCGTGGTGGAAAAAACGAAGTCATTTGATGCCCCGGTAAAGCGGAAGCGGAACGGCGAGTATTCAGTGCCATCCGGGAGTTTGGTCTATACCTGTTTTACGTCCGACTTTTTTGTAGAAGATGCCGATGAGTGGCGGGCTGAAGCGTGGGAGATGATCCGGCAGCGCAGCGATCTGCGGTTTATGATCATCACCAAGCGCATCGACCGGTTCCGGGTAGGCTTGCCCGACGATTGGGGCGAAGGCTACGGGCATGTCACGATTTGTTGCACCATAGAGAACCAAAAGCGTGCCGATGAACGTTTGCCGCTCTACAAGGCCGCTCCCATCAAACACAAGATATTAATCTGCGAACCGCTGCTGGGCCCCATCGACCTACGTCCCTACGACATCGGTTCCTGGGTGGAACAGGTGGTCGTAGGGGGTGAATCGGGTCAACAAGCCCGCCCCTGTGAGTTCGAATGGGTTCTGTCCATCCGCGACTGCTGCGTGAAAAACGGCGTGTCGTTCTGGTTCAAGCAGACGGGAGCCTACTTTATAAAGGACGGCAAAGAGTACCGCATCAAACGTCAGTTTCAGCATTCACAAGCACGCAAGGCAGGATTAAATGTGTAGCATGATGAAAAAGCATCAGATTAACCGAAGCAGCTTTTCGGTATAATCGCATAAGAACAAAGGGATATTAATGAGGTTGCCATCAACAGAAAGATTCTTCATAGAATAGCGTATTCTATGTGTTGGATGATATAAGTCATCATACACCTTCAAACTTTTACTGTTCGTCGCTGTACCAGACTTCACCTCAATTGGAAAAATAGCCTCACTGTCTTGTAGAAGAAAATCCACCTCGGCATCTCTTTTTGACGTCCAATACCGTAAAGGGGTAACAAATTGTGCGGTTAAACTTTGTAATACATAGTTCTCAGCACTTGCCCCCTTGAATTCAACGTAGGCATCAGTTGGAGAAAGCACAACGGAAGCCGACAATTCAGACAAGGCACGCAGCAATCCAATATCAGCCAGATATACCTTGAACGCACTCAGATCATCATACGCCTTCAGGGGAATCTCGGGTTTCCTGTTAAGAAACACCGTATGAATCAACCCAGCTTGTACCAACCACAACAGGGCATCTTCGTATTCCCTGGCTCGGGCACCCGGCTTGATCAACTGATACACAAACTTCTTGTTCTCCCGGGCGAGTTGTGAAGGAATGGAATTCCACACATGAGTCAATTTCGGAATCAATGAAGGTGTCACGTGTTTGGAAAAATCCAACCTGTAGTCGTTAATAATATCCCTTAAGGCAGAATCGACTTTTGAAACATCGTTCTCCTCAAGCATGATTTTCGCAGATGCAGGCATTCCACCACTGATTCGGTATTTCAGAAACACCTGTTGAATTCGGTTGAAAAAAAGTGCAGGAAGCGGCTCCACATCCTTTTTTTTATCGAGGTAGTCGAACATGGTTGAATCAGCCGAGTGAAGGAATTCCTTGAATGTCAATGGATAAAGGTAGCAGTGATCTACCTTTCCAACTGGAAATGAATCACCAGACGTCATACTGCCCCCCAATAGCGAGCCGGCACAAATCACTGCATATTCAGGCACTTCTTCACAAAAGTATTTCAACGACCTTAATGCTGCTTTACACTCCTGTATTTCATCAAGTATAATCAATGTCGAGTCAGGATAAATGGTATTACCGACATACAACGACAGCTGAGAGAGGATTCTTTTGGGATTGTGGTCCTCCTCAAAAAGAGATTTCATAGCCTCTTGTCTCTCGAAATTAATATACACGGTCTGTTTAAAGTATGCTTTTCCAAAGGCCTCAAGCAACCAGGTTTTACCCACCTGGCGAGCCCCATGCAACACCATCGGCTTCCTGCCGGAAGACACTTTCCATGTTTTTAAATCGGTCAACAACAAGCGGCTGAATTCCATATTCATCTCATTTTTGACATCAAATATACAGTTGTTTTTTTGATTATCACATTTTACACAGGGTTATTTGTGTTGTTTATCACACTTTATACAGGGTATTTCGTGTTATATATCACACTTTATACAGGGTAACCATATTACAAATGATTCCATATTACTTGCCCGCAGGTTTCACCTCGATCCGTCCGCCGTTTGAATGGGCGGAGAATTCGGGGGCGTACAGGCATTGCAGGGTAGCCACTCCGTCGGTGAAAGTTCCGGCGTTGTTGACAAAGACCGAGTACTCGAACGCGTAGCTGCCTTTGGGCAGGGAGGCGAAGAAGAACTGGGTGGATGCATCCTTTGATGTTTGGTAATACCCCACTCCTTCTCTCCACATATAGCCCGAAAGTTGTTTGGCCGGTTCGAAGCAGGCGGCCCGTTGGTCTTTCAGTACGACGAAATCCATGCTGCGGTCTACCGTTACGAGCAGGCGGGTGATCACCTTGTCGCCTGGTTTGAGGGTTTTTTCCGAAATAGGAACCATGACTATTCCGGTTGCGGATAGTTGTTCCACGAAGAATTGCTTGCTGACAGTCAATCCGTTGCCTTGGGCTTTTATCCGATTGATGTCCTGGAAGAACTGGTAGTAAACAGCTCCCCAGCCCATGCCGGATGTGCTTGTTGCAGCGGTTGTACCCGATGTAGCGGTTGCCCCTGTAGTACTTTTCAAGCCTACGGTAATTTTCCCCATTGAAGGTTTGATGTCGCCGGCTTCGTACGTGTGCTGGATATACCCGGTGCCAATTTCCT
>CAYTIY010000110.1:0-7534 GCA_964438045.1 uncultured Bacteroidales bacterium | reverse complement strand
GAGGCCACCGGCGACCATCAGTTTGTGTTCGAACAGAAAGACGGTCAATGTCCCATCGACCTGCGTTTGGATTACCTCATCGGAAAACCACCGCGGACCGTCATTACCGACAACACGGTTGCCGAAACCTATGCTCCCGTTAGCTACGACAAGACGCTGATTGACGAGTACCTGGAAACGGTGCTGCAACTCGAGGCCGTTGCCTGCAAAGACTTCCTCACCAACAAGGTGGACCGTTCCGTGACCGGAAAAGTAGCCAGGCAGCAATGCGTAGGTGAAATCCAGTTGCCACTGGCCGACTGCGGCGTGGTTGCCCTGGATTACCGCGGGAAAGCCGGTATCGCCACCTCCATCGGTCATGCGCCCCAGGCAGCACTGGCCGACCCTGCAGCGGGTTCCGTTTTGGCCATAGCCGAATCCCTGACAAACATCGTCTGGGCTCCCCTGAAAGAAAGCATTGACAGCATTTCGCTATCGGCCAACTGGATGTGGCCCTGCAAAAACCCGGGTGAAGATGCCCGTCTGTACAAGGCTGTTGAAGCGGCCAGCCAGTTTGCCATCGCCTTGGGTATCAATATCCCCACCGGCAAGGATTCGCTGTCCATGACACAGAAATACGGTGACGACAAGGTGCTTTCGCCGGGAACCGTAATTATTTCAGCCGGAGGCGAAGTATCCGATGTGAAAAAGGTGCTGACCCCTGTGTTGGTCAACAACCCTGAGTTCCCCATCTATCATATTGATTTCTCCTTCGATTCCCTCAAACTAGGCGGTTCGGCATTTGCCCAATCGTTGAACAAAATTGGTGACGAAGTGCCGACGGTGAATAACCCTGCCTATTTCAGGGAAGCATTTGACGCCATTCAACACATGATCAATCAGGGATGGATCGTAGCCGGACACGATATTTCAGCTGGTGGTCTGATAACCACCCTGCTGGAAATGTGCTTCTCAAATGTGGAAGGTGGTATGGAGCTCTGCCTTGACACAATGGCCGAAACCGACCTTGTCAAACTCCTGTTTGCCGAGAATCCGGGCGTGGTGGTGCAAGTACGTGAACCGTTCAAGGTGGAGCGTTACCTGACCAACAACGGTATCGGTTTCGCCTACCTGGGTACTCCTTCCGAAGAACGTCAACTATTGCTCGAGAAAGACGGTGCCCAGTATTTGTTCGGTATCGACCACCTGCGCGACGTGTGGTTTGAATCGTCCTACCTGCTGGAACGCAAGCAGTCTACGGCTGCCTGTGCCAAGGCCCGCTTTGAAAACTACAAGCAGCAACCGTTGGAATTTAACTATCTGACTGCTTTCAACGGTAAGTTTTCCCGGTATGGAATCAGCCCCGACCGCCCTGCAAAAACCGGTGTGAAAGCCGCCATCATCCGTGAAAAAGGGGTGAACGGTGACCGCGAAATGGCCTACACGTTGTGGCTAGCCGGATTTGATGTGAAAGACGTCCACATGACCGACCTGATGAGCGGTCGCGAAACCCTGGAAGACGTGAACATGATTGTCTTTGTGGGTGGTTTTTCCAATTCCGACGTACTCGGTTCAGCCAAGGGTTGGGCTGGAGGTTTCCGTTACAATGAGACAGCCCGCAAAGCATTGGATGCCTTCTATGCACGGAAAGATACCCTCAGTCTGGGTATTTGCAACGGTTGCCAATGCATGGTAGAACTGGAACTCACCAACCCCGAACACGAAGAAAAACCCAGGATGTTGCACAATGATTCCCACAAGTTCGAATCGGAATTTGTGACAGTGACCATTCCGCAAAACAACTCCGTGATGATGGGGTCGTTGGCCGGCAGCAAGCTGGGCGTCTGGGTGGCTCACGGCGAAGGCAAGTTCCACTTACCGTATGCCGAAGAACAATACAACATCGTGGCCAAATACAACCACATGGCTTATCCGGCCAACCCCAACGGGTCTGATTATGCCGTGGCCGGTATTTGCTCGTCCGATGGCCGTCACCTGGCCATGATGCCGCACCCGGAACGTGCCATCTTCCCTTGGCAGTGTGCAGCCTATCCTTCTGATCGTCTTAACAGCGACCAGGTAACACCGTGGATGGAAGCCTTTGTGAATGCCCGCAAGTGGGTGGAATCGGTTACATCGGCCAAGTAATACGATGAGGCTGCCGGGTACCATCGAGTCCGATGAACCAAAAGCAAGCCTTTGGCAGCTTTTGTTCGTTTTTCTCAAGATCGGTGCCTTCACCATTGGCGGCGGATATGCCATGGTGCCCCTGATTGAACGGGAAGTGGTGCATCGCCGCAAATGGATTACCGAAGATGATTTCGTGGAATTGCTAGCCATGGCGCAGGCAGCTCCCGGCGTTCTGGCCATGAATGTGGCCGTATTCGTGGGATACCGCACCCGTGGCTACAAAGGGGTGGTAAGTGCGGCACTGGGCTCCATATTGCCCTCCTTTGTTATCATTTTAGCCATCGCTACCGTGTTTACCCGCTTCCGTGAAAACGAGGTGGTCGAACAGGTGTTCAAAGGCATGCGCCCGGCCGTGGTGGCCTTGATTGCCGTGCCCATCATTCGGTTGGTTAGGACGGTCAAGCTGACTTGGAAGACAGCCATTATCCCCATTACAGCCCTGCTGCTTATTGTTGTGGTTCAGGTAAGTCCTGTCTGGACGGTGATTGGTGCGGGAGTGGGAGGTATTCTTTGGTCTGCGCAAAAACGTATGAAACCTTCAAACAACAAACAGTAAAACAGACCCTTCCTGTCTGCAGGATGTGTCACAATTGTTCAATTATGGCAATACTTGGTAAAATAAATCCACTCAAGGTGGTCAAACAGGTGGATTTCGGTGTTTACTTGGACGGGGAGAGCGACGGAGAAATCTTGTTGCCCAAACGCTACGTGCCAGAAGGGACCGAGATTGGTGATATCCTTCACGTATTTATCTATACCGATTCTGAAGACCGGATCATTGCCACCACCGAAAAGCCATTGGCACTCGTGGGTGAATTTGCCTTTTTGGAAGTGGTGGAGGTAAACCGCATGGGGGCTTTTCTGGAATGGGGTTTGATGAAGCAATTGTTTGTTCCTTTCCGTGAACAACGGGAGCCCATGGAAATGGGCAAGCGTTATCCTGTGTTCGTATACGTGGATTACGACACCCGACGCATCACGGCTTCATCCAAACTGGCCCGATTTATCGATACCACCCATCCCGAATTGGAAGAAGGTCAAGAGGTGGATCTGATGCTCTACCAACACACCAACCTGGGCTGGAAAGCCATTGTGAACCAACAATACAGTGGGGTGTTGTATGAAAATGAAGTGTTTCAGCCGCTGTCAATCGGCCAACAATTGAAGGGTTATGTCAAGCAGGTGCGTCCCGATGACAAAATAGACCTGATGCTCCAAAAGCCCGGTTTTGAGAAAGTGGATGATTTTTCCGTGAGTCTGTTTGAACAACTCGTTGCGGCGGGTGGATTCTTACCTCTGACTGACAAAAGCCCGGCAGACGTCATTTACGACCGATTTGGCATAAGTAAGAAGACCTTTAAAAAGGCGGTGGGTGATTTGTACAAGAAACGACTGATTACACTGGAGGAAGATGGGCTTCACAGGGTGCCCCCATTAGACAAACCGTTGATCAAACGATAAAAACAATATCCTGACGATACCCTTGAATTTAACGTAAAGCAGTCATGATTTACCTGCAACTCTTCTGGGTGTACCTTAAAATAGGTCTTTTCAGTTTTGGTGGGGGATATGCCATGCTTTCCTTTGTGGAATACGAGGTGGTCAGGCTGTATGCGTGGATGAAGCCGGCTGAGTTTGCCGACATAGTGGCCATTTCTCAAATGACGCCGGGACCCATCGGGCTGAACACGGCTACGTATGTAGGGTATACGGTAACCGGCTCTGTTTTGGGTTCTGCTGTTGCCACCCTGGCGGTTTGCCTGCCTTCCTTTGTGTTGATGATTCTGATCTGCCGTTTTTTGGATCGATACCGGAATAATCGGTGGGTTGAAGCGGCCCTGTCCGGTCTAAAACCCGTGACGGTTGGATTGATAGCTGCCGCTGCGCTTACAATGACGAATTGTTCAACATTTTTTGATTTCAGTAGCATTTTGATTTTTTTAGCCTCTTTTTACTTTTCTTTGAAACTTAACTTCCACCCAATCTTGGTGTTGGTTTTAGCCGGAGTGGTTGGTTGGTTGATCTATTGATTTTTGCTTTTTTTACTTCAACTATTTAACGTACATTTGCGCTTTCTTTTTTATCTTTGAAGCGCATAAATACACAATATGGTACGTTCTAAAGGATTTGTATCCCAGGTCATCGGGCCGGTAGTGGATATACAATTTGAATCGGATAAAAAACGGACAGATCCTCTTCCCAGTATTCACGACGCTATTCTTATCCCCTTGGGAGATGGGAAGGAGTTGATCGTCGAGGTGCAGCAACATATCGGTGAAAATACCGTCAGGACAGTTGCAATGGACAGTACGGACGGTTTGAGCCGTGGAACGGAGGTTGTTCCCATGGGATCGCCCATTCAGGTTCCTGTTGGTGAACAACTCAAAGGGCGTTTGCTGAATGTGACCGGACACGCCGTCGATGGTTTAAAACCCATTGTGGGGGCCGACAAGATGCCCATTCACCGGAATCCCCCTGAATTCAAAGATTTGACAACAACAACCGAGATTTTTTATACCGGGATCAAAGTGATTGACTTGCTCGAACCCTATGCAAAGGGCGGCAAGATCGGTTTGTTTGGAGGTGCCGGCGTAGGGAAGACCGTGCTCATCATGGAACTCATCAACAATGTGGCCAAGAAAAGCAAAGGTTTTTCGGTGTTTGCTGGTGTGGGAGAACGTACCCGCGAAGGCAACGACTTGCTGCGTGAAATGATCGAATCAAACGTAATTCGTTACGGCGAGGCCTTCAAGAAGAGCATGGAGGAAGGTGATTGGGATCTTTCAAAGATAGATTACGAAGAATTGGCCAAATCGCAGGCTACCTTGGTGTTCGGTCAGATGAACGAACCGCCGGGCGCCCGTGCGTCGGTTGCTCTTTCCGGATTGACCGTGGCTGAATCCTTCCGTGATGCACAAGGTGAAGATGAGGCTCCCAAAGATATTTTGTTCTTTATCGACAACATTTTCCGCTTCACACAAGCCGGCTCTGAAGTGTCCGCCTTGTTGGGCCGTATGCCTTCCGCTGTGGGGTACCAACCGACGCTGGCTTCCGAAATGGGCGCCATGCAGGAACGTATAGCCTCCACCAAATCGGGTTCCATCACTTCCGTACAGGCTGTGTATGTACCGGCCGACGACTTGACCGACCCGGCACCGGCTACGACCTTTGCCCACCTGGACGCTACTACGGTGTTGAGCAGAAAGATTTCCGAATTGGGTATTTTCCCGGCCATAGATCCGCTTGAATCCACCTCCCGCATCCTTGATCCGCAGGTGATTGGAGCAGAACACTATGAAACTGCCCAACGTGTCAAGCAGATACTGCAACGCAACAAGGAACTGCAGGATATCATTTCAATCCTGGGTATGGAAGAATTGTCGTGTGAAGACAAGGCAACCGTTAACCGCGCCCGTCGTGTGCAACGCTTTTTATCGCAGCCGTTTACCATGTCCGAAGCCTTTACGGGCGTTCCAGGTGTAATGGTCAGCATTACGGATACGATCAGAGGGTTCAAGATGATTCTCGATGGCGAAGTCGATCATTTGCCCGAATCAGCGTTCTTGAACGTAGGCACCATAGAAGATGCCATCGAAAAGGGAAACAAGTTGTTGGAACAAGCCAAATGATGCCATGAAATTGGAAGTCTTGTCTGCCAAAGGAACGGTGGTCGATTGTGAAGTCACGTCGGTCATCCTGCCTGGTTTGGAAGGTTCGTTCGGAGTTATGCCCGATCACGCCCCTTTCCTGTCCATCCTGAGGAAAGGACATGTTACATATTACAGCCCCAATGAGCATAGCTTGATGATCAATGGCGGGCTTGTAGAGGTGAAAATGGATAAGGTGAGCATTTGTCTGACTGAATAAATACGGAAAAGCCATGAAACGACGCAGGATAAGGTTGATTTTCAGGTTGCTGTCGGTGTTGACCGGCATCAATTTATTGGCTGGTTTGATTGCCTGGCTCTTGTTGACGTATGTATGGCCTGAGCATTATTTCGCTTATTATCCCTTGATTCCGGTTTACTTCTGGATTGTAGGGATAGGCATGGCATTGAGCATGGAAATCACCCATTCGGAAAACCCGGATGCAATCACCATGACCTACATGGTGGCAAGAAGCGTGAAGTTGATGCTTACCGGTATTTTTGTCGGAGCCTATGCGTGGTTGGTCAATGATGATTTGAAAGAATTTGGATTGACCACCCTGGCTTTTTACCTGATTTTCCTGGCACTGGAATCGTATGTGTTCTACCTATATGAGAAACGACGGTCCATTCGTGCTGCCAAACGTCGGGAAGCCATGGAAAAACGAATGATTCTGGAAGAGGAATGCGAGTGTAAGGCTGAACCTTACGCTGGTAAGGAAGTTGAAAATGAAGAAATGGATGTATAAACGCAACCTGCTGGTTGTCATTTTGCTGATTGTAACCGCTTTTTCTGGTTTACGGGCCGAGAACCCCAAGGAAGAGCGTGTCGATGTGAAAGGAATCATCTTCGAACACTTGGGAGATGCTTACACCTGGCACATTGCCACCATCGGTCATGTCCACGTAGCGGTTCCATTATTGGTCATTGTCCGCGGACAAGAGGGAAATTTCCATGCCTTTTCCGCTGCCAAATTGCACGGTGAACATCCCTATCAGGGTTTTTACCTGGGCGAAGAAGGCAGCAAGTATGCCGGAAAGGTTGTGTATAAAAACGCAGCCGGGGCTGAAGTACGGCCACTCGATTTTTCCATTACAAAGAATGTACTTGCGCTTTTGGTGAGTGCTTTCATTGTCTTGCTGGTGGTGCTGTTGACTGCCCGCTGGTACAAAAAACATCCCATGGAAGCACCGGGTGGCTTTGTCGGCGTTGTCGAGGTCGTGGTCGATTTCCTGCGGGAAGACGTGATCAAACCCAACATCGGTGAAGACTACAAACGTTTCCAGCCCTATCTAATGACGGTGTTCTTTTTCATCCTGGCCAACAACCTCTTGGGCTTGATACCCATTTTCCCGGGAGGTGCCAACGTAACGGGCAACATAGCCATCACCTTCATCCTGGCCTTGTTCACCATGGTCATCGTCAACGTATTTGGTACAAAAGAATACTGGAAAGAAGTATTCTGGCCTGAAGTGCCCATGTTCCTGAAACTACCGGTGCCCCTCATGCCCGTTGTGGAAATGTTCGGCGTTATCTCCAAACCGTTCTCCCTGATGATCCGTCTGTTCGCCAACGTCATGGCCGGACACACCATCATGCTGAGCCTGGTTTGCCTTATTTTCTTCACCGTATCCATGGGTACGGCCATCAACGCGACCATGACCTCCATATCGGTGCTGTTGAGTGTCTTCATGTTTTTCGTTGAGATTCTGGTATC
>CAYTIY010000109.1:0-7667 GCA_964438045.1 uncultured Bacteroidales bacterium | reverse complement strand
CTTGGGCGGCGTAGACGGTTTGATTCACATCACCGACCTGAGCTGGGGCCGCGTCAGCGATCCCAAGGAAGTGGTTGAACTCGACCAGAAGCTCAACGTGGTTATCCTTGACTTTGATGACGACAAGAAGCGTATCGCTCTCGGCTTGAAGCAACTCACCCCGCACCCATGGGATGCCCTGGATGCCAACTTGAAGGTAGGCGACAAAGTAAACGGCCGCGTTGTTGTCATGGCCGACTACGGTGCATTCATTGAAATCGCACCGGGCGTTGAAGGTTTGATTCACGTATCAGAAATGAGCTGGTCGCAACACCTTCGCAGTGCTCAAGACTTCATGAAGGTGGGCGACACGGTAGAAGCCGTTATCCTGACCCTCGACCGCGACGAACGCAAAATGTCATTGGGCATCAAGCAACTGAAAGAAGACCCATGGGCCAACATCGAAACCAAATACGCCGTTGGCAGCCGCCACATGGCCAAGGTTCGCAACTTCACCAACTTCGGTGTCTTTGTTGAGATCGAAGAAGGCGTTGACGGCTTGATCCACATCAGCGACCTGAGCTGGACCAAGAAAATTAAGCACCCCAGCGAATTTACCCAACTCGGTACCACCATCGAAGTTGTGGTTCTTGAAATCGACAAGGACAACCGCCGTTTGAGCCTGGGCCACAAACAATTGGAGGAAAACCCATGGGACGTATTCGAAAACATCTTCTTGGTTGACAGCATTCATGAAGGAACCATCATCGATGTAATGGATAAAGGCGCAGTCATCGCACTGCCCTACGGCGTGGAAGGTTTTGCCACACCAAAACATTTGGTGAAGGAAGACGGAACCACCGCCCAAGTTGATGAGAAGATTTCGTTCAAGGTTATTGAGTTCAACAAGGACGCAAAACGCATCATCTTGTCACACAGCCGCATCCACGAAGATGAAGCCAAAGGTGAAGTCAAAGCTGCTGCTCCAAAGAAAGCCGCTGGTGCCAAGAAAGCCGCTAAAAAGGAAGATGCCGACACCACCACGACCACCAAGATGGAGAAGACCACCTTGGGTGACCTCGAAGCTTTGTCAGCCTTGAAAGAAAAACTGGATAACAAGTAATACACTCACACCTTGAAAAAGGTGCCAAAACCCCGAAAATCGGCAACGATGTTCGGGGTTTTTTCTATTCAGTGCTTTCCAATATTGTATCTTTGCCAGAAACAGCACACGATGAAAGCCACATCGCTACTTATGCTTTCCTGCCTGCTTCTTGTTGCATGCAAAGAAAACCGTTTTAATGTCCCGGGGAAGCCCAAGCATGAACTAAAAATCATCCCATTCCATGATGATTTTCACACCGGAAACCCTTCCGTCGACTCTGCCTTTCTTGATCTTTACGCGACCAATGTCATGCAAATGGGGAAGCCGGGAAGCGAAGAATACAGGAATTTTTACGATATCTACCATAATGATCCGGATATAGCTAATTTATACGACAGCTGCAAACACGCCTTTACGGAAATCAGGAGACTGGAAAAACCGTTGACTTGGGCATTTCACCGATTGACCTACTTTTTTCCTAAAATGGACATACCCAAGGTTTACACTCACATTTCTTTTTATGGTCAGTCCATCATTTCTGCTCCTAGCATGTTGTCGGCAAGTTTGGATAAATACCTGGGGGCGGATCACCCCATGTACAAAGTGCTGTTTGAACCCTATCAGGCTCAGCGAATGCAACCCGACAAACTTCTTTCCGATTACATGCTCGGGTGGATCCAATCTGAATTCACTCCAGAAGATCTCTCTACTCAAAATAGGCTGTTGGATCATTTGTTGTATGAAGGCAGAATCACATTTCTTACTTCGTTGGTTTTGCCCGACGAAAGGCTGGAGCACATTCTTTCACTGACACCAAATCAGCTGAAGTGGTGCAAATCAAACGAAAAGGACATGTGGGATGGAATTGTCCAGCATCAACTGCTGTTTTCAACAGATCGACAGGTTATTTCCAGATTCTTTGATGAAGCTCCGACTACCACCTATTTTCCACCGGAATCACCCGGACGCGCCATCACTTGGATAGGATTCAGAATCATCGAACGTTATATGCAACGCAACCAACAGGTAAGCATTCAGGAACTCATGTCTATCAAAGATGCGCAAGAATTGCTGAATGGCTCAGCCTATCATCCCTAATTATCTGTCGGGGCAATTGTGAGATTCATCTCACACCGTTTGCAATCGAAATGAATGTCTATTCGCTTCTTTTGATACAGCAAATAAGACGGCTCACCTCGCAGGCCCACCGATGTTTGTTTGTTTGTTGTGTGTTTGGGGCACAAACCCAGTTCAAACTTCAGACAATATTTATTGAACATCACAGTTGTTTCTGATGCATACCTACTTGAAAAGGGATGTTCTGGCGCCCATTCCGTCTGTCTCACACCATGTTCTTTGAAGAAAGCCTTTGAAGCCTCATTTAGCACCTGTCCCGTATAATCGAGTACAGGCTCAGGATACTCGTGAAACGTAGGAACCAAACGGACACTATCCCGTTTGAACGAAAGCCTGATGACTCGTTCCAGTGCCATGCACAGTTCCCTTTTGACCGATGTCCACACGGAAACAGGAACAAACCATTCAGAAGACCATCGAATTACACAATCCCTAACTTCAAATCGTGTATGACCTGTCTTGAAAAAAATGGCGGCGACTCTTTCCTGTTGTGGTTGACTGGCTGCTGTTTTGACTTGTAACACCTGCCTGACAACGCGGTGCCCATAATCATCTGCCATTTCAACCGCAAAGCCAGCATTTGTTTCCCAACAAGTCACCTTGACTGGTAAAATCCTCCGTGCTTGTTCTTTTTCCAATTGACGTTCAAAGGCCTGGTCATACGTCCTGAAAAGTCGGGTACCAACGCTCACCACCTGTTTTCCTGCAGAAATCAGGACGCTCCCTTCTACCCGATTGATTCTAAAACCCTGAAATAATCCTCGCGAATCTAGATAGCCAACCCCATCTCCATTACTTAAGGGAACATTTCCTTCAATCGTCAGTCCCTCCCTGTTCAACCGCTTGACGTAACCAAT
Source organism: uncultured Bacteroidales bacterium (assembly GCA_964438045.1). Taxonomy (GTDB): domain Bacteria; phylum Bacteroidota; class Bacteroidia; order Bacteroidales; family UBA1402; genus UBA8389. The sequence continues at coordinate 4,589 of CAYTIY010000109.1, read as the reverse complement.
CGGCTCACCAATTGACTTGGGAGTATCCAGATTGCACATGGAAACTCTCTGACGCATAAAATAACTGGTGAATCCACGGTTAAAACTTTTTACCGGATCGGGAATAAATCCGATGCGTGACTCACCGATTGATGCCCGAACCACATCCCTCCGATTAGATAAGATGTCGTTTAGCCGTTCATGATACCAAGATGTGACATTCTTCACATAGGAAGAATCTTTCAATCGGCCTTCAATTTTGAAAGAGCTGACTCCTATGTCAATCAGCGAATCCAAGTATTCTGACAGGTTCAAGTCCTTTAGAGAAAGTAGATGCTTTTGCCTGATCATCAACTGTCCCTCTTTATCGTACAAATTGTAGGGCAGCCTGCACCACTGGGCACATTCACCCCTGTTGGCACTTCTGCCGCTCATAGCATGGCTCAGGTAACATTGCCCACTGTAGCTTACGCACAAGGCACCATGCACAAACACTTCCAATTTTACTGACGTTTGGGCGGAAATTTCACGTATTTGCTCCAGTGAAAGTTCCCTAGCAAGAACAACCTGTTGAAATCCGGCCTGTTCAAGGAATCGGACTTTAGCCGGGGTTCTATTGTTTGTTTGAGTACTGGCGTGCAAAGGAATAGGCGGCAGGTTCAAACGAGTAATGCCCATATCCTGTACGATAAGCGCATCCACACCTATCGACCATAGTTCATGGATCAAGGATTCAACCTCCGACAACTCGTTGTCGTGCAACAATACGTTCAAGGCAACATAAACCCTTACATGATACGTATGTGCAAAGTCGACAACCCGGGCAATGTCGTACAACGTGTTACCAGCCGCCGCCCTAGCACCAAACTTTGGGGCACCCATATAAACAGCATCGGCGCCATGAAGTATTGCTTCGAAAGCCGTCTGTGCATCCTTTGCCGGTGCAAGCAATTCTATAACCCGCTGTTTAGCCATGACAAGTCAAATCACCGGATAGTTGACGCAAACAACATTCGAACACCATCAATGAATCTTGGAAATATCAAATGGCGTCTCCTGATAAACAAAATAGTTCAACCAATTGGAAAAAAGCAAATTGGCATGTCCCCTCCAGCGAACCAATGGTTTTCGTGCCGGATCATCGTTCTCGTAATAATTGAGAGGCTTCTCAATGGATAATCCTTTTTCAACATCCCTTTTATATTCTGTATCAAGGGTAAAGGGAGAATATTCCGAGTGTCCGGTGACATATAATTCCCGGCCATTCCTGGCCATGACCATGTACACCCCAGAGTCCTTGGATTCGGAAAGGATGGTCAATGCCGGTTCTTTCTCAATATCAGTTCTTCTGACTTCGGTATGACGACTATGTGGCACAAAAAACTCATCGTCAAACCCTCTGAATATTGGGTTCTTAGGTTCATTAATAGTGTGTTTGAACACCCCAAACATCTTCTTGTCCAATGCATGTTTTGGCACACCGTAACTATGGTACAAACCCGCCTGAGCCGCCCAACAAATATACAATGTTGAGGTCACATGCGTTCTGGTCCAATCTACAATTTCCTTAAACTCTTCCCAGTAGGTCACATCTTCAAAATCCAATTGTTCCACTGGCGCCCCTGTGATGATCATGCCATCATAGTTTTTATCCTTCATGCTGTTAAAGCTTCGGTAAAATGCCTTCATGTGTTCGATGGGTGTATTTTTTGACACATGGCTCTTCATCTTCATGAACTCCAGCTCCAATTGCAGAGGAGTATTCGACAGCAATCGAATCAAATCCGTTTCCGTAATGACCTTCAATGGCATCAGGTTAAGAATGACAATTTTCAAGGGACGGATATCCTGTGTGGAGGCCCTCCCTGAGTCCATCACAAAAATATTCTCCTTTTTCAGGAGTTCAACGGCAGGCAATTTATCGGGTAAATTAAGAGGCATAGTACGATACGTCTTCAAATGTCAACCGGCAAAAGGCAGGAAGACAGGATTTTACATACGATTAAGACAAAAAAGCTTGTTCCATATCGTCCTTGATGTCATCAGGATGTTCAAGGCCTACAGACAACCTGAGCATATCGGGGAATATGCCACCCGCTTCCTGTTCGGAAGCACTCATCTGACGATGGGTGGACGATGCCGGATGGGTAATCAGGGTCTTCACATCACCAATATTGGTGACATGTGAAATCAATTTCAAGTGTTCAACAAAGCGGACCGTTTTTTCATATCCACCTTTCAACCTGAAGGTCAGCACGCAACCAAATCCATTCTGCATGTATTTCTTTGCCAATTCGTGATATGGATGATTTTTCAGACCCAGGTAACATACCTCGTAAACAGAAGGGTGTTTGTCAAGCCATTCCGCAATCATCATGGTTTGTTCGCACATCTTTTGAACACGAACCGACAATGTTTCCAGTCCCTGAATCAATTGCCAACTATTGAACGGGCTGATACAGGGGCCCAAATCCCTCATGTTTTCCGCAACAATTCGCATGGCAAATGCCGCGTTTCCAAATTTTTCCCAAAAGTTCAATCCATGATAACTCTCGGATGGTTCGCAGTATTTTGGAAATTTACCATTACCCCAATTGTAGTTACCTCCATCAATGATGACTCCCCCCATGACGCTGCCATGGCCGCCAATCCATTTAGTAGCACTTTCCACAACAATGTTTGCTCCGTACTCAATAGGTCTGCATAAATAGCCACCACAGGCAAACGTATTGTCTACGATGAGCGGAATGTCGTATTTTCTCGCCAGCTCGGATAATCGCTCAAAATCAGGCACATTAAATTTCGGATTGCCAATATTCTCAGTATACAAAGCTTTTGTATTTTCATCTATCAAAGCTTCCATCGATTCCGCTGAATCATCCGCTGCTTTCCTCGCCATAATGCCAAGATCCCTGAAAGAAACAAAGAACTGGTTGTACGTTCCGCCATACAGGTAAGGACTAGTGACAAAATTGTCGCCTGTTTTCAACAGATTCAACAGGGTCAACATTTGTGCTGAATGACCTGAAGCTGTTGCGACAGCAGCCACGCCTCCTTCAAGCGCTGCCATTCGTTGTTCGAAAATCCCGTTTGTAGGATTGTTCAGTCGTGTATAAATAAAAGGAGAAACACCCTCCTTGAAATCAAGGTTGAACAAATCGGCTCCGTGTTGCGAACTGTCAAACTCATAGGCCGTTGTCGGATAAATCGGCACAGCACGAGAATTAGTTTGATCGGGTTCATAACCTGCATGAAGCTGCAGCGTTTCAAAATGCCATTTTTTCATGTTGTATATTGCATTGTCTGAGGAAATCCACTTCATTATCAATGTTCCCCTCGTGTTTAAACTAATGCTGTTCCCTTTAAGGAACTGTCTACAAAGGTAGATAGAAATTTCCAGAAAAACGTGAATGAGATTTTTGAACAAATGTTTGTCAATTCGTAAAAGTTTCCGTATGTTTACATTCTAACAAACGTATTCAAACCATATAATTAATAGGTCGTTACTTATGCGCAACATCTCGCGCCTTGATTTTTTTCTTAAACACATTTTCCTGTTGACGTTGCCGTTGTTGCTTTTTTCAACGGCCAGTCTTGTTTCTTTCCTGTCTACTAACAATACGTTATCGGCTCTATACTCCGGTTTGTGTGGATTAGCCATTGGTTGTGTCATCACTGTTTTTGCAAGAAAGTTTTTTATCTTGACATTGTTTGAGATTCCACATTCCCTGTTACTGTTCACCTACCTTATTTTTGTTTTCTTTTTTTATATATTACTCCAAGGAAATACTGTTCTTCTTCTTATCCCCGGATTTCTTGCCGGATTATACTTCAGAAGAGCCTCTTCCTTTTCGAGTAAGATTGCAGACGAGTACGACTTCAAGGTATTCCAGATTTCTCTTATAACCGCTGTCACCATTGGGGTTGCTTCACTGATAACAAGTTTACTTGTTTTCTTAAACATTACCAGTTTAACCGGTCCCAAACAACTGAAAATGTTGCTTGATACATTTCCAGGTTCAATTGATGCGATTATTTTAATAACGGGTTGTGCACTAATCTCATTGATACAATTTCTTATTACCAAAACCACCATGCTGTTTAAGCGCAATTAAACCGTTTAGTCATTATTTCTGCCGTCTATAAAGACCTTCATGGATGTAGTTCCTTGGATAATGTAGCCTGCATTTTCAGAGGGCTGTTTCCGCTCCTATTCTGTTTTCTGTAAATGCTCCATTCTTTATCTGCCTACTGCTATTCCAAAACAAGTGCCAGTTTTCGTTCCGCTGGGAGGGTGTTTTTTTTTGCTCCGGTTCGGAAGACTAAAAATTTCGCCAGTACTCCACTGCAACGCTCATTGAGCCAGTGGCAGTGACTCCTGTTCGAAGAGTAAGCGGACCGAAGGAAGGGGATGTGGGACTGGTGCGACCTCGAGGGCTTAGCGCAAAGGGTGCGACGAGATCGGCACTATTTGTTGAAGACGGCTCGAAAGAGACTAGAAAAAATCGCCGATGTCAAGCGTCAACAAGCTAAGACTAGCGGAGCACGGGACAACGCCTGCGCATGTGTCTTTTTCCGTTAAATGAAAAAGCTCCACCAGCAAATGCTGA
>CAYTIY010000108.1:0-7891 GCA_964438045.1 uncultured Bacteroidales bacterium | reverse complement strand
TAAATATCAATGTGAAAAATCTTCTCATAATATATTGGTCTAAATGGTTGCTGTGCCTTTTACTATTTTGCCTAACATTTGCCTAAACGAAGTATGTATTGGTGTTATTTCTTTATTGTCGGTTGTCGGTTTTCGTTTATTCATTAATAGAGATAAACGAAACAAATTTATTGAGCTCTCATGGATGATTTTTGAAAATCTGTTTAGTTGGCAAGTATTTAAGTAGTTGTTTTTCGCGCCGAATTTACGATTCATTTCAATCGTATCCAACTTTTGTTTAGATTAAATAGTGGTTTTTTTGTTGTTTATGAGGAGGATGCAGGTAGCGCTGCTCGATCCCGGAAAATAACAACACATGAATCGAGCGCACCAGAAATCAATACTTCCGACTTAAAACCCGTGTAAAAATCAGTACTAAATCGTGGATTTATGGCGCAATCGTTGCCATAAAAAAAACGCCTCGAGCCGGTAGCCCAAGACGCTTTTTTAAAAAAAGTACAAGATAGATTATTTATTCTTCAGCGATTCAGCCACCAAAGAAGAGTCCGTTAATTTTCTAATCGTCAACGACTTCAAATCGGACGGAGCGGAACTGTTGCCGTAGAACACCTCGTATTCCCCCGGTGTGAACGCCATCTTCCGCTGCGCCCAGTCGTAGAATTCGAAGGCCGACAGCGGCAAATCAACCACCACCTGTTTTGAGGCACCCGCCTTGAGATCAACCCGTTTATAGGCCCGTAATGTTTTCAGCGGCCCATCCACATCGTTCACCTTGCGCACATAGACCTGCACCACTTCCGTCCCATCGCGCTTGCCCGTGTTGCGAACAGGAATGGTCAAGCGAATGCCTTCAACGACAGACATCGTGGCTGTACCGATTTCAAACGAGGAATAGCTCAAGCCGAAGCCAAAGGGGAACAACGCATCGGACATGTAGCGGTATGTCCTGCCTTTCAGCGAATAATCCTCAATGTCGGGCAATTGCTTGGAATTCCGGTAGAACGTAACGGGCAGTTTACCCGAAGGGTTGACATCGCCGAACAAGACATCGGCAACAGCTTGCCCTCCCTCCTGACCTGCATACCAGGCCTGAAGGATGGCGTCGCAGCTTTCCGTTTCGGGTGTCAACGCCAACGCCGAACCCGAACAGCTCACAAAGATTACCTTCTTGCCCGCCTGTTTGAGAGCCTTCAGGCAATTCCGCTGCACCAACGGCAGTTCGATGTCCGTACGGTCACCCCCCTTGAAACCGGGAATGTTCACCGGCATCTCCTCCCCTTCCAATTGTGAAGAGATGCCACCCACGAAGACCACCGTTTCGATGCCCTTCAATTTTTCCAACAAGGCCGTATGGGTTACCGGCGATTCCTTGCCCAACGCAAAGCCCAGGGTAGCTGGCCAATTGTCGGTTTGTTTGTAATCCAGGGTGATGGAGCAGGCTTGGCCTTTCGTAACCGGGAACCGGACCGTGGAAAACATGGGCTTCCACGAACTGAACTGGGAAATGCTCTTGCCGTTCACACGCAGGTCGATCCAACCGCAGACCTCCAGTTTGCAGGCCACTTCCCCGGTGAATGAAGGCGTGAACACCGTTTCGTAGCGACCGGAAAAAGCTTGTTTGTTTACTCCTTTGCAGAACACCGTTGAACCGATAGAGCGCAAACGGAATGCTGAACCCAGGCGGTCGGTAGCCACCACCGTACTGTCAAAATCCCGGTTGTTCCAATACGTCACCTTGACACCCTGTTTCCCATCGATGGAACAGAACGCATCGGAATTGGCGATGACCGCGTTGTCCACAATGTCACAGCCCTTGTCGTACACCAGCTTGCCTGCAGGCAGCTTTGACTTGATGCCGGCCAGAATCGTGGTAGTTTGAACAGGAATACCGTTGTAGCTGCCCCACAAAAGCAGGTCATCATCCGCATTGGGGCCTACCACGGCAATGGTTGAACCCGATTTGGAGAGGGGCAACACGTTGTTTTTGTTTTGCAGCAAAGTCATTGATTGATGCGCCATTTTCAGCGCCAGATCGCGGTGCTTTTTTGAATTGACAACGCTCAAGGGAATCTTGGTCCAGGGCACGCGGCTGTCTTTATCCATCTCGCCCAAGTCGAAACGCCCGACCAAAATGCGCAGCAGGTGCTTGTCAATCTCTTGTTCCGTAATCAGGCCTTTTTTCAAGGCCTCGGGAAGATTCTTGTAGTTGTAGTTCATCCAGGCACATTCCACATCGGTACCGGCAAGGGTTCCTTTCGCGGCTGCCTCGGTAGCATCGGCTGAAACAGCGTGCCCCTTGTAAAAGTCGGAAATGGCGTCGCAATCGGACACCACCAGGTACTTGAAGCCCCACTCATCACGTAAAATCTGTTGCAACAACTTGTTGCTGCCGCAGCAGGGTTGGTCCTCAAAGCGCTGGTAGGCGCACATCACCTCGCGCACGTCCGCTTCCTGCACCAAGGCCTTGAAGGTAGGCAGGTAGGTTTCGTACAATTCGCGGGGGTTGACATCCTTGACGTTCAACGAATGACGGCTCCATTCCGGCCCGGAATGAACGGCAAAATGCTTGGCGCAGGCCAGCAGTTTTTTATACTTGGAGTCCGCAGGCCCTTGCAAGCCATTGACCACAGCCATTCCCATTTGGGAGGTCAGGTAGGGATCCTCGCCGTAGGTTTCAGCCCCCCTTCCCCAGCGGGGATCGCGGAAAATGTTGACATTGGGCGTCCAGATGGACAGGCTCAGGAAACGGGTGTTCTCCCCGCCTTTCCTGATAAAATCGTGGTATTTGGCCCTGACTTCATCGGAGGTGGCGTCGAAGACTTCATAGACCAGTTCATCATTGAATGAAGCTGCCATACCGATGGGTTGAGGAAAGACAGTCACATCGGCATTGTTGGCCAAACCATGCAACGCCTCACTCCACCAGTTGAATTTCTCGATACCCAGGCGGGGAATCGCTTCCGACTGGTCGTACATCAGACTGATCTTTTCCTCCAGGCTCAGCCTGGAAATCAAATCCTTGGCTCGTTCTTCGGAAGACAGATTTGGATTTTGATAGGGCAATCGACTACAGGCTGTGCACAGCAACAAGATGGCAAATGCAGGAAATAGCAATTTTTTCACGGCACGCAACAATTAAGGTTCAATAATGTGAGCATTCTACCAGGGAACGCTTATTTCGTGTAAATGTAAACAATTAACCGAAATTAGCAGGTTGTCAAGGGTGTTTATTGTTTCAGCACCTTCACTCGTTCTGTCTGAGTCGGTGTCTGAATGACAATCAAATAAAAACCTGCCGGTTGTAAGCTAAAATCAAGGATGCGTTCATTCCCTTTTGAAGTGACACCCATTGTCCGTTTTTGCCCTGCAAGGTCATACACCGTCAATGAAGCCTGTTCATGCTGAAGCAACGTTGAACGCACGGAAAGGCTCTCCTTGAAAGGATTGGGATAAGCGGTCAGGTTATCAGACGACACATCTGACACCAGCGTGGATGTTTCAATATAAAAGCTCAACGGGTTACTCCATGCGACAGGGTCGATGATGCATTCGTCCAAAGCGGTCACCCGGCATGTCACGGTATCAGCCGAGACAAGCGTTGTCGTTGCAAAGGTGGAAAGAGTGGCTCCATCTACCATCACACCATTTACAAACCATTGATAAACAGGACTCAACACATCGTACACATCAGCCTGCATACGGATCGTATCTCCCGCAACGTACTGTCGGCCAAATTCATCGGTCGATCGGATAACTACACGGTTGGTTTTAGGCAATTGCCCGAAAATTGAACCCTCGTCGTGCAACACAACGGAAGGCATGCCCTCATTGAAGACAAACCGTTCCAATTTTAGCCAGCTGTGCGTATACGAATCAAACGACTCACGGGGTTTGAAAGCGGCATGATACAATACACCGGGAGAGCTCAATGGTTGAGTGCCCGAAGAGGCTATGTGCAGGTAACCGTAACTACCCGCAAATGTCAGATTGTAAGCGTAGGCCCAATTCGAAGCAACCGTTGCATCCAGACTGATTCCGTCAAAACTCAACCGGGTAGTATCGTACCGCAAAGTGGCCTCAAACGAATACAAGCCTTCCGTGGGAATGTATTCGACGCTGACCGGATAATGCACGACCCGGTCAAAGTTGCAAATACCGGTATCGGGCATAACCACGCGGGTATCATATACCATGAACGGCCCCGTACTTACCGACACACCGGTTGAATCCACTCCGATCACACGAACGGTGCCTCGCTTCAACGCCGTCATCACCCCTTGATCATTTATACGGGCCACAGTCGTGTCGCTGACCGTCCAGTGTTGCGGTCCCACCGCACCATAGAAAATAAAGGAATCGGATTCCCCCACAACCAAACGGCCTTCTGTGGGGTACACACTGACGTCCGGAGCTTGCCTGGACTGTACGGCACCATTGGCATGGGCACCCTTAATCGTTTCGTTAAACAGGCTTTGATCAATCTGAATGGTGGTACCATAACAGGTGCGCAACAACCTGAACCGGACCATCATCAGCATCCCACCTCCCTCTAGCGGCACATTTCCGGCGAAAGCCACCGATAACCGTTCACTTTCAGATGCATTGACGATCACATTGTATGATTCCAGCAACCCGCCAATCGATTCAATACCCTCATAGTTGAGGTAATAATCATCGTATTGGAGACGAAACGATCCTGACATCACCCCCAGACCACTCAAATCGGTAACGAAGAGCGGAACATCCACCACCTGACCTTCAACCTGGAGTAGGTTGTCAGGAATGCGGATGCGGTACGGCAACACCTCCATCCTGTCGGTGGCTCCGGAAACACCGTTGGTATCAATGGCCGTGACGTGCATGGATCCCGTTCCTACGGCAACAAGCAGGCCGGAATCAGAAATACGGGCCACGGTAGTATCGGATACCAACCAATGATACGGCGGAGTGCCATACCATGCCTCCATATGTAGAGAGTCTCCCTTGACCAGCGTTGCCTGCCCTGGATAAAGCTGCAGGACCGATGGGCTCTCCACCCTGATGTAGCACCCTGCATCTGGATTTGAAAGGAACGGAACACCTTCGTTAAAATAAGTATTCTTTGATCCGGTAAACCGTACCGGTTGCCATCCGGCCTTCAGAGCCTTGAACCTGAGCCTTAGAAGCACACCCTCACCTTCAAGCGGCTGAATACCAGATGCGGCAATGGTCAACAGGCGCAGGTAATAATCCGGCTGTGTCTCGTGAAAGGTAGCTGGTCCGAACACCCCCGAAAGCGTGCCCTCGGTAATGACCGAGTCCAGTTTCAGGTAGCGCGGATCGTACTGTAAATGAAATGAATACGAAAAGACACCCTTATCTGTCAGGCTCTCGTTTACTGAAACGGGCAGGTCTATCGTGCCACCTTCCAGGACGCTTGTATCGCGCAACACCAGCCCGATGGTCTCAACCTGCGCAAACCCTTCAGGCAACAGTGTCAGGAGCGCAAGGATGAACAATCCTATTTTCTTCATGTTGCTTGGTTTTACTGTCCAACCTGAATTTTTTGTACATAGTTACGGTTGCCCGATTTCATCCGGACCATATAGACTCCGGGGTGCAACGGCAGTTCTTTGTCAGAGATTCTGACGCTGTATGTTCCTCCATCCAGTGTCTTGTCGACCAACACAGCAATACACGTACCGGCTGCGTTGAACACATCAATACGAACCGCTTGTGCATGCCCCTTGACATGGTAGTTCAAATCAGCCTCACCCTTGAACGGATTTGGCGTAATCGGCTCCATACCTTCTTTATTGGCTTCGGTTTCGGGCAATCCGACAGGCACCCGGTTGATGGTGACGGTTCCAGTCGAAGCCAAATCCGTCATATCTACTTCGTTGGCAACAAAGCGATCAACCAGCACGTCGGTCACTGCGGGTGAAGCAGCTTTTACAGTGAAGGTCAGGGCGACCAGGTCTGAGCCAGCAGAAAGTGCGGATGCACCAGCCATGGCCACATCAATGGTACCATTGACGTTGTCAATCCGGTATTCCATGCTCATTGACGGTTGGTTGTTGACCAAACGAACGGCCTCCACCATTGAAGGATCGAAACGGAACCGGACATTCGCACCGGCCAGACCACTCAAGGTTGAAGCACCCACCTTCAGGTTGAAGGAATCCCCATCCGTTACCGTCAACGAAGGAACGGTCAACGACAAGCCTTCCGTGAGTCGTTGAACCCGTTTGGGCGCAATCTTGTTGACCGGGAAATGATTGTTGATATCCACCACGTATTGAAGGATCAGGGAAGCATCGTAGGCCGACAAATTGCCATCGCCACTTACATCGCCGGTTGTCTGTTGTGTTTCATTCAAGGTGAGTAGCGACACCGTGTGTTTCAACACCAGTGAAGCGTCGTACGCTTGTATCAAACCATTGAGGCTCACGTCTCCTGTCAGGGGGTTCTGTATGCCAATGGTTCGCCAGGGGTCGAAGTTTACGCCCGTAGTCACGTATTCCCGTTCCGTGGCGTTGCTGGTTGATGTATTGTCTACAATAGGTCCATCGTTATTGCCCCACCAGCAGTCGGTTGCCTGAATGGTAAACGACTCGTCAGCGTTCCTTACGGCGTAGTTCGTGTTCTCGTTGAAATCGCACCCCACCAGCAGCGGATTGGAGGCAGCCTGTGCCGTAACTCCGTTCGTGTTGCGATTGAATAAGGTTTGCGAGATTGAAGGATTGGCACTGGTTGTAGATACACCGTTGTCGGCATAGCGGATGATGCAGTTTTTCAACCGACAATCCGGGTCGAGGGAAACATTCAGGAAATTCAACCCGCGCCAGTCTCCGGTTTCGGGTAAACGGTTGTTCCCGTTGGCATCGGAATCGCCGCCGTAGAAATCGTCAAAAAGACTGGTAAAGACAATGGCACTGTCAGGGGATGAACCACCTTCGGCTATCAACCCTTTCGATACAGTAAGCGACCCGCGGTTGTATCCATCGTAGTAGTAATAGTCATAAAAGTTTTTAAACTTACAGATAACGCCTGGATTGATGGTCAGTGTAGCACTGGTTCCAATCGTGTAATCACCAAACAGATAAGGGATGTTCTGCTTGCCGCCGAAATCGCGTTTGGGCAATGTGGCATCCTGCGTCAGGGTTTCGTTCCTGACCTTGATGACCTTGTACGTGGAACCACTGATCAGATTGTCCACCGTGGATCTTGGATAGGCAACGAGCGACAGTTGCAGGGGCATGAATCCCAAATCATGGAACACACAGCTGTCAATCACCGGTTTTGAAACACCGTTCATATCGATACCCAGGTGTAATTGTTCAAAACGGGCACCATTGACGACAGGTGAAGCACTTTGCATGGAGATGCCACGTTGACCATACTTGAAGATGGCATGGTCGATCCGGCTGGAATCGGCACTGACATCGTTGAAGGTCAGCCAGGTTCCCGACAGGCTGCTGGATTGGGCATCCGGAGGCAAGGAGGCTTTTCCGTCCATGTTCATATCGGCCGGCGAACCATAGGTATCGTCATAAGCGTGTGTGAACACAACCGGTTTGGCCGTTGTTCCCTGGATATCCAAACGTCCGTTGACCACAAATCCGTTTGCCAACTCTCCCGTGTTGGTATAGGGCTTGCTGCTTTGCAAATTATTGATGGATTTGAAGGTGACACCAGCCGGTACGGTGATGGTGCATCCTGAGTTGATGGTACAGGGAAGCCCCATCAAATAATTGATGTTGTCGTACCCTGCAAAACTGCGAACAGGAACCGTATCCGATTTTGAGAATGTCTCAGGCACCACAGTCATGGCCATATAGCCTACGTTCAAGGCAGAACAGTTGATAAACGAAGGTTCTGAGAACAGACTCAACTCAATAGGGGTATAACC
>CAYTIY010000107.1:0-7935 GCA_964438045.1 uncultured Bacteroidales bacterium | reverse complement strand
TTGTTCCGCATCCAGGCTGTCCAACAGGCTGAAAACAAGAAATACGTGCTGATGAACGTCCCCAACGACAATATCCAGGCCATAGTCGATGAACTGCCGGGCATGAAAAGCCCTACCATCATGCCGTTGGCCAACGAGGGCTGGAGTTCTTTACACGCTGTCATTGATGAGAAGAAATTCTGGGAAATCATCGGCCGTTTAAAAGGGCTTGGTGCCGAAGGAATTTTGGTATTGCCCATTGAGAAAATGATTCTGTGACATAAATATCCCTACATGAAACGTTACGACTTTCCAGCCGCTAAAGACATCCCGGCGTTGCTTAAACGGCCGCTTATGCCTGTTGATACCTTGTTCGACACAGTGGGTGCCATCCTTGAAGATGTCAAGGAACGGGCCGACTTGGCCTTGTTCGATTACGGCCGTCGTTTCGATGGTGTTGAGTTGAAAAATTTGGAGGTTTCTGAAGTTGAAATAGCTGAATCGGAGAGTTTTATATCATCTGATTTAAAGCATTCAATAAATGTTGCCAGCCAAACCATTACTGCGTTTCATGCGGCTCAGGATGTGCCGTTGCCCAGTGTGACAACCGCTACGGGAGTAACCTGTTGGCAGAAAGCCTTGCCCATTGAGCGGGTAGGTTTGTACGTACCCGGGGGGTCGGCTCCCTTGTTTTCCACCGTGCTGATGCTGGCCATTCCCGCAAAATTGGCCGGTTGCAGGGAGATTGTGTTGTGCACCCCACCGGGAAAGGATGGACGCATCCATCCGGCTGTGTTGTACGCAGCCAGTGTGGCCGGCGTAAAGCGTGTTTTCAAGGTGGGAGGCGCCCAGGCCATAGCCGCAATGGCGTACGGTACAGAGAGCGTTCCCAAGGTGTATAAGATTTTTGGCCCCGGCAATCAGTACGTCACGGCTGCCAAGCAATTGGTCGGCCTGCACGATGTAGCCATCGATATGCCAGCCGGTCCTTCGGAAGTGGAGGTAATGGCCGATGAAACCGCCAATCCGGCATTTGTTGCCGCAGACCTGTTATCACAAGCTGAACACGGGCGTGACAGCCAATCCATTTTGTTGACAACAGATGCGACATTGGCCGATAAGGTAGAATCAGAAGTGCAACGTCAATTGCAAGCCTTGTCACGAAAGGAAATTGCTGTTGAGTCGTTGAAAAACAGCATTATACTGGTTGTTGGCTCTCTGGAAGAAGCTATTGAGGCGACCAATGAATACGCTCCTGAGCACCTGATTCTGGAGTTGAAAAATGCCAGGCAGGTAGCTGAACGCATCGCCAACGCCGGTTCGGTGTTCATTGGTCATTTGACACCGGAAAGTGCAGGTGATTACGCATCGGGTACCAACCACACACTGCCCACCAACGGTTACGCAAAGGCCTACAGCGGGGTAAACCTGGATAGTTTCAGAAAACGTATCACTTACCAGGAAATTACCCCGGAAGGTTTGATGGGATTGGGACCTGTCATTGAGGTGATGGCTGATGCCGAAGCGCTGACAGCACACAAAAACGCCGTCACCATCCGATTGCAACAACTTAAAGAAAAATAACAGCGATATGACACTCAACGAATTGGTACGAGCCAACATTCAAAAGCTCAAACCGTATTCATCGGCACGCGACGAATACCAGGGCGAGGCCTCCGTCTTTCTGGATGCCAATGAGAACCCCTTGAACCAACCCTACAACCGGTATCCGGATCCCTTGCAGCGTGAGCTGAAGGTCAAGGTGGCCGCCATCAAGGGCGTTCATCCCGATCAACTGTTTTTCGGCAACGGAAGCGATGAGCCCATTGATCTCGTTTACAGGGTGTTCTGTGAACCTAGGGTGGACAATGTCGTGGCCATTGATCCTACCTATGGCATGTATAAGGTCTGTGCCGACATCAATGATGTAACATATCGTAGCGTTTTATTAGGCGAGAATTTCACCCTACATGCGGATTCCCTGCTCAAGGCAGTGGATGCTCAGACAAAGGTGATGTTTCTGTGTTCACCCAATAACCCCACCGGTAATGACTTGGCAGTAGATGAAGTCAGGAAGGTGTTGGACGCGTTCGGTGGCATCACAGTGATTGACGAAGCTTACATCGACTTTTCAGACAGAGAAAGCTATTTGAACCTATTGTCATCGTATCCCAACCTGATCATTCTTCAAACGTTTTCAAAGGCATGGGGCATGGCGTCCGTCCGTCTGGGTATGGCATTCGCGCAACCGGAAATCATCCGCTATTTTAATAAGGTGAAATACCCCTACAACATCAATATACTTACCCAACGTTTTGTCATGGAAGCAGTTGATCACCTCGAACGCAAGAACGAATGGGTGGACATGCTGGTCAAACAACGGGCTGTGTTGGTTGAAAAACTGGGCACCTGTAAATTGGTCAAGGCCGTTTATCCTTCAGACTCCAATTTCGTGCTGGTGAAGGTAGACGATCCGAATGCTGTTTATGATTCCTTGGTAAGGCAGGGTGTGATTGTCAGGAATCGCCACACCGTTTCACTTCGCGCCGGATGCCTGCGCATTACCGTGGGTACACCGTCTGAAAATGAGGCGCTGATGAGTGCCTTGCAACAATGCTGCTGACTGCTTTATTCAGTTAACGATTTTACAACTCCTAAATAGTTCATTTCAATGAATGCTCCCCAACCATCTGCAAAACCGAAAAAACGCCTCTTGTTCATCGACAGGGATGGCACACTGGTAATAGAACCGCCCATTACCTTCCAGCTCGATAGACTGGAAGACCTGGAATTTTACCCCGGTGTGTTCAGAAACCTGCATTTCCTTCGGACAAAACTCGATTTCAGTTTTATCATGGTGACCAACCAGGACGGATTGGGCACGGACTCGTTTCCCGAAGATGCGTTCTGGCCCATTCAGGAAAGGATTTTGAAGGCATTCTCCAACGAAGGCATTGAATTCGATGCCATTCACATAGACAAATCCATGCCCGAGGACAATGCGCCCACACGTAAGCCTGGCATTGGCATGTTACACGACTATTTTTCAGACGATTATGATTTGTCCGGTTCGTTTGTGATCGGAGACCGATTGACCGATGTCAAATTGGCGGCCAATCTGGGCTGCAGGGCCATTTTGATGCAACCTGCCGGCAGTGAACAAGTCAAACAGGTAAAGGCAGAAGGGTTGGAAACTGTTTGTGCACTTGTTTCCCCCGATTGGGACGATGTGACCGCTTTTCTGTACGCAGGTGGCCGTAAGGCCCTTGTCTCCCGAAAGACCCGTGAGACGGATATTTACGTGGAAGTGAACTTGGACGGGAGCGGAAAAACCGACATCGAGACAGGGTTGGGTTTTTTCAACCACATGCTTGACCAACTCGGCAAGCATTCAGGCATTGATCTAACCGTCAAGACGAAAGGCGACCTGGAGGTGGATGAACACCATACGGTGGAAGATACGGCCATAGCTCTTGGTGAAGCCATTCTGAAGGCCATGGGCGACAAACGCGGATTGGAACGCTATGGGTTCTGCCTACCCATGGACGATTGTCTGTGTCAAGTGGCTATGGATTTCGGTGGCAGGCCCTGGTTGGTCTGGGAGGCTGAATTCAAGCGGGAGCGGGTAGGGGATGTCCCAACTGAATTGTTCCTGCACTTTTTCAAATCATTGAGCGATGCGGCCCGCATGAACCTGAATGTCAAGGCAGAAGGGGAAAATGAACACCACAAGATCGAAGGTATCTTCAAGGCGTTTGCAAGAGCCATGAAAATGGCTATCCGTAGGGATATACATCAGCTCAACCTACCGTCTACCAAGGGTTTACTCTAAATCGGTCAGGCAGGTTTGGTAATAGGGGCGTCCGGCGTCAACCGGTCGCAGTAGGGTTCCATCCCATACCACCAAATCCAGATCGATGTGCACACGTCCATGGGCCGATTCACCACGAATCCGGCCCATGTTAGTTTCCGTATCTTTGAGCCACTGTTCCATTTCTTTCCGTGGCAGACACGTCTTTCCCATGCAGACTGCATTCAAATACACTGGTGACAATGAGGTTGCGCCAAAGGCTTCCGATTCATGAACCTGTGAAAACCTTATTTCATCGGGGAATTGAAGCCTGAGGCGTTCCATGGCTATGCTCATGTGGATGGAGGCGTCCCAGTTTGAGGCCAATAAAAGAATAAAGGTGTGCATGCTGCTGAAATATGTCGACAAAAATACCAAAACTTTACATACCTTTGAGAAAATAACAACCCTTCCGTGCGTATGAAAAAACATGTGATATTGTTGTTGATGGCTTTGTTGCAACTGTCAACAGCGT
The DNA here is from genome assembly GCA_964438045.1 of uncultured Bacteroidales bacterium. Lineage (GTDB taxonomy): Bacteria > Bacteroidota > Bacteroidia > Bacteroidales > UBA1402 > UBA8389. The sequence continues at coordinate 3,631 of CAYTIY010000107.1, read as the reverse complement.
CTTTTGCGCAGGCTAAACTGGCAGGCAAGGCAAAACCTGCCACCATTTTGCAAGTGGATCTGAAGGAGAGTATCAACAGCTTTACCTGGCTGCTCATACAGAAGAGTCTTGAAAAGGCGAAATCCGACAAGTTTGATGCCGTGCTGATCCACATGAACACCTATGGCGGTGAGGTGGTGTTTGCCGATTCGATCCGATCGGCTTTGCTCGATTCGAAAATTCCCGTTTATGTGTTTATCGACAACAACGCAGCATCAGCCGGTGCCCTCATTTCCATTGCCTGCGATAGCATTTACATGCGTTCCGGTGCAACAATAGGGGCTTCAACCGTGGTCGACCAGACAGGAACGGCCGCATCGGACAAGGTACAGTCGTACATGAGGGGCATTATACGGGCTACGGCTGAATCGCAAGGTAAAACCAGACGCATTGTGGGTGATGATACGGTAGAAGTGTGGCGCAGGGATCCGCGGATAGCCGAAGCCATGGTCGATCCCGACGTTATCATGCCAGGGGTGATCGATACAGGCAAGGTCCTGACGCTCACGGCCAATGAGGCTCTTAAATACGGTTACTGCGATGGTATAGCCGACAATGTGGATGCCGTTTTGAGTGAACATATAGGGTATTCCGATTACCAGGTAGAGGTTTTCACTATGAAAGGGGTGGACAAACTGAGGGGGCGATTGATGGGAACGGCGCTTAGAGCCATTTTGATCATGATTATCGTGGCCGGTATCTGGTTTGAGCTGCAGGCTCCGGGTATTGGCATGCCAACCGTGGCAGCCCTGGCTGCGGCTATCTTATACTTTGCACCGCTTTACCTGGAAGGATTGGCCCAAAATTGGGAAATCATCGCCTTTGTACTGGGCGTGTTGCTGCTGTTGGTTGAATTGTTTGTCATACCTGGCTTCGGGATAGCCGGAATAGCGGGCATACTGTTGATGGTGATTGGTTTGGTCTTTGCCCTGGTAGGTGTTGATTTCACGTTCTCCATAGAAGGGTTGAACGCCTTGGAGGAGCCCTTTTTGTTGGTTTCTTTAAGTATTGTAGCCGCCATATTGATCATGATCTGGGTTACATCAAAAATTGGAAAGAAGGGAGGTTTGTTGCAAAACGTCGCCTTGATTAATGCGCAAAACCTTGAAGATGGATTTGTGGGTGTACCGATGGATATGGCAGGACTGGTAGGCCAAAAAGGTGTGGCTGCAACCATTCTGAAACCCTCAGGTAAAGTCTGTATTGAAGGCAAGAATTATGATGCTATGGCTGTCTCAGGCTATATAGAACCCGGAGCGGCAGTCGTGGTTGTGAGACACGAAGCCGGTCAGATTTATGTGGAACCCCTCACTGCCAGCTGACAGGCTTCTACAATGGATTTGACATGACGGATGTGTTGCTGTTTGCCCAGCAGTAAGTAATCATCCAATGTCCAGTCTTGTTTTTTGCCGGCGAGCGTCATGTTTCCAGTGTTTGCGGGAGAAAAGCCGCTGAAAGGAGACAAGTGCCATGTGGTGTCATCCCTGCAAACGAAGAACGTGTCGCATGACCTGTCTTGTCTGTTGTGTACCAAACCATTGAGAACAATTCTTCTGAAACATTCCTCGTGTTCAGCATAAGGCAGGCGTAGGAGGCGCATGCACCGAAATAACCCTTCACAGCTTTCCCTCGGTTCGGGTTCGTCCGACTCTCTCAATGCAAGGTACGACTGGATATGAATCTTGGCACCACCTACTCGGTCGATGCGCTTGCTCAATACGTGTGTTTGTTGCCCTTCGTGCATCAAGCGGCAAGGCAACACATCCACGCCACATGACAATGCCAGTTGTTGCATTGGAATCACTTGTTGGAGCAGCCTGTCAACAGGTGTTTCGTTGGCGGCAAGTTCCACACCATCCAAATGGATGATCCAGGATTCAAATCCAGGAGGCACCTTCGATTGTCCGGACAGCACTTCTCCAGTAAAATCGTTGACGGACAACCAGGCCGACGGACCATCGTTGGTTGTGAACAAGCTGTTTCGAAGCAGTTCCCGCAACCGACTTTCCGACAACTTGTTGTCCCCTTGCTGTAACACGTTGGCGTGCCTGACGAGTTGTCGGACGTCAACAGGAGTCACCTCGTCAAGTTCGGGGTATCCGGAAGGTTCAAAGCCAATCACACCCATGCCCCGCCTCCCCAGCACGGAACACCAGGCCAGTGGGGAAAGGGTGTCAACTGATTTTCCGGATTTTTTCAAGGCATGGCTTAACAGGGTTTTTGCATACAACCCCGGCATAAAATCTGAGAAAAAGGATGGAAAGCCCAAAAGTCGTCCCTGTTGTCTGTGAAAATGCAAAACAGGAGGTTTGCCGGTCTGATGATTCACCGGAAACTGAATGGGAGAAAAGGGAATGCCTTTCTGCCAGAATAAAGGCTGGAACTCAAACCATCCTTCTTCATGAGTCGGATTCCAACTCATCACTCCCATGGCTTGATTTCTGTAATAACAATCCAGGTATTGAATCATACCTGTCGTTGTTTGTCTGTTGCATCCCTGCAAGGCCTTACCCGTTGACGGTGGCGGTTCTCTCCGGCAAGCACGGGATTTGACTCGAAACCAGGAAAACACGCGTCCAGATTATCCAACAATCCCAATTCCCGCAAAACGGGCAGCAGGCTCATCAGATTTACCGGTTTTCCGCGTTCTATGTCGCGAACCGTGCTGCGGTTCAAGCCGGTTCGTTCAGCCAATTGGTGCTGAGTATAATTGGTTCCGATGCGAAGCAGTCGTAATCGTTTGCCAATTTCCAACACGATGTCCGCATCGGTCAATCCGTACCATGAATGTGTCGGCATGTTTTTTTTTATGCAAAAATACTATAATGATTAATATTTAAAGCATTATGTCGTATAATATTTTATAATGATGTATATTACAATCATTATGTAAATATGAATAGACTAAATTAGAGCTTCTAACAGCCAGTAAATCAAAGTTCTTTCTGATTTTTTTAAGCGAGTGTTGCTTGATCTGGAAAAAATGCGTTTCTTTGCAGCCGCTAAGAATAAATAGACGAAAACAGACCCGATGGGTGAAGTACCCACCGTTATTAGTTGAAAATCAATTAAAAAAAGATAGCGATGTCTAAAATTTGTCAAATCACCGGAAAAAAAGCAATGATCGGGAACAACGTATCGCACTCCAAAAGACGTACGAAACGTAAGTTCAACGTGAATTTGTTTCACAAGAAGTTCTACTGGGTAGAACAGGATTGCTGGATCTCGCTGAATATCTCAGCAGCCGGCTTGCGTACAATCAACAAGAAGGGCTTGGATGCTGCCATGAAAGATGCAGGTGCCAAGGGTTACTTGCGTGTTGAGGATATCAAGATACTTAATTAAAGGGTAGGAGATTGTAGAAATGGCTAAAAAAGCAAAAGGCAATAGAATCCAGGTAATCCTGGAATGCACCGAACACAAAGAAAGCGGTATGCCGGGTACTTCCCGTTACATCACAACCAAGAACCGCAAAAACACCACAGGTCGTATGGAGTTGAAGAAATACAACCCCATCCTGAAGCGCGTCACGATTCATAAGGAAATTAAATAAGATAAGCCATGGCAAAAAAAGCAGTTGCATCCATGCAAA
>CAYTIY010000106.1:0-7989 GCA_964438045.1 uncultured Bacteroidales bacterium | reverse complement strand
CTGCAAAGTTCAATACTGCCTCAGCGGTTTTTTGAATGGTGTATTCGCTCAGGATAGAAGGGCCTGCGTAAAAATTGTGCTTCTTCATACAATGAAAGTTGATAATTGTTTGGTGTAGAAAACGGCCTCAAAATTACGAAAAGATTTCGTACGATGCCAAAGAAGAGGTGGTTTTTGTTGTAAATTTGCGTAGGAAAAACGCACATGGTGCGTACAACAAATCACAATAGGATTTCATACTTGTATGGCAGCACCCTTGGCAGAACGGCTCAGGCCCAAGAAATTAGACGATTACATCGGCCAGACCCATTTGGTGGGTCCTGGAGCCGTGTTGCGTAAGATGATTGAGGCAGGCAACTTGTCGTCGTTTATTTTGTGGGGACCTCCTGGTGTGGGAAAAACCACGCTGGCCCGCATTGTGGCCAACCAGTTGGACAGGCCGTTCTTCACACTGAGTGCCGTTACGTCGGGTGTTAAGGATGTACGGGAGGTGATTGAGCGGGCTAAGTCAAACCCGCTGTTTACCACCAAGACACCGGTGTTGTTCATCGATGAAATCCATCGGTTCAGCAAATCACAGCAGGACTCCCTGCTGGGGGCTGTGGAAAAAGGTGTGGTGGTACTGATTGGCGCAACAACGGAGAACCCCTCCTTTGAAGTCATCAGTCCTCTTTTGTCGCGTTGCCAGGTGTATGTGTTGCAGCCCCTCGGTGTGACCGATATGGAAACCCTGCTCGAACGGGCCCTCACCATGGATGTGGAGTTGAGCAAGCGACAGGTGGACGTCAGAGAAACCAAGGCGCTATACCGTTTCGCCGGCGGCGATGCCAGAAAACTGCTTAACATCCTGGAACTGCTGGTGAATTCGTTTGGAGCAGAGGAAACAGTGGTCATCACCGATGAACTGGTGGTTGAATGCCTTCAGGAGAATCCAATGGCCTATGACAAGGACGGCGAACTGCACTACGATATTATTTCCGCCTTTATCAAGTCGGTACGGGGCAGCGACCCGGACGGGGCGGTGTACTGGTTGGCGCGTATGGTGGCCGGCGGGGAGGACCCCAAGTTCATAGCGAGGCGTCTGCTCATCCTGGCCTCAGAGGACATCGGTCTTGCCAACCCGAATGCTATGTTATTGGCGAATGCCTGCTTTGACACGGTACACAAATTGGGATGGCCCGAAAGTCGAATCGCTCTGTCGGAATGCACCATATACCTGGCTTCCAGTCCAAAAAGCAATTCTGCCTACATGGCCATCAACGAAGCCTTGGGTGTGGTTGAGCGCACGGGTAACCTACCCGTTCCCCTGCACCTAAGGAACGCTCCTACCAAATTGATGAAACAGCTTCACTACGGTGAGGAATACAAATATGCCCATGACTTCACCGATCATTTCGTGGAACAGGAATTCTTACCGGCCGAAATCAAGAAGGCTTCCATCTGGAAACCCCAGGAAAACGCCTCCGAGGCAAAGATGAAGGAATTTCTGAACAAACGTTGGAAGAACCGATTCTAACTGTTCATCCCTCCTGCCCGATGAGCCGCACATGCACGGCCGCGCGTTCTTCAGGACTCATTTTGGCAATCCTCCTCCAACTGACAGCACTCTCCAGCAAGACCAGGCAAACCAGCACAACCAGGATACTACTGATGATGGCCAGCATATACAGACCTTTTGGCAGGTAATTCTGGAAGATGTTCATGAAAGCAGCCGTGAGTGTGGTGCATACCACGAACAACATGGGCGCCACGGTGACCCAGGCATACTTAGCCTTGCCCGATCGCAGCAGATAGGTCGTCCCCACGGAAAAGGCAATGATGGCCAGCATTTGGTTGGCGGTTCCAAACAACGGCCAGATGGTCGACACATTGCCTGTATACAGTAAATACCCCCACGCCAGTGTTATTAGGGCCGAGAAAAAGATGGCGTTGAACACGTTCCGTCTCTTTGAATAATGCCTTCCACTCTGACCGAACAAATCTTGCAGCAAGTAACGTCCAATGCGTGTGCCTGAATCGATGGTGGTTAAAATGAACAGTGCCTCAAACATGATACAGAAATGGTACCAATACCCCATCATGTGGTTTAACCAGGGAACATCCTTGAACACATACGTCATTCCTACGGCCAACGACACCGAACCGCCCGGACGTCCGGCCAGATCCTCTCCTACCAGGGCTGATAGTTCAGGCAGGTCCTGCGGAACCAGATGCAGTTTGGAAAACACTTCGGGGAGGGAGTTGACGGCAAAATAATCGGAGGTAGGCAACACGGTAGCGGCCAACAGGGCCATGATACCAACAAACGCTTCAAGCAACATGGCGCCAAAACCGATGGGCAGTATGTCCTTTTCGTTCTTTATCAACTTGGGCGTTGTACCGGAACTAATGAGGGAGTGAAAGCCTGACAAGGCACCGCAGGCAATGGTGATGAACAGAAAAGGAAATACTTTTCCAGGGATAATGGGGCCACCTCCGTGAATAAATTCAGTAATGGCCGGCATCTGAATCATGGGTTGAATCAAGATAATGCCGATGGCCAAAATGAAGATAACCCCCAATTTCATGTAGGTACTCAAATAATCCCGGGGCAATAGCAGCAACCAGACGGGTAACGCAGCGGCCAGGAAACCGTAGCCGGCCAGGATGACCGAGAGTTGCTTTTCATCGAAGTTCAGCCACTGTCCAAAAACCGTATCTTGAATGGCCGGTCCGAATACCACGCCCAACAGGATCAGGACAACGCCGATGATGGTGCCTTCCAGGATCTTTTCCTTACGAAAATAGCGCAGGTACAAGCCGATGAAAATCGCGATGGGAATGGTGACGCCTACAGTGAATGTGCCCCAGGGAGAGTGTTTCAAGGCATTGACCACAGGTATTCCCAGCCCGGCCATGGATATGACAAGTATGACTATGACGGAGACAGAGGTGATGAGCCCCAGGCGTTTTCCAACCAGATCTTTGGTGATTTCGGCTATGGATTTTCCGTGAAAACGAACCGACGCAGCCAAAATGACCATGTCATGAACAGCCCCCGCAAAGACAGCACCAATCAAAATCCACAACACGCCGGGAAGAAACCCGTATTGAGCCGCCAGCACAGGGCCGATCAACGGACCGGCACCGGCAATGGCGGCAAAATGGTGTCCCATCAGGACGGTCTTATTGGTGGGCACATAGTCGTGCCCATCGTTCATCAGAGTTGATGGAACCGTATTTTTTTCATTGAGCATCAACACTTTTCTGGCCAGAAAACGCCCATAGACGCCGTATCCGATGACCAGAACCAATGCGGCGATGATGACAATGACAATTGAATTCATACAATATCGAGACTAAATTCGCTGTTTCTATTAAAGCCGATTGTTAACTTCGGCAGATACCTTTTTGTTGTTCAACGGAATAACCAGGATGGAAAACGACTGGGACATGGCCGTGAAATCAAACGTAGAACCCATCAACTCAAACTCCAGTTCGGCAGGTACAATCTGGTTCGGATTTTCAAACGTGTTTTGAGCCTTCAGGTTATCCGACTGCATACGAATCAGTTTTGCCTTCGATGTGGCTTGTTTGAAGTCTTTCAGATTGATGGTCAACTCCCTTGATGATGTATTCCTGTTCACAATCTTGATAATCAAGGTGTTGTTTTTACTATCCCTGACAGCACTGGCATACAGTCCGTCCTGGCCGGTCAATGGTTTTTCCATCGAGGTGGCAGAAAGCACGTCAGTACCTTTATACGTGCTGTAAAGGGATTGGACGTACCAGTCGGCCGTTCTCAGGATGCGTAAGTTGTCAAACCAAATCAAGTCGGGTCTCCATTGCCAGCCTTCCACATGGGCGAATAAGGGAGCATATGTTGCCAAACGTACCACGTCGGCATTGCGTTCGAGTCCAGTCATGAACGCTGCTTCAGACAAACTCGCCAGGAAGGAGTTCGCCTTGTTGGTGGAACCATCGTGGGAAGCGTATTCACCTGCAAACACCTTGGGTCCCTTGCGGTCGTAGGCGTCGTAACGGGTTGCGTTGTTGAAAAACCATTGAGGATCCTTGTAGTAATGTTCATCCACCAAATCTGCTTTCAAGCGTCTCATTTCCGGCCACAAATAGTCAAAGTCCTTTCCATCGGAATACGGACCCGCACTGCCCACAATCTGAATGGCTGGGTATTTGGCACGGATGGCCTTTACAAAGGGTTCAAGGCGTTCCGGATACAAACTACCCCATTGTTCATTTCCAATGGCCAGGTATTTGAGGGAGAAAGGAGCCGGATGACCCATTTCGGCGCGCACTTTACCCCAGGTGGAAGATACCGGTCCTGTGGCAAATTCAATCAGATCCAAGGCATCCTGTACGTACGGATCCAGCTGGTCAACGGGTACATGTGCCTTCGGATCGTTGTTTTGGAATTGGCAGGCTAACCCAACACTCAATACCGGAAGTGCTTGTGCGCCAAAATCTTCACACAACTGAAAAAACTCAAAGAAACCCAAACCGTACGTCTGAAAGTAATCCGGATACAATCGATCGGGGAATGTGTAATTCCACCTATTTTCGTTCAGGGGACGGTTCTCAACAGGTCCTACAGTGTTTTTCCAGTTGTAGCGGGTCAACAGGTCGGTACCTTCCACGATACAACCACCGGGAAAGCGGAACACACCGGGATGCAGGTCATCGAGTGCTTGCGCCAGATCTTTTCGCATTCCGTTCTCACGACCTCTCCATGTGTCTATGGGAAACAGAGAAAGGTGCTCCAGATCCAGTATCCCTTTCGATGTCAGAAAGATACGGACTTTTGCCTTGTTGACATTCTTTTTAGCCTTGAGTTGTACGGTATACTTTTTCCAGTCTGATCCCGAAACGGTCAGGTTTTGCTTTTCCATCACCTCGTTTTGTTCATCGATGAACTCAACACGGATGCTCTGCTGTCCAGACTTGGAACGAGCCCATACGGAAAATCGGTAGGCTGCGTTTTGGCTCAGACCAATTCCCCGATAACCTTCATTCTCCAGCCCTGTGAACTTTTGGTCGTGTCCAGGATAAGACAGACGAACATAATGCGGATTACGTTCAAAGGGTCCATCGTTCATGACACTGACCTTACCAAACGTATTCCATCCCATCAATGACTGTGGAAATTCAAAGGAGCGGTTCTTGATCAATTCGGCATAAAGGCCGCCGTCGGCTCCAAAGTTGATATCTTCAAAGAAAATACCGTACATGTCAGGGTTGATCGTAGCAATGGGCTTCTTGGTCCTAACAGTCAATTCTGTCCCTGCAGAAAAGGCGACCGATGCAAACACGGTCAGCATGGCAAGGGTAAACAAGTGATTTTTTCTCATGTGTGTATAGTGATTAAAAAGTGGTCGTTGTTTTCAATTCATCGGGGGCATCGCTACTGAACGTACCACCATGCTCGGCTGCCTTGCTGAACAAATCGTGGATGGCACCTGCGTTTACTTCACCGGAGGGCTTGAAGTGCATTGAACGCATGTATGTCAACAGACTGACCAGCAATTGCCTGGCCACCGGCCGTTTGTCGAGATTATGTTCCAAATCGATGCTGCAGACCATAATTCGCCCTTTTCCAACAGTAGCCTCAAACAACAAACCGAGTTTGCGGTTTAGAAACCAAGTGTCTATGGGTTGAATGATGGGTTGAAATCCCTTTGGGAAATCTGTCAATTGCATGGTTTGCGTTCGCTGCACCAATTCCCACCACGAAAGATCGGCATAATCCCTGGTGGGAAACTCGGCAAATACGGGATGGTGGCTATTGATAAGAACGCCCGTGGTGTGAGGCGGACGCATCTTGAACCAAGAGGTGTTCCAGAATACAGGGGCCAGTGTCTGAACGACATCCTTGCCATACTCAACCTGCCCGGCACACAGGAGCAACACCTTGCCTCCTCGGTTTAGTACCTGTTCAACAGCCGGTGACCATTCATGAAAGAGGGTTATATCACCCGTATCTGGCATCGCAACAGTGGCCGGATACACGTGAAAATCCCAGGTATTGTAGGCCTGACAGGGATCAACGCCGACGAGCAGTGTCAAACGGCTTGGTTTATCCATATGCGACAAGTCAACGCTGATAGTCCCAAGAGGTATGTTGTTACCAGGCTCTACCGCTTTCTCCGCTAACGTTCCGGCAGCAATCTGGTTTCCGGACTCATCGGTCAATTTCCAATACGGTTTGATTACTTGGTAAGCTTGTTCCCCGAAATAGGACAGTTCCACCTGGGCATCCAATGTTTGGTTGGACTGCAACACAAACGACGAGGTACGGATCAGCGGAACTACCGGACCGCAGAACTGCCGGAAATCATTGGCCGTACAGTATCCCTTTTCTTCCCAAAACACGTTCAGAACACCAACAAGGGCCGTTCCCTGGCCTGAATAATCATTCAGTGATAACAATTGAAAACCCGCATATCCCGGTGTTCGCAGCGTTTTCTCCACTTCGTGCTTGTAACAAAGTGTTTGCAACCGACCCGATGCCATCAGAAAATCACGGTCCAGCGTTCCCATATCGTGGTCGGCAAGGTCTTCCCGGAACAACTCAAAATTCAGCGCCTTGTTCACACCGGTGTATTTTCGAATTTCGCTGAAATCCGGAAAGGCACACCACTGACCTACCTCGTGTGAGACAAAAGGAGCGGAAACGGTGTCAATCTTATCACTGAAATCAGAGAATGATTCGGGTTGCTTGTTCCAACTCAATCCCCTGGCTCCTGCCCGTACGTGAAATTGACTGGCCGGTTGCCAAGCCCAACTTCCACCCACGGAAGCGCCTGTATATACCCGCCTTGGATCGGTTTGTTTCCAGTAGTTGACAAAATTCGTAACCCAGCCTACCCAACGACCGCGGGGCTCATTGCCGCAAGCCAGCATCACAAAAGAGGGGTGGTTGCCATACGCACGGGTCAACCGAATGGTTTCATCCATCAAAAAACCATCGATGGGTTTGCCATCACCGAGAGAAGAACCGTGGTTGGGCCAACTGGGGCCTTCAATCTGTAAGTACATTCCTACCCGATCGGCAGCGTCAAACGCAGCTTCCGGGGGACACCATGAATGAAAACGCATGTGATTGAGTCCATACTGCTTGCAGATCCGAAATACTCGTTCCCAGGAAGCCTGATCCATGGGAGCATATCCTGTCGAAGGAAAACAGCAGTTTTCCACCGTTCCCCTCAATTGTATCTTTCGCCCGTTAAGATAAAACCACTTACCCTTCACGGTTATCTCGCGCATGCCAAATTCCACGTTTTTGGATTGGCTGACCGTATTTCCGGTAAGCAAGTCCACGTTCAAACGATAAAGCTCCGGGTGAAACTCGTCCCAGGTAAGCATGTTGTCTCCCATTGACAAACGCAGTTCCACTACAAGCCCCGTATCGGGTACCGTTACAGAGCGCAGCTGTTGGTCAATTCGATGGATTGAACCGGTGTTGAGACGTTGAGCATCCCAACGAAGCAACCGTTTCGAGGGCCGACCGGTTGCATTCCCCAGGCGCACCCGTACCAGCGCCAGCCTGTTCGACACATCGGGAAAAACCTGTATGTCCTCGATAAAAACCAATGGAGTTGTTTGCAAATGAATTGCACCGGTCACACCATTCCAGTTGCCTTGTGTCTGGTCGGTCAGCGAATGAGAATCCTGACCCACATTGACCGACTTAATCCGGTTGTCAATGCGAAAAACCAGGTTATGCTTTCCAGGCTTCAGCCAGGTGCTCAGGTCAAATACCTGCGGAACACACAGGGTGCTGTCTTTTCCTACGTAATTGCCATCCAACCAAACCATGGTTTCGGTATGACACCGTTCAAGGTACAGTTCTATCCGCTGTCCACGCCAGGTTTCGGGCACGATCACCTCCTGCTGGTACCATGCAGCCCCCACATACTGTCTGTCGGGGGTTAAAAAAAAGGGAAACTTCACCTTCCCCGGCTGCCGGTATTTGTCCATGGCCGGATTAAAATA
>CAYTIY010000105.1:0-8084 GCA_964438045.1 uncultured Bacteroidales bacterium | reverse complement strand
TTTCCTACATTGAAAATACCCAGTTCGCGGCGATGCAGGAAGCAGGGTGCCTTCAACGGCTCAATGGCTTCAAGTGTCACGGTTTCTTCAACAGGCATGGCTCCACCCACAACCATCCGGTCAAACAGGGAATAGACCATAGTCACTGCGTCCTTCTCAAACAGCGAGTCAATTAAAAAAGACTCCCGTAACCTTTCTGTATCGTAAGTCCTGACGTCGTCGGGGTGAGAGGCATATCGGACCGAATAACGTGTTCTCATGTGCGATATATCAATATATATAATAGGTGTACACCAAGTTGGATGTACCTAGTTGCAAAGGTAACCCAATTGTTTGTAGATTGATTACGTTCACCCCAAAATTATGCAAATTCCCCGTGGGTGCTGTTGTCTCACAATTTAACGGTGTATCTTTGTTGCGCTTTTATGGCTTCTGTAAATTATTTACCGATATGCTTTAAACCATTCAGTGAAAACCCCATCAAAGCACAAAACGAACCAGAAATGGTTTTAGTATCAGTTCAGAATTCATTCATTCATGATTAATAAAACGTATATGTATCGCAAATTGGCATTACTCCTCTGCGTTTCGGCAGTCAGCATCGCTGTCAGTGCCCAACAGTCAGTCCAGGGAAAGGTATTGGACAAAAACAATGAAGGCGCGATTGAATTTGCCTCCGTACGCTTGTTGAAAAAAGCTGATTCTACCCTCGTTATGGGTGCTCAGACCGACAGCCGGGGCGCATTCACACTCAGCAAGGTTAAAGATGGTAGCTACCTGGTGGAAGTAAGGTTCCTTAGTTATGAAAACAGCTTCGCTCCCGTTGTTGTTGCCGGCAAGAACGTGATCATGAAGAACATTTTCCTGATACCAAAATCAAAGGAACTTTCTGAAGTTACCGTTGAAGGTATGGCCGCACAGGTGATGGTCAAAGGTGACACCATTGAGTACAACCCGGCCGCTTTCAAGTTGGCCGAAAACGCCGTGGTGGAAGACTTGTTGAAGAAATTACCTGGCGTTACGGTGGACAACGACGGAAAAATTACCGTAAACGGTGAGGAAATCAAACGTATCCGCGTGGATGGCAAGAAATTCTTCGACGGTGACATGCAGATGACCACCAAAAACATGCCGGCCGACATGGTTGACAGGGTGCAGGTGATTGACCTGAAATCAGAACAAGCACAGTTGACAGGTTTTGAAGATGAGAACACCGAACGCATCATCAACCTGACTATTAAGGAAAACCGCCGTAAGGGAACCTTTGGAAATGCTACCGCAGGTGGTGGTATGGACAGGGACAAGGTATTCCGTTACGATGGCAACGCTTTTGTTAATTTCTGGAACAACGACGTGAGAACAACGGTCACCGGTGGTGCCAACAACACCAACACCGCACGTTCCAGTCGTGGCCGTGGCGGTATGACCGGCGGCGGTGGCGGTGGTTACACGCAAACTCAGAACCTGGGTGTCAATATCAATGCCGATGTGAACAAAAAGACTGTTGTCGGCGGGGATGCGTCCTACAACCACAGCAATTCGGTTTCTACAACCGATACGGATCGTGAAAACTGGACGAAAACCGGTAATTTCAAAACTATAAGCAACAACAATTCAACCCGCGACAATCAGGAAGCCAGTATCCGTGGTGAATTGGAATGGGTGGCCGACACCGTCAACACCCTAATCGTTCAACCCAATTTCAACATGGGCTGGTCGACCAGTTCCTCGGATGGATTCAGCGACTACTCGAGCATCGTTTCGGAAGACAGCCTCAAAAGTATCAGCTCCAACAAAACGAATAATAGTTCTACCTCTCAGGATAACAGTGGCGGCCTGACCGTGATGTACAACCGCAAATCACCTGTCAAGAAAGGGCGTACGATGACTCTGAATCTGTCGGGATCAATGTCAAACACCGATTCAGAAGGCAAAAACTACAACAAGAAGAAAATGTTCTTGTTGAATGACTCAACCATTCTTGACCAAACCAATACGAACACGTCCAACTCCTTCAATACCGAAATCCGCTTTTCGTTTGTTGAGCCCATCGTCGATCTAAAGAACTTCCTCCAACTGGGCCTTTCATTCAGATCGAATTCTTCAAAATCGGAGAAAATGCAGTACAACAAAGATCTGACGACAAGTGAATACACGCTTCTGGACTCTGCATACAGCAACCGGTATGACAGACTTCAGATGAATGAGTCGATTGATTTGACGTTCCAACACAGGGAATCCAATTACAACTACAACATCGGTATCAGTGCCCAACCATCCCAGCAATACAGTTACACGGACTATTTCATCGGTACCGATCTAAACCGCAAACAATCCATCATCAATTTCACGCCCAGTGCCCGCTTGCAGTACTACTTCAATCAGTCTACAGCAACAGCCGGCAGTGTGACCACTTCCAGAAGCAGGAACAGAAGCTACATTCGGCTCGACTACCGTGGAAGGATGAAACAACCCAGCATTGATCAGATGCAACCTGTTAAGAACAACAACAACCTGATGAGCGAACAAGTGGGTAATCCTGACTTGAAACCGTCCTTCAACCAAAGTCTGCAGACTCAACTCTCATTCAACAATGCAGAGCGGATGTCAACCTTATCGTTGGGTTTAAACGGTAGTTTCACCCAAAACGCACTGGTTTCCAACTCCATCATCGACCAAACCGGTAAGACCTGGAGACAGACCGTCAACGCTGTGGATCTTCCATTCAGCGCAGATGCCAACGTTTCGTTCAACACACCCATCATCAAGAACCGTCTGCAGTTCTCTACAAACACCAGAGGAAACTTTTCTCAATCGTTCAGCTACACCGACCAAAGTGGTACGATCGATCCTTTCACTGATCCTGAGAGAACGATACTGCGTATGGGAGAACTGGGTGTAACCAACCGTTGGGGAGGTAACGAAAGCATCAACATCACCTTTACGACCGATTGGTTGGAAATTGGTGCCAATGGGAATGCACAGTACACCGCTTCAAGAAATACGTTGAACAACAACAAGTTGACAGAAACCTTCACCTGGACAGGTGCAGGTAATGTAAACTTGATCCTGCCGTACAACCTGACCATTTCAAACGACCTTGGGTACACGGCCAGAAACGGTTACTCCAGCTTTACGAAAAACGAGTTGATCTGGAATGCGTCCATTCAAAAGTCTGTCTTTAACAGCCTTGGAACAATCACACTCAGTCTGTATGACATTCTGCGTCAACGCCAGAACATCAGTGAAAACATTTCTGACAACTCCAGATCCATTAGCCGTTATAACACGTTAACCTCCTACTTCATGCTTAGCTTTACGTACCGCATTTCACAATTTGGCGGTGCAGGCGGCGGTTTCGGTGGTTTCGGCGGCAGCCGTGGCGGCATGGGCGGCGGCGGTATGGGCGGCATGGGCGGCGGACGCTTCTAATAAACCCTTCAAATCCACTCCAATAAGCAAAAAAGAGCTGCCATTCCGGGCAGCTCTTTTTTATCAATTCCTCAACCTCCTATTCTGCAGTTGCACTAACTTCTGGTGGGATTTGAAGAACTAGTTGACAGTGATGGTGAACCCTTCCACCTCAACCACGTCACCGGGTCGAATTTTGGCACGCTTTCGGGTTTCCAGTTGTCCATTCAGACGAACACGTCCTTCCATTACCAACAGTTGCGACGTACCTCCCGAATCAGCGACCTGGGTAACCTTCAACAATTGAATGAGGGGAATGAATTCATCCCCCTCACGTATGGTAAAAATCAGTTCTTGTTTCATTGAACCTAAATTCGGTTTCAAGAAAATTGAAAGATCATGGTTTCTTCCCAGGTATTGCCCGGTTTCAGCATACAATCGGGAAATCCGCTTTGATTGGGACTATCCGGAAAGTACTCGGGTTCCAAACAGAATGCCTGGCGTTTACTGTACGGTTTGCCTTCCAAACCCGGGTATTCACTGTTCAGGAAGTTGCCGCTGTAAAACTGAATACCTGGCATTGTCGTAAACACACGCAGGCAGATGCCTGTGACCGGAGATGTAACTTCTGCTGCCAAAGCCAAGTCACCAAAGGCCTCCTTGTTGATCACGAAACAATGGTCGTAACCACATCCATTGGCCAATTGTTCTTCGGACTTCTCAATATCCCGGCCAATCGGTTTAGCGGTGGTAAAGTCAAAGGCGGTTCCCTTGACAAAGCGGATTTCGCCTGTAGGAATGGCGTCATCGTGAATGGGTATGTACCTGTCGGCCGGAATGTGCATTTCGTGTCCCAAAATGTCTCCTTCTCCGTTCAAATTGAAATAAGCATGGTTGGTAATATTAACCGGAGTCACCTTGTCGCTGGTAGCCGTAACCTGCATACTCAGTTCACACGTTTCAGACCAGGTGAAACGCACTTCAACTGACAGGTTGCCGGGGAAACCCTCTTCCATGTCCTTAGCCTGGTATTTCAAGATCAGGGCTTCATCTTCAATTTTAGCATCCCACAAACGCACATGAAAGGCATCTACACCACCGTGCAGGCTGTTTGCTCCGTTGTTGGCAACCAGTGTATAGGTTTCCCCATCAGCCACAAAAGTTGCCTTCGCAATGCGGTTTGCATACCTTCCACAGGTTGCGTTCAGGTAATTGCCACCATCCTTCAGAAAGCCTTCCAGTGTATCGTATCCCTTTATAACGGATGTCAACGTATTGTTTTGATCAGGTACGAGGATGCGGACCAAACGGCCACCGTAGTTGGTAATTTCGGCAACAGCGCCTGTTTCATTGGTCAGACGGAACAAGCTCACGGAACGTCCGTCCACCAGTTTTCCAAAGGGAAGTGTTTCAATGGTAGTACTCATATGAATTATTATTGGTTAAAAGTAACAGCTATGTGACGCAGTTCGAGCCGTTGTCCGATTCGATCGGTCTCAGGTCCACGTTCCAACTGCTCAAATGTATATAAAACCCAGCCGGTTTTCAAATCAAAAACGGTTGAGCCTCCCATTTTATAGGGCCAGGCTTGTCTTGGAATGGAAACCGTCGATACCACAGCTGTGGCATTGTCCGAATCGAGCCGGGTCAGTTGTTTACGCACCACACCGGGCACCTTTTCTGAGGATCCTGGGTAAATCAGTTGGGTTGGAACATCAACGGTTTTTCCCAGTTCATAACCGTAACCATGAAGTTGATGAAACAAGCGGACAATTCGAAGAAAGGCGCCTTCCAGTGATGACCGTAACGCATAAGAACGTTGAATTTCCAACATGGCTGCAGAATCGCTGCGTACGGCATACGCAGGCAGCATCTGCTTGAATCCTTCATCCAGACACGTCGATATGGATTCCCAGCGAATGAATTCCTGCAACTCGCCAACCGGGGAAACGGAACACGTCACATCTACCGGTTTTGCATGGGCAATCAATCGTTGCAACAGACGGCTGTCTGTATTGATTGAAAAGGTATGGAAACGCCAACGTGTGAGGTAACCGGTTTTGGAAGAGTCAGACACGAACACATCGGCATTGAACGATAATCGCTCCAGCCGTGTTGTATCGTCGTTACGAACCGAATAATCCGTGAGATCCACCACAAAGGTTTGCTCCTCATGGTTGAGAAATCGAGCCTTGAACAAGGCGGACGAATCCTTCAACGTGGCAAACGAAGACGGCACAGCCGAAATCATAAAAGCCAGCAGAAAAACAACGAATTTACTCTTCAAGTGCATACAACAATTCATCCCTGACAAAAGGAACATCATCCTGTTTGACACCAAGTGCAAACAGTTCCTTCAAATCTTTTTGAAACAATTCCATAAATTCGGGAAAGGGTGTATGGGTAGCCCTTATCCCCTTTTTGTACAGATCAATGGCATTCATGGGCAAGCCCTTGCACCATTCCAGATGGCCCGCATTAAGATAATCTTCAATGGAAGGATTGTGTTGCAGGATCTTCTGATAATACCCATTCGCCTGTTCGTATTTTCCACATATCAAGGAACACCATGCAATGGGACGCCACGTTTTCAGGGATTCCTCAGAAAGGATCTCCGCCTTGAAATAATGTTGCAAAGCCGCTGCATAGTCACCCGATTCCACTAAGGCGTGACCCATATTGAAGGTTAGAAACAAATCATCCGGAGCCAGTCTTTCTGCTTTTTGGTAATAGATCAACGCCTGCTTCGGATTCTTTCCCATGCGGTAACAGGCTGCAATCCGTTTCAGTGTCCATAAACTGTCGGGGACCACCAAATCGGCCTGCAAGTACGCTTCCAGGGCTTCTTTGGGCCGATCAAGCTGTTGCAGGCAAAAACCTTTCTTTTGCAGTAACTCGGCATCCGCTGGTTGGGTAGTGAGCAACTGTTCGACAACAACCAGTGCATTTTGGAAATTCTTCTGTTTAAAGAAAAGCTCACCAATTTTTCGCAGGTGTTCTTCCCTAGAAAGGTATTTTCCCAATCCTTTTGAACGGAACAGATCGAGAAATAAGGAAAACATGTTTCTGAAATCCCGTTTGCGGGTATGCAGATTGAAAAAACGATACAAATCGTGAATGTATCGGTTTGAGACTTGTTCCATCTGATAACGGGGATTCATGGCCGCTTCAGCCTTTTTGAACTCCTCGTAATTCTCGGTTTCCGCACCCAGATTGGTCGCCATGGAACTGCGGTAATTACTGGGCAATTGCAGCATATTGAAACAGAACGAATACTTATCTGACGAGCACAAAAAGCCCGATCTCAACACGAGATCCAGCACGCCTGAGCCCTGTCCTTGTTCGTTAAACAAGTCAATCAAGGATGAGTGTGTTGAGTAAAAGGGTAAAAACCAGTTGGAAAATTCCTGAAAAAAGGGATAGAACTTTTGTCCGGAAAACGTACTCATGTACACATCGATGCCTTCCATCTGCATGTCTGAAAATTCCTGCATCTTGGCTGAAAAGCCTGGATTGTCCATCATGTTTTTCCATTCAGGGTTGAAATCCTCAGCCGCATCATCACCTTCATCCTGCCTGAGTTTATCCTGAATGGCCGAACCAAATCGGGTCATTTCGGGAAGAATCTCCTCTTGCATTTTTTTCGTGACCTTTTCGGTATCTTTAGCACGGATCAGCTGGAAAGAAACGCGTTCGAGCGCTTGTGTCATGCCTTCATGTTCCATCAACGCATCCATTTTCAAGCCAATGGAAGGATATAGTTCCAACCGCTCGTCGTAAAGGAAAATCATCAGCGCCGTGGCCACAAGTGCCCGTTGAGACACCTCTGGTTCGGGATGCATGCACAGATCGATGAGCAGTAGTATTTTTTCTTCGTCAAACAAATGCATGAGAGCCAGTGGCAATGCTGAAATAAACAATGCCTTTTCGTGATCCAGAATGTCCATATCACTGAACAATTCCCGGTAATGTGGCAAATCTTCTTCCGACCAGTTTCCGGAAATCCACAGGTGGTTGAATGCTTCCATGCTCAACCGCTCACGTTGCTTGCTCAATTGATAGGTTTTTTCTTTCCTGGCGGAAGCATCTTCAATCATTTCTGCCAAGGCCAGTTCCTCTCCCATTTTTTTCAACCCTTCCCTAATATGCGGAATATCGGCTTCTTCTGTTATCCTGGAAGCTCTTACGGCATCAAAATAGAACTGGGGTGATCGTTTGCTCATCCATAAGTGCCAGGCTTCATCGGCCAAATCGAGCGTCCTGCGTTTCAAATCGGCATATACCTTTTCCCTGCCCGGATCCTGTACACCTTCCAGCCTGAATTTTAACAGGTAGCGGTAATTGCTTTCCAGTTCATTGAGCTGGTCAAAAGCCAACCCGAACCCATTCTGTTGAATCAGGTAACTCAGGTTTACAAAGGCTTCCCTCAAGTTGGCGTTCACGATTTGCCCGATGATGCGCTCATACAGGTTGGTGGCTTCTGCTACGGTCATGACTGCGTATTTGTTATAGACAAATGTACACCATTTTTTTGGTGAACATAGGCGTTCTTACCCTGAAATAATGTAAATTTGCAGGTCTTAACACTATACTGTCCACACCCCTTCATGAAGCACCTACGCAACTTTTGCATCATCGCGCACATCGACCACGGCAAGAGCACGCTGGCAGAC
>CAYTIY010000104.1:0-8089 GCA_964438045.1 uncultured Bacteroidales bacterium | reverse complement strand
GCGCTTGTCAAACCTACAAACAAGCTTATTCTTTCTCTTGCGCCTCTGCGGCAAACTCCATCAAATACGCCTTGATGAACTCATCGATGTCTCCATCCATCACGGCCTGGACATTGGAAGTCTGGTAATTGGTCCGATGATCCTTTACCCGTCTGTCGTCAAAAACATAACTGCGGATCTGACTTCCCCATTCAATCTTTTTCTTTCCGGCTTCAACCTTCTGTTGTTCAGCCCTGCGCTTCTCCAATTCCTGTTCGTACAACTGCGAACGCAGGAGTCGGAGGGCATTTTCCTTATTTCCCAACTGGGAACGGCTTTCAGTATTCTCAATGACAATACCGGAAGGAGCGTGGTGCAAACGAACACCGGTTTCCACCTTGTTCACATTCTGACCACCCGCACCCGAGGAACGGAACGTATCCCAAGTGATATCGGAATCTTTAATCTCTATTTCAATCGTATCGTCCACCAAGGGAACCACAAACACCGAAGCAAATGAGGTCATACGTTTGCCCTGCGCATTGTAGGGCGACACCCGCACCAGACGGTGCACGCCGTTTTCCGATTTCAAATAACCATAGGCATAATCGCCTTCAATGGTCATGGTGACCGTCTTGATTCCGGCCTCATCACCGTCCAATATATTTGTAACAGCACATTTGAAGCCCTGTTTCTCGGCATAACGCTGGTACATACGGAACAACATGGAGGCCCAGTCCTGACTTTCTGTACCGCCGGCACCTGAATTGATTTTCAGTACGGCGCCCAGCTTGTCTTCTTCGTGGCGGAGCATGTTCTTCAACTCCAACTGCTCAGTCATTTCCAGGCTGTGCGCATAAGCAGCATCCACTTCTTCCTCGGAAGCAACTTCTTCCTTGTAAAAGTCATACGCCAGTTGCAACTCCTCGTTGGCTCGTACCAACTCGTTATAGGATTCAATCCACGACCGAATACCTTTTACTTTCCGCATCTGAACCTCTGCAGCCTTGTTGTCATCCCAAAAACCGGGAACCTGGGTGCGCAGTTCTTCTTCTTCCAGTTCTACAAGTTTAGCATCGACGTCAAAGGTACCTCCTCAACGCGTGCTCGCGTTCCTGAACTTCTTTAATCTGTTCGGTCGTAATCATAAGTTATACATCAGTTTTATGCTGCAAAGATAGTTAAAATTCAGTACATGCCGGCTATCAAATCCGCATAATGAGCAAGAATTGTCGCACGACGAAGCTTGAGCGTATTGGTCAACTCATTGTTTTCCAATGAGAATGGCCTTTCAATCAACACAAAACGCCTGATCTGTTCAAACGTGGCCATATTCTTTTGCAGTTGACGGATACGCGCCTCGAAAAAAGCATGAATGCGTTCGTCGTTCACATAGGTGGAGGCATCGGCCTCAGGCAAACCCAGTTTACGGGCAAGCGCCGGCAATTCGGTCAACTTTGGAACAATAAGTGCCACAACATACTGACGTCCGTCTCCAAATACAGCCGCCAAGTCCACATAGCTGTCTGAACACAACATCGACTCAATTTGTTGTGGAGCGATGTATTTTCCCGTAGACGTCTTAAACAAGTCTTTTATGCGTTCGGTCACCACCAGGTGTCCTCGTTCGGTGAACCTTCCGGCATCGCCTGTCCGAAAATAACCGTCGGACGTGAAAGCCGCAGCTGTTTCTGCCGGCTTGTTGAAGTAGCCGGTAGTGATTGTTTTCCCTTTAAGTTGAATTTCATCCTGGTCGCCAATGCGAACCTGCAGTCCGTCAATGACCGAGCCCACCGTTTCGGGATCGTAGTCGTTGAAATTAAAAACGGCAACCGTGGCTGTGCTTTCTGTCAATCCGTAGCCATGAACCGTTTTGATACCCATCGAACGGAAAAAAACACACAAGTATCCTGGAAACTTGGCACCGGCAACCGGAAAAAACACCCCCCGTTCAATGCCTATCCTTTTTTTAATGATTCTAAACACCGTGTACTTGAATACGCCATTGCTCAACCACAACCAAAACGGAGGCTTCAAGCCCCTGCTCCGGTAATCGATGTGATACCGTTTACCTACTTGCAATCCCCACTCAAAACAAAACCGGACCAATCGAGGTAAACCATCGATCGTTTTCTGAATGGCATCATAGACCTTTTCCCAAAAACGAGGCACACCACACATGACGGTTGGTCTAACCTCCAGGAGTACCTGTTGTATTTCAAGCGGATTTTTGTTGATATCGATGCGGAATCCCCTGGTCAGACAATACAGGTCCCAGGCCTTTTCAAAAATATGAGTCATGGGCAGGAAGCACAAAGATACCTGGTTCTCGGACAGCTTGCGCAGTTTGACATGGTTAGCCCTCAGTGCTTCCAGATACATCTCATGTGTTATCATGACTCCCTTGGGTTCACCCGTTGTTCCCGAGGTATACAAGATATTGGCCAGGTCTGTCTCCAAGGCCGCAGCCCTGAATTGTTCAATGCTGTCATCCATGGATGGTATGCGGCCTTTCTCCAAGAAATCCTTGAAATAAATCGTTGTATCATCATTCACCGCCAACCTGACATCGGTTTCGAAAACAACTATCTTTTTCAATCCAACCCCGGCATTCATGGCCTCAACAGCTCTGTCATACTGGTATTGCTCACCGACAAACAGAATTTCGATGCCAGCATCGTTTAGGATGTAGGACAATTGAACAGTGGTACTCGTGGCATATAAGGGTACGCCTACCGCCCGCACACTGTACACCGCAAAGTCCACAACCAGGCATTCCGGCTTGTTGGGAGAAAAGATCCCCACCGTGGCCTGTTCGCTCACTCCAAACTGGAGCAAAGAGGAGGCGGCTTGCCTCACTGCCTGGTCAAGTGCGTTCCAAGAAATGTCACGCCACGTCATATCTGTTTCATCACGATATCGCAGGGCTGTGCGCTGGCCAAAACGATGGGCCTGACGGGGTACAAGTCTGGCAAAATGGATAAGGTTCATTTGAAATAGCGTGTTTATTTTCTAACAACGAAAGATACATGATTATTGTTTATCCGCCACTCCTATCTCCTGCAAGATTTTTATCTTTGCACAAACAGTTATAGATTTCCACAACCATGTACGAAAAATACCACCTGGAGTCCGTAGAGCTCCTAAAAAGCCTCATCAAGTTGCCTGCACCCAGCCGTTTGGAAGATGAACGGGTTGAATTCATGAGTGCATGGCTGAGTGAAAGAGGGCTCTCCGTCAACCGCATCCAGAACAACTTGTGGTGTGTGGCTCCCGGATTCAGGAACGACAGGCCCACACTGTTGTTGAATTCCCACATCGACACGGTCAAACCGGTGGAAGGATGGACGCGCAATCCGCACACACCCACCTTGGAGGATGGAAAACTCTACGGCTTGGGAAGCAACGACGCAGGAGCCAGCCTGTGTTGCCTCATCCAGGTTTTTCGTATCCTCAGCACCCTCCCGGAATCGTACAATTTAATATTGGGCATCTCGGCCGAAGAGGAAATTACTGGAAAATCAGGGATAGAAGCCCTGTTGCCCGAATTACCGACCATTGACCTGGGACTGATTGGCGAACCGACCAACATGCATCCGGCCGTAGCCGAGAAAGGACTGATGGTACTCGACTGCACGGCCTTCGGTACTGCCGGCCATGCTGCCAGAAACGAAGGCGACAATGCCATCTACAATTCATTGAAGGATATTGAATGGTTCAGAACCCACACGTTCCCCCTCCACTCCAATTTTTTGGGACCGGTGAAGATGACAGTCACCCAAATCAACGCCGGCACGCAACACAATGTGGTACCCGACCGTTGTCAGTTTGTAGTGGATGTTCGTATCAATGAGTTTTACACACCGGAGCAATTGCATGGAATGATTTCGGAACAGGTGACATGCGAAGTCAAGGCCCGTTCGTTCCGCCTGCGTCCCTCACGCATCGATATGGAACACGCTGTTGTCAAATCGTGTGTAGCTGCAGGCAGGGTTCCTTACGGTTCTCCCACGTTGTCCGACCAGGCCAGGATGCCCTTCACCACATTCAAAATGGGCCCAGGCGAATCGGCTCGTTCCCATACGGCCGATGAGTTTATCGTACTCGATGAAATGAAAGAGGCGCTCGGGTTGTACCTGAAGATACTGGACGGACTCGAGTTATAGCACAAAGGAGCCGCAACAGCTCACTTGTGGATCCAACTTTCGGGATTAAGGCGCTGTGTATCCTTCCACAATTGAAAGTGCAGCACGGTCTGATCGTTCTGGGCCTCATCCACAAATATCTTACCCAAACTTTGTCCGGTCTTTACCCTGTCACCTGCTTTGACATGAATGCCGGACAGGTTTGCGTACACACTCAGGTAATTACCGTGTCTGACAATGATGGAGTTGTTGTACCCAGGCAATGAGAATACTTTGCTCACCGTTCCATTGTAGATAGCTAACGCCTCCGCTCCTGCCTTGGTCCGAATGTCAATGCCCTTGCTGCTGTTCTGTACATACTTCAAATCCTGGAATTTCTGTTCTCCATAATGCACCACGATGGTGCCGGGCTGCGAAACAGGATAGGGCAACCGTCCCTGCAACTTGCCAAAATCACCGGACAGGTTCTTTTCCTGCTCAGTCATGGCGTATCCCCCCTTAGTGGTAGGCGTTGTCCTGTTCTTTTCCTTGGCAGCCAAAGCTGCTGCCTTCCTGGCCTCTTCAGCAATCAGGTTCTCAATTTGACGGTTCAACTGATCTGCCAGTTTTTTCTGGCGCTGGATTTCCGCGTTCAACGTTTTTTCTTTCGACTTGAGCGAACTTACCAGTTTTGTCTTGTCTTTCTTTTCGTTTTGCAAGAGGGATGTTTCCTGAACTTCCTTGTGTTTTACAGCTTCCTTTTCACGATATGACCGTTCAAGGTCCATGCGTTTTTCCTGCAACTCGTTCTGTTTGTGTGTAATTTCAGCAGCTTGTACTTTCTGAAAATCAGAATATTCGTTCAGGTATCGAATGCGTCTGCCCATTTGGTTCAGGCTTTTGGAAGATAGCAGGAACATTAGCCTGTCTTCCGACTTGTTCCTGCGTGCCATCAGACGAAGTGAGCGGGCGTATTGTTGTTTCTTCACACTCAAATCTCGGCTCAGGTCCTCATACGCCGTCTTGTTTTCCACCACTTCTGAATCAAGTTCATTGAGTTCGGTATCCAGCACCTTGAGGAACGATTCCCGTTTCTTTATCTTGTCATTGAGGACATTCAGCTTGTATAGCGTATTTTTAGCCGTCGTCTTGTTCTTGTTCAACTGTCTGGATGTTTCTTCAATGCTTTCCAATGCTTCCTTGCGCTTCCTCTCCAGATCACTGAGGCGCTTACTACTTTGAGCCGAAAGTGGTAAGAATCCGGCAGCACATACAATTAAAAGTATAGACAATACTCGTTTCATAACATATCTCCAAATCGTTTGATCAATTCGTTTACGGTTACACGCTTATACTTAGTCGGTATCGGAAAACTGAAATCCGTTTTGGAATTGAATACTGGCTTTAGGTAGGTTACCTTGAGTTTGAGGTTACCGGACTTATTATCCAACAAGCTTGATTTGGCATTGACTTCCACACGATTCGGAAACGTAATCGATTCACGGTCCTGGAAATCGTCGTAAGCCACCGTCAACACGCTGGAAGAATCATCTGTTTTCAACATCATCTGCTTGTATTGCTGGCGGCTGTCCATCAAGTACGACAATGCATAAGACTGCTGATCCAGACTCAGTTTCATGCCGTCTTTTTGTTTTAGCCAGACAAATTTGTTTAAATCTTTTTCTTTTGGCTCCTCCAATCCAGGTATGAACATGCGGTTGGTGAGCATCTGCTCAAGCATCTTGTACAAACCATAGGTCGAGAAAGGTAGGTCCTTCAGGTTCTCCACCGCATAAATCTGATGCAACCGGCTCACAATCACAATACTGTCTGGACTTAACAGACAACGGGCAATCTCTATTCCGACAAATGGTTGAAGTGACAGAATCATGCAACTGTCCGATTTTACTTTGATCGAACCCTTCATGCTGGTACTGACGCCTTCCTTGCCGGAAAACCAAAATTCAACCTTTGAATTGAGTGCTTTTACAGGTGATTTGTCAATAATCAAACTTTTGAGGGCATCCATTTCATGTCGGTTGGGTTTTGTGACCACCGTTTTGGAAGGGTGACACCCCCACAACAGGGAAACAGTGAGCATGCAAAATGCCACTCGTATAAACAGTGTTTTGGATGGAAGCGTTTGTTTCATATCATTCGATCGGGTTTGTTGCTTGTTCGACATATTTTCCTTTTTCCACCTTCATGAGAAGTGTAGGATTCGGATTTTCCAGTTTGGCGGCTTTTTTCCATTGTTCCAACGCTTCTTTCTGAAGGTTGTTGAACCACAGAATATCACCGTAATGTTCGAGAACTTCGACGCCAGGCTCCGATTCTATGTTCATGGCGCGTTCAATATAGATCTTCGCAAGTCCGTATTGCCCTTGCTTGAAAAAAATCCAGGCAAACGTATCCAAAAAAGTCACGTTTTTGGAATCGGATTCAATCGTTTTTCGCGACATTCGTTCCGCCTTCGACAGGTTCTTTCCGCTTACTGCAAGATAATAGGCATAATTATTCAGCACCAACAAATTGGAAGGATTGACGCTCAACGCTTTCTCGTAGTATTCAAACGAGGTAACAGTGTCACCTCTGAGTAAGTACGTGTCTCCACACAATCCGTACAACCGGGAGATAAATCCTTTGTCTTCGGCATTGGCCAGTTCGATGGCCTTTTTGAAGGCATCAATGGCCTGCAGACTTTTTTGCGGATCCGGATGGTGGTTATCCTGTTCGGATGTCCAGGAAAGGCCGTAGTAAAACCAAAAGATGGCTTCTTTTGGAAAGTAGACCAGCGCTTGCCTGCAAAGATCCCGTATTACCGACTGATTATCGTATTCCAGATTGATTTCCAAATACATGCGCCAGGCCTTCAGTTGATTTGGATTCAGATCCAGCACTGTTCTCAGTTCGTTTCTAGCCTCCTGCTTTTTTCCTCTCTCCATCAACCATTGGACATACAACTCTCTGATTTGGTATTCATTGGGGTGTTGCTCCAGCAATCGGTCGAAATAGAGTTGTATGCGGGCACTGTCCCCCCCTTTGAGCGATTCTATTATGATAGGAGTCAATATGCTCAGTTTGGTATCAACATCGGTTGACGGATTGGTCAGGGCTTTTTCCAATTCTTCATTGGCCGCCAGGCTATCGCCCAATGCATTGTAATAATCAGCCAGTGAAAGAGGCACCGATGGATTGGTAGGATCCATTTTGTTCGCTTCCATATAGGAAGCAAAGGCTTTTTGGGGTTGATTCAAATCCATCCAAGCGTCTCCCAACAGCAACACGTAATCGACATCATAGGGAAACTCATTGCTCAGTGATTCAATCTCACGAATAGCCTTGCCTGTGTTTCCCAACGACTTGAATACCTTGTATTTCTCGAAACTGACCGATTCGTTTTTTCCGATGAGACGTTCTACCTGATTGTAGGTTTTAATGGCCGTTTTTGACGCTCCTGTCCTGGCATAAAGACCAGCCAGTTGAAACAGAAGATTTTCATCATCCGGCCTGTTCCCTACAAGGTACTCATACAATACGATGGCATCTTTTTCGCGGTTCAGCGCCAGGTAAAGGTTGGCCAAACCAAAGGCATACCATTCGTTTGAAGGATTCAGGCGATGCGCCTTCTCCATTGAGGAGACAGACTGTTCCGCCATGTTCAGGCTGCGGTAGAAAGAAGACAACTCATACCAGGGCTGTGGATTGAGCGAATCGATCAACGTGCAATGCCTAAACAGTTCAAAGGCATCAGCAAACCGTTCCTGGTGTTTGAGATTGATAGCTTGTTGAAATACGTAATCAAATTGTTGACGATCCTGCTCGCTTAAGGCCGTCGCCGACCCTACAGAGGTTTTGGCTGTACGTTTGTTCCTTGCCAACACAGTGGTCGAACTCAGCACCAACGCCAACAAAAATAGCAGTAGCAGTCGTTTCATCCGTTTCTATCGCTTTCCGGTGTGACCGAAACCTCCAGCTCCACGTTC
>CAYTIY010000103.1:0-8110 GCA_964438045.1 uncultured Bacteroidales bacterium | reverse complement strand
AAAAACAAACTTTTTTTGCCCTCACTCAACGCTTGTAATACGTCAGGGCTTCCTTCAAGATGGATTGCAGGTTGGCGATGCGTTTTTCGTCGGAAGGGTGCGTGCTTAGAATCTCCGGCATAAAGGAGGGTGATTTGGCCGACATCCTGGACCAGAAGGTCAGCGCTTCGGTTGGATCATAGCCGGCCATGGCCATAAATATCAATCCCAGGTGGTCGGCTTCGTATTCCTGTTTGCGCGAATAGGGCAACATAATGCCGTATTCTGCACCCAAACCCAGCACTGCCGGACCATAGGCCTTCAACAGGGTATATTTTTGGGGAATGATGGCATCGACCACAGAGAGGCCCAGACTTGTGGCCATCTGCTGACTCATGCGCTCGTTGGCATGTTTGGCAATGGCATGTGCCACCTCATGTCCGATCACGACAGCCAATCCTGCCTCACTTTGGGTAACCGGCAACAAACCCTCATATACGACAATCTTCCCACCCGGCATGCAAAAGGCATTGACAGCGGTATCCACAACCAACTTGAACGACCAGTCATACCCATTGATCAGGTCTGACTTTCCTTGTTGCTGCAAATAGGTGGCCACCGCATTGGCTAGTTTGGTGCCTACCCGGTTGACCATGGTGTTCTGGGTGGTTTTCTTGGAAATGGAGGCGGTTGCCATATAGGTCCTGTACGTGCTGTCGCTCAAGGCCAGCACTTCAGCATCGGTGACTAGGGATAACTGCTTTCTTCCGGTCAACAAAACAGAAGAACAACTTGTCAGCAACAAAACGGCAGCAAAAATACCGACTACTTTTGTTTTCATAATTTCAAGGATTATTACTTTATGAATTTGTGTAACTATTGATGTTATAAGATAAGCCCTTCGTCGGGAATGCGTTTTACCCCGTCCGTTCTGAACAACTCGGCCCGTATTAGAATTTCATTGAGTCTTCTCAGCTCAACCCTGTCAACCAACTGGTCTGACTGGTAGGCCAGGCGAAGCAGGGTGGCACAGTGACTGCGCTTATGGGAACTCATGCCCATCACGGTTAGAAAAGCGTCCTCTTCGGGTTTGACAAGCTGCCTCTCAAAAGCCGAGGGTGAAACGTCAAGGTACGACAATGTGTGTTGAAAATAGGTGGATTCATTGGCAGACAATTGCTGGTCGGAGCATATGAGTGACCAAATCAGGTAGGCTACAGCCAATGCTTCATTTGGTGAAAAGGGACTTTTTTCCATGGATATACAGTGGGTGAAAACAAAGATACCAAATTATTCAGCAAATACCGCTTTCATGGTTGAGAAAAGACGCTGCTTGCACGTTTCGAACGAAACCGGCACCCCACCCGTTTCCATCGACAGCGAGGTGACGCCTTTGTCGACAAATCCGCAAGGGTTGATGGCCCGGAAAAAGGACAAATCGGTGTTGATGTTCAGCGCAAGGCCATGCATGGTTATGTGGCGACTGCACTTGACTCCGATCGCGCAGATTTTTCTGGCCCGACCTGGCACATCCGGATCCAACCAAACACCTGTAGCCTTTTCAAGTCTGCCGGCTTTCAATCCGTATGTGTCCAGCATGCGAATTACAGCTTCTTCCAATTTGTATATATAGGTCCTCAAACCCAATTGACCGTGCTCCAGGTCGAACACCGGATAAACGACCAACTGACCGGGTCCATGAAACGTGATGTCTCCACCCCGATCCGTCCGGAAAAACGTGGCTCCTCGCTCCTTCAACTCGCAGTTGTTGACCAACAGGTTTTCCATCACACCACTTTTTCCAAGCGTATAGACCGGTGGGTGTTCACAGAAAACAGCCAAGTCGGGAAAAGATTGCCGGCCATCGACAGCCGCCAGCTTGGCTTTCAGGCGCTCATCAAAGAGCCCGAGTTGTTTATCCCAGGCACTTGCATAATCGATGAGACCCCAATCGATCCATTGGATTTCCATACGTCGCTTTTTTAACCAACATAGACCCAAACAAACAAAAAATGGGTTACTTTTGTATTGTCAACAAAGGTAAGTGATTCCTGTCATTGCAACGCTTTTTTGTTGATCTACGATAAATATTCATATGATAATGAAGATAAAACGCTCATGCTGCCTGATGTTGGTTGCAGTCACAACGGGACTGTTGACCCTTTCCTGCAAGGAAAAACCAAAGACGGAAGCCAAAGCCCTCACGTTGGCCTCTTCCTCCATAACAACCAAGGTGAATCTTGACAACGACACCTCAAAGCTCAGCCTGACAATCTCGGTTGCGATCGACTATCCGTCCGGTTACGCAGATCCTGCCATACTGAAAAAAGCACGTCGGGTAGTGCTTATGGACTTCTTTCCTGAAATAGACAGCGTCTTTGCTACACCAGATGAAGTCCTGAATGCCTATATAAAGGATTACAAGGCGTTCTTTTTCGAATCGGAGTCGGCGTATGCGTCTATGGAAGACGAAGAGGGCATGTTCAGCTCGGATCCCTGGTACAACCATCAGCACATGAAGGTTCGTTACAACACGAATTTCCTGTTTTCTTATACGGTGGCCATCGACCGCTTCTCCGGCGGTGCGCATGGGGAGAAAAAATACATCAACACGGTGGTCGATTTGAGAACTGGCAAGAAAGTCACCGAGGATGATTTGTTTACGGAAAAGGCCAAAGCGTTGGTCGCCGGGTTGATTGTGGATAAGATCATGAAACAGCACGACCTCAAAACAATTGAGGACCTGGAGGAGATAGGCTACTTCGACCTGAAAGAACTGGATCTGAACAATAATTTCTACCTGACTGATAAAGGGCTGACCTATACTTTTAATGAATATGATATAGCCGGTTACGCCGTAGGCACCACCGAGGTCTTCCTTGACTTTAAAGGCCTGTCGGGATACCTGAGACCCGGCAATCCGTTTGCTCATATACTGGATTGATTCGATGATGGACAGCATCTACCGCTATTTTCCTGAATTGACCGACCAGCAAAAAGACCGGTTTGCTGCGTTGGGGGCACTGTATCAGGATTGGAACGCCAAAATAAACGTGATTTCGCGCAAAGACATCGAAAACCTGTACGAACATCATATACTCCACTCGCTGGCCATCGGCCGCTTTCTTCCATTCAAGGACGGCACTTCGTTGCTGGACGTTGGTACAGGAGGTGGTTTCCCCGGCATACCGCTGGCCATCCTGTTTCCCGGTATACGGATACATATGATCGACCGAATCGGAAAGAAGTTGACAGTAGCCAGTGAGATTGCCTCAGCCATCGGTTTGCAGAATGTCAGTTTTGCCCATTGCCAGGTGGAAGAGGAAAAAAACCTGTTCGACTTCGTGGTAAGCCGTGCTGTGATGCCCCTGCCTGACCTGCACCGTTTGTGCAAAAAAAACATCGCTCCCACCCAACAGAATGCCCTTCCCAATGGCATCATCTGCCTCAAGGGAGGCGAATTACAGGAAGAATTGCGACCCTTTCGTTCCATAGTCACTTCGGTCGATCTGTCGGAGTATTTCAAGGAGCCCTTTTTTAAAACCAAAAAAGTGATTTACCTGCCGGTAAAAAACAGCGGAACTCATTCAAAGCGCTGATAACATGAACATTAAAACGTTCGCTTTCAACCCCTTCCAGGAAAACACCTACGTCATCTCCACCGATTCCGGAGCAGCCATGATTGTCGACCCCGGTTGCTATACGCCTCACGAAGAGCAACAGTTGCAGGATTACCTTGTTCAACACGACTTAACGGTTACATGGGTGGTAAATACGCACCTGCATGTAGATCACGTGTTGGGTAACGCCTTTTTGGAAAAAACACTGCAACTAAAAGCAGTGGCACATCCGGGGGATGCTTTCTGGCTAAATGGACTGGACGCTCAGTGCCGCATGTTCGGCTTGCAACAAAAACACGACAAACCCGGTATTGACCTTAGGTTGAAAGAAGGCGAAATCCTGACGTTGGATACTGAACAATTCCTCGTTTTGGAAGTTCCCGGACACTCACCGGGTAGTATTGTGCTGTACAATGCGGCCCAGGCTTGTCTTTTTTCCGGAGATGCCCTTTTTTTCGGCAGTATCGGCAGAACAGACTTGACCGGTGGTGACTACGACACCTTGATCCGGAACATCCAGGACAAACTGATGACGCTGCCCGACAACACCGTGGTCTACTGCGGACATGGACCTTCCACCACCATAGGGAGGGAACGTCTGTCCAATCCATATCTGTAACGCCAGCCACTTAAAATAAGCATTTCATGTTTGTGTGTTTGGCATGCAATTTGTCCGTATAATGATGAAACCGGAATCGTGTCCGGTCAGTTAAAATCATCAACCATTAACGTATTTGGAGGACAAAGCTATGTTAACACCTTTCAGACGTCAAAACCCATTTTTCCCTGTACTGAACGACGTTTTTGGGGAAAATTTTCTGAATGACAGCGACTGGACCACCAGCCCTGCAGTGAACATTGCCGAAAACAAGGAAGGCTATCGGATTGAATTGGCGGCTCCCGGGTTATGCAAGGATGACTTTCGCATCAACATTGAGAAACGCATGCTGGAGATTTCTTCTGAAAAACAAAGTACCAAGGAAAGCGAGCCGACTGAAGAATCAATCGGTGATCGGTATTACCGAAGGGAATTTGTTTACTCAAGCTTCAAACGCACCTTCTCGCTTCCTGACTCGGCCGATACGGACAATATTTCTGCCAACTACAAAGATGGCGTGCTCATAGTGAACGTACCGAAAAAGGAACAAGCCAAAGAAAAACCCTCCCGAGTGATCGATATCAAATAACCCATTCCGGGGGTATAAACCAGCATGCCCGGCGGCTTCTTGGGATGTCATATATCCCCGGATGCAGCCGGGCATTGTTTTTTACCGACTTTTAAACGCCTGATTTTTTATTTATTTACAGGAAATGCCGTTCTTTGCAGGGACAAACCAATCCGTCTGAATAAAATGCAACAACCTGTCAATCAAATTGATATACAACCCGAACTTGCCATCAGGGTCAAGAAAATTCAATCAAAACTGACAGAAATGTCCCTTGAGGCATGCCTGTTATCCACATCCGTGAACGTGTTGTACGTTGCCGGGCGGGTTGTCAATGGGTTTTGCTACATCCCGACTGAAGGAAACGCCCGTTTTTTTATCCGCCGTCCGGCCGGTGTATCGGATAAGGCCTACAGTTATATCCGCAAGGTAGAAGACATACCCGGATTGTTGCAGGCTGAAGGTTTCAGGATACCCGACACGTTGATGGTGGAAAGCGGTGAAATGAGCCACATCGACTGGCTGCGCATCCAGGCGTGTTTCCCACATACAACATTGGTGAACGGAACCACGGAGTTGCGTATGGTACGTAGCATCAAAACCGATTACGAATGCTCTTTATTGCGGGCTTCGGCCGAAGCCCATGTCAGGGCATACCGGCGCATCCCTTCCCTCTTTCGTCCCGGTATGACAGATGTGGCATTCTCCATTGAAATTGAACGACAGATGCGCCTGGAAGGAAACAAGGGTTTGTTCAGGACTTTCGGAGACATGGAAGCCTTTTTCGGCAGTGTTCTAACCGGAGACAACGCAGCTGCCGCATCTCCCTACGACTTCGCACTGGGTGGCGAGGGAGACCCGACCAACCCCATCGGGGCCAATGGATCGTTGCTTGAAAACGGACATTCTGTCATGGTTGACATGTGCGGCAACTTTACCGGATACCTGGATGACATCACCCGAACCTTTTCTATTGGTCGTCTGCCCGAAAAAGCCTACAAGGCCCACCAGGTCGCAATCGATATCGAGCGGCGCATCCAGGAAGCCATGAAACCGGGTGCGATCTGTCAGGATATTTACCAACTCGCACTCGATATGGCCAAAAAGGCAGGTCTGGAAGACTGCTTTATGGGAACTGTCCAGCAAGCCAAATTTGTCGGTCACGGAGTCGGGTTGGTCATCAACGAACCTCCCGTACTGGCTGTCCGATCGAATGAAGTGCTTCAACCGAATATGGCGCTTGCGGTGGAACCGAAATTTGTGATTGAAGGCGTAGGAGCCGTAGGGGTGGAAGACACCTACCTGGTCACCGAAAGTGGCAGCGAACAAATCACCGTACTGGAACCCGAAATTCTTGATCTTTTGCACTAAACCGACCCAAAATACGACAATAATGAACGAATTTGCTGCCAGACACATTGGCATACAACCCGATGAACAGGCTGTCATGCTTAAAGCCATCGAAGCTTCGGGCATGGAAGAACTGATTGCTCAAACTATTCCTTCCGACATTCATCTGAACAAGGACATGGAAATGGAACCGGCCCTTACCGAAGGCCAGTTCACTGAACATATTGCCGATCTGGCTTCAAAGAACAAACGGTTCACTTCGTACATCGGTTTGGGTTGGTACGATACGTTCACCCCGGCTGTCATCCAACGGAACGTATTTGAAAATCCTGCATGGTATACCTCTTACACACCCTATCAGGCCGAGATATCAC
Source organism: uncultured Bacteroidales bacterium (assembly GCA_964438045.1). Taxonomy (GTDB): domain Bacteria; phylum Bacteroidota; class Bacteroidia; order Bacteroidales; family UBA1402; genus UBA8389. Next base: position 1,621 of record CAYTIY010000103.1, on the reverse strand, counting down.
AAGGTAGGCTGGAAGCGTTGTTTCATTTTCAAACCATGGTCTGCGAACTGACCGGCCTGCCCATGGCCAACGCTTCGCTGCTGGATGACGCAACGGCGGCTGCCGAGGCGGTGAACATGTTCCATGCCCTGCGTGACAAACAACAAATGGAGCGGGGAGCCAACAAGGTGTTTGTTGACGAAAACGTATTCGGTCACATCCTGGCCGTGTTGAAAACGCGTTGTCTTCCCCAAGGCATTGACATTACCATCGGCGACTATGCCGCATTTGAACCGAACAGCGACTTCTTTGCCGCATTGGTTCAATTTCCCAACGCTGAAGGTTCGGTGGAGGACTATGGCTTTTTCATTGAACAGATGCAGGCTGCAGGAATCAAGGTGGCCGTAGCGGCCGACCCGCTCGCTCTTTGCCTGCTCCGGTCACCGGGAAGCCAGGGAGCCGACGTGGTGTTCGGTTCAACCCAGCGATTTGGCATTCCCATGGGATTCGGAGGCCCTTATGCGGCTTATTTTGCTACCAAAGAAGCCTACAAGCGTCTGTTACCCGGACGCATCATCGGCCTGTCGAAGGACAAGAACGACACCCCTGCCTACCGCATGGCCCTGCAGATGCGCGAACAGCACATCAAACGAGAGAAAGCCACATCGAACATCTGTACATCTTCGGCACTGATGGCCAATATGGCTGCTTTTTACACCATTTATCACGGGTACGAGGGGCTGCGGAGTATTGCATCCCGCATCCATGGCATGGCCACCTACCTGAACGATGCCTTCTCCGTATACGGTTACCAGTGTGTGAACGGATCGTTTTTCGACACACTGAAACTGGTACCTCCTATTTCTTTCGACCGCGACGCGTTCAACCAACTGGCTCTCGACTACGAAGTCAATTTCAGGATTCACCCTTCCGGGGAAATCGGTCTCAGCCTCGACGAGACCACTGATGCCGACGACATCGACGTACTGTTGGACATTTTTTCCACGGCGGCTGGCAACCAACCCAGCTTCACGGACGGTGAAGATTTCACTGCCATGGTATCCCTGGACGACAGTCTGCTGCGCACCGACCGTTTCCTGCAACAACCCGTTTTCAGACAGTACCGCACGGAAACTACCATGATGCGTTTCTTGAAATCACTGGAACGCAAGGACATTTCGCTGACACATTCGATGATTCCGCTCGGATCATGTACCATGAAGCTCAACGCGGCCACCGAAATGCTGGCAGCCGGATTGAGCGGGTTTGCAGGAGTTCATCCCTACGCTCCCTCCGATCAAGTAGAAGGATCGCTCGAACTGATGGCTTCCATGGAACGCCTCTTGTGCTCCATCACCGGTTTTGACGGGTGCAGCCTGCAGCCCAATTCGGGAGCGGCCGGAGAGTACGCCGGTCTGCGGGTGATGAAGGCCTATTTTGCCGACAAGGGAATGTCGCAGCGTAATACCCTACTCATCCCGGCTTCCGCTCACGGCACCAACCCGGCCAGTGCCGCACAGGCCGGTTACGAAGGTGTCACGGTACGTTGCGACGACAGGGGAAATGTGGATCTGGAGGACTGGTCGGCCAAAGCTGCTTCGCTGAAAGATGTGCTGGCCGGTTGCATGATAACCTACCCATC
>CAYTIY010000102.1:3011-8231 GCA_964438045.1 uncultured Bacteroidales bacterium | reverse complement strand
ATCCTGAGCGAATACACCATTCAAAAAACCGCTGAGGCAGTATTGAACTTTGCAGGCACGGGTCTTTCCCTCCTGGAAGTTTCCCATCGCGGCAAGGAATTTGTGGCTGTTTGTGATGAGGCGCGTGCGTTGATCAAGGAACTCCTGGCCATACCCGACGAATTTGAAGTTATTTTCCTGGGTGGTGGTGCCAGCTTGCAGTTTTGCATGGCTCCCTATAATTTCCTCGAAAAGAAAGCCTCCTTTTTGGATACCGGAACGTGGGCCAACAATGCCATCAAGGAAGCTAAGTTTTTTGGTGAAGTAAACGTGGTCGGTTCTTCCAAACCGGACAATTACACCTACATTCCCAAGAATTACGAGGTACCGGCCGATTCCGACTACTTCTACTATTGCACCAACAATACCATTTACGGAACCGAATTGCACGAAGACCTGCATGTGGGTGTACCCGTGATTGCCGACATGTCATCGGATATTTTTGCCCGTCCCATTGATTTCACCGATTACGACCTGATTTTTGCCGGTGCACAGAAAAACCTGGCTCCTGCAGGCGTAACCGTGGTCATCATTCGCAAGAGCGCCATGGGTAAAGTAACTCGTCCCATCCCGACCATGATGAACTACAAGACTCACGTTGACAAGGAGTCCATGTTCAACACCCCGCCGGTATTGCCCATATTCTCGGCTTTGCAAACATTAAAATATTACAAGGAAATCGGTGGCATCCCCGCCATTCAGAAGTTGAACCAGGCAAAGGCTGAGTTGTTGTACAACGAAATTGACAGCAACCCCTTCTTCAAAGGCACCGTCACCTGCAAGGAAGACCGTTCAGTCATGAACATCTGCTTTGTCATGGCCGACGGAAAAGAAGCGCTGGAAGAAGAATTCAGCAAATTGGCGGCTGCAAAAGGCATCGTGGGGCTAAAGGGACACCGCTCTGTGGGTGGTTTCCGCGCCTCCTGCTACAACGCATTGCCCATCGAAAGCGTTCAGGCGCTGGTTGATTGCATGCGCGAGTTTGCCGCAGCACACTGATTTGAGCATACATATTAACCATTCATAATCGCGCATGTCGATAATTGCCGTTTTTCGGTGAAGGTCGGCATGTCGTGTTTTTGACAAACGTACAGAAACTACCAATGAAAGTATTAATTGCAACCGACAAACCATTTGCCAAAGTAGCAGTGGACGGTATCCGGAACGTGGTCGAAGAAGCTGGACTTGAACTGGCCTTGCTGGAAAAATACACCGATAAGCAGCAGTTGCTCGACGCCGTCAAAAACGTGGAGGCCATCATCATCCGCAGCGACATCATCGATGCCGACGTGCTTGAAGCCGCCAAATCCCTTAAAATTGTTGTGCGTGCCGGTGCCGGTTACGACAACGTCGACCTGGTATCAGCCACAAAACACGGTGTCTGCGTAATGAACACCCCCGGACAGAACGCCAACGCCGTTGCTGAATTGGCGCTGGGCCTGATGGTATTTGCCGTCAGAAATCAGTACAACGGAACCTCTGGCACCGAACTGATGGGTAAGAAACTGGGTATCCATGCCTGTGGAAATGTAGGACGCAATGTAGGCCGCATCGCCAAAGGCTTCGGTATGGAATTGTATGGGTATGATGCCTTTTGTACGGCTGAATCCATGGCCAAAGATGGCATCAAAGCTGTTGCATCGGCTGAAGAACTCTATAAGACGTGCGACGTGGTATCCCTTCACATCCCGGCAACCCCCGAAACCAAGAACAGCATCAACGCCGCACTGGTGAGACTGATGCCGAAAGGTGGCGTGTTGGTCAATACCGCCCGCAAGGAAGTGATTGACGAAGTCGGTTTGATCGGCCTGATGGAAGAACGTACAGACCTGCGCTACATGACCGACATCATGCCGGCTGCTCACGCTACCTTCCTTGCCAAATTCCCCGAACGTTATTTCTCAACCCCTAAGAAGATGGGAGCGCAAACCGCCGAGGCCAACATCAATGCCGGTATTGCAGCCGCCCAACAGATTGTTGATTTTCTGATCAACGGGAACGATCGTTTCCGTGTCAATTAATTAGATATATGGCAGTTATCAAACCTTTCAAGGGGCTCCGCCCACCCGTTTCACTCGTGGAACAGGTCGCCTCACGTCCCTACGATGTGCTGAATTCCGAAGAAGCCAGGGCTGAAGCCGGCGACAACGAAAAGTCACTCTACCACATCATCAAACCCGAGATTGATTTTCCCGTCGGACAAGACGAACACGAAGAAAAAGTTTACACCAAGGCCTTTGAGAACTTCACGAAGTTCCAACAAAACGGCTGGCTGGCACAAGACCCCAAAGACTTGTACTACGTCTATGCCCAGACCATGAACGGCAAAACTCAGTACGGACTTGTGGTCTGCGCCTATGTGGATGATTACCTTACCGGCAAGATTAAGAAACACGAACTGACCCGCCGTGACAAGGAAGAAGACCGCATGAAACACGTCCGCGTGAACGATGCCAACGTCGAACCGGTGTTCTTTGCTTACCCCGCTCAGGTTGAACTGGATGCCATCGTGGCCCGCTACACCGCCCAACCGGCCGTGTACGACTTCGTGGCTCCTGACGGTTTCGGCCATCACTTCTGGCTCATCGACAACGACAGTGACATCAGCCGCATCACCGAACTGTTCGCTGCCATGCCTGCGCTGTACATTGCCGACGGTCACCACCGTTCAGCCGCTGCCGCTTTGGTGGGAGCTGAGAAAGCCAGAAACAACCCCAACCACAAGGGGGACGAAGAATACAACTACTTCATGGCTGTTTGCTTCCCCGACAACCAGTTGACCATCATTGACTACAACCGCGTGGTCAAAGATCTCAACGGCCTAAGCGAGGAAGCCTTCCTGAAAGCCCTCGACAAGCATTTTGTCGTGGAAAAGAAGGGTGCCGAGATTTACAAGCCCTGCTGCCTGCACAACTTTGCGCTTTATCTGTCTGGTTGCTGGTATTCGCTGACTGCCCGCACCGGTACCTACAATGACAACGATCCAATCGGTGTGCTCGACGTGACCATCTCGTCCAACCTCATCCTCGATGAGATCCTGGGCATCAAGGATCTCCGTTCCGACAAACGCATCGACTTCGTGGGTGGTATCCGTGGCCTGGGCGAATTATCTAAGCGCGTGGACAGCGGTGAAATGAAAGTGGCTTTAGCCTTGTTTCCCGTGTCCATGAAGCAACTCATCGACATCGCCGACAGCGGCAACATCATGCCGCCAAAGACCACCTGGTTCGAACCCAAACTGCGTTCGGGCCTGGTAGTCCACAAGCTGTCCTGAGCCGTCACATTGACTTTAATACAACGACCCCGGGCTTTTCCCGGGGTTTGTTGTTTGATCGCTCACCTACAGGAACGTCGCATGCTGTCTAATGGTTGAATGATTTTTGTTTGAATATTATCTTCTTTGTTCGTACTGCCATTGTAAAACACCCTAAGAAAAACGTAGTCATTATAGAAGCATGAACGTACAAGGCGACGAATTTAAAACCATTGAAACAACCTCCGAAGGACTGTTTAAGGAAAAGGGAAGCAAGTTCCTGGCCTTTGCCCATCCGGTGGAAACGCTGGAGGCGGTCAAAGATTTGCTGGAGGGCTACCGTAAAACCTACTACGACGCCCGGCACGTGTGTTATGCATACAGCCTAGGGACAGAAACTCTCGAAACCCGGGCCAACGACGACGGTGAGCCTTCGGGAACGGCCGGGCGTCCTATCTTAGGACAGATCCAGTCGGCAGGGCTGACCAATGTACTCGTGGTGGTGGTGCGCTATTTTGGCGGTATCCTGCTTGGTACGGGTGGTCTGGTACAGGCTTACAAGGCGGCTGCTGCCGATGCGCTGTCACAAGCTACAGTGGTGGAACGCACGGTTGATGTGGCGTTCGACATCCGCTTTGAATACCCGTTTCTCGACGGTGTGCTGCGGGTGGTGCGTCAGTGGGAGGGACGTGTACTGTCGCAGTCTTGGGAATCGGATTGCCTGATGTCGATTTCCGTACGCAAGGGCTCGCTCAATGCGCTGCGCAGCGGACTGGAAAAGGTGGAGACCCTGCGCTTCGACGAGTAACCCCTGTGCAAAGGGCTTAAATCTTGTCTGCCTGCCTCTTGGGGAATCGTTGTGGAATGTATACCTTTGTGGGCTATTTTTACCGGTCATGTACAAGAACTTGTTTATCCATTTGTGGCGTGTCAACCGCTATCCGGCAAACGTCTGGAAAGAAGCGGTCGATTCTCCCGACACCAAAAAGAGCTACCTGTCGGATTTTTTCTATCCGTTGGTGGGACTGGCTTCGTTTGCTGCGTTCATCAGTTGCTTTTTCGATGGTGACCTGACGTTCAAGCAACAAGTGACACAGGGTATTCAGTTGTTTGTTATTTCGTTTGCTGCTTTGTTTGGCGGTTTCTTTCTCTCAGCCAGGGTGCTCAATTGGGCCTTTGTACGCTGGTTCGGTCTTCCCACTCGCCTCGACAAGGCGGAAAAGCTGACGGTGTACGCTCAGGCTCCCGTGTTGGCAGTCAGTGTGCTGACGCAACTCATTGCGGAGTTGTTTTTTCTTAAACTGCTGTTTTTATACGTGTTCGCCATCGTGTGGGAAGCGGCCATCAATTATTACGAGATTCCGCCTAAATTGCAAGGACGTTTTACCCTGCTGGCCGGGGCTGTCATTCTTCTTTCACCCCAACTCATCGAGATGGTTCTTAAATTGCTTTTGCCTGGATTGAAGTAAGCCATGAAATCATCTGCCAACATCGTCATCAAGAACAAGCGAGCCACATTCGACTACGAACTGCTCGATTTTTTCACGGCCGGCATCGTGCTGACCGGGACTGAGATCAAGTCGATTCGTCTGGGAAAAGCCAGCTTGTCTGATAGTTATTGCCTCATTATTAATGGGGAACTGTGGGCTAAGAATATCCAGATTTCTGAATATTCATTTGGTTCGTATAACAATCATGTTCCCAAGCGTGACCGCAAGTTGCTGCTCACCAAGCGGGAACTGTCCAAACTTACCCGCCTCACCAAGGAAACGGGCTTCACCATTGTCCCTGTCAAACTCTTCCTCAACGAAAAGGGCCTGGCCAAGCTAGATATTGCCGTAGCCAAGGGAAAGAAGGCCTACGATAAGCGTGAATCCATCAAGGAACGCGACGACAAGCGCGAGATGGATAGGCATTTCAAGCGGTGA
>CAYTIY010000102.1:0-2911 GCA_964438045.1 uncultured Bacteroidales bacterium | reverse complement strand
AACCTTTTAAAGTACGCGGTGTTTATCTATGGAGGATCATAGAAGGCACGTGAAATGAAAACGATAATCGTATTGTTATGCATTTTGTTGGCGTCCGTTCCCTATCAGGTTCATGCCCAAACCGAGGCCATTGGTACCAGTCTCGATTCCAGCAACACGGTAAAAGAAAAAGATAATTCCGTCATGTTTTTTGCGGGGTTTGGCACTGGAAACGACCCCTTTGTCTTTTCTGCTGTATGCGGATGTGTCTACATCTATAAACATGTTGCAGCAACCATCCGCTACGTGCATCAAGATCCATTAATCAATATTTTTATTAATGAAGATGTGTGGGATTATGGGCTATTGTTCGGGCCAGTCCTTAAAGGCAAAAATCTCATTTTTTCTATCTCTGCGGGAGTCAGCAAGATGGGTTACTATAAAGAAGATTTTTACATATGGTTTGATAATTATCCGCCACCTGAGAATACGGAACATACATACACCAGCATTGGTTTTCCATTAGGCGCTCAATTCTCCTGGACACCATTTAAATATTTTGGTACCGGACTTTATTCTTATGCGGATTTGAATGAGGTGAAATCATTCTACGGGATAGCTTTTTTACTATCCTTTAAATTCTGAACACGCTTTACTACCTCATTCTTTCCCTTGGCGCATAAGGCTCTCCCTTCCTGTCTTTATTTTGCTTTCCCGCTGGTCAGCGCAGTTCTGATAATCCATCCATTGTTCATCAATTTGGTGTTTTTCTGCTTGTTGGTTAAAATTGTGCGTTATATTTGTAGTTAATAAATAATAAACATTATATAAACCACAAATGGAACTGTCATGCACGTCTCCATCACCAAAATTCAAGTAGATGGTGTTGACCGCATTCGGGTCGACCTTCCGAACGACACCGCGTATGTCGAATTGATGAAATCCATTCCAGATGCCAAGTGGAGTGGAAAGCTGTTTGCCTGGCACATTCCATATGATAAAGTGGCCTATGCTAGATTGAAACAGCTTTTTCCTTTACTGACAGTGGTTACGTCAACGATTCAAGTTAGAGTACAAAACAAACAGGTACATGAGCCTACATCGATTGTGCCATCTACAAGTAAAAAGAACGTTACGATTGAAGTCTCCGGCCGCCGAATTTTTATCCGGCTACCTAAAAATGCCTTGGATATTCAGTTTTTGCGGTCGTTTACCTACTTGAGGTGGGATTCGGGAGCCACGGTTTGGGTAGTGCCCAATTTTGGTCAAAACCTGGACATGCTGCTCGACTATTTCAAGGATCGCATTGCCTCTTTGAATCGGTCAGCTCAACTGGAATTGCCAACCGTCGTTTCCGACATCCGTTCCATATCCATTGGCAGTGTGCTGTTTTACAAAACGCTTTCCAACCGGCTCCGTGTTGTCTTTGCCAACAATCCCGCACTCAACAATGCCATCAAAGGCATTCCCTATTACCGGTGGGATGGGGTGAACAAATGGTGGGTGGTGCCCTATTCCGAGGAAATCCTGCAACGCCTTCGACAAACAGCCGAAAGCCAGAGTCTTACAGTCATCTATGAGGAAGAGCAACTTCAGGTTGATAAGCCTTGTCGTATAAAACCATTGACTGTTTCCGAATGCAGACAATGCCCGGAATCCTATGTGTTGAAGCTGAAGGAAATGCGCTATAGTGAACACACAATCCGTACGTACGTCAGTCTGTTTGAGGAATTCATCAATTACTATCACCAATACAAACTCGACGACATTGACGAGTCAATGATATTGGCTTTTGTTCATTACCTGGTACTCGATCGAAAAATCTCCATTTCCTATCAAAACCAAGCCATCAATGCCATAAAATTCTATTACGAACGAGTATTGGGCGGCCAACGAAAAATGTACCTGATCGATCGCCCACGAAGGGATCATGCTTTGCCTGTTGTGCTCAGCGAAAGTGAAGTTGCAGCCATTCTGAATGCCATCAACAACCTAAAACACAAAGCCATCCTTATGACCATCTATTCGGCGGGTCTGCGTATCAGCGAAGCCATCGCGCTGAAATTGAGTGACATTGATTCACATAGAATGCAGATCAGGGTTGCTCAGGCAAAGGGGAAGAAGGACCGTTACACGCTTCTTTCTCCAAAGACGTTAGATATCCTTCGCCGCTATGTCAAGGAATACAAACCCAAACACTGGCTCTTTGAAGGTCAGGATGGTTCCACCTATTCAGATCGAAGCATACAAAACATCCTTAAAGTAGCTGTTAAGAAAACCGGCATCGAGAAACACGTCACCGTACACACCCTCCGCCACAGCTTTGCCACCCATCTGCTCGAAAATGGCACCGATTTACGCTATATCCAACACCTCCTCGGTCACGAAAGCACCAAAACCACTGAAATTTACACTCATGTTACCACCAAAGGTTTTGATCGGATTAAAAGCCCACTCGACAAATTGGATGTGTAAAACCAATTTGGAATAATTCATACGGTGTTCATGTGTATATGTAAAAAAGTACTAATTTAGGTACGCAAAAATTGATGTTGGTAAACGTCTTGTTTACACGACTCCTATTTTGTGTTTGCTTTGTGTTTGTATGCATTATACATATCTCAGAGCTATTTTTTTGATTTTGAAACCACCGCTACTCATGTATGCTTGTGAGTGACGAACCTCATTGCGTTTATCTCTCAAAAATAAACGCAATAAAAATCCAATAACACGCAATGCTTTTTTTAATAATCCGCAACTGTTTTCTTTGGTCTGTTTTGTCTTTCAATAAGGATCTGAATGGCTTTGTTCGTGGTCTTTTTTCTTTTGCGTGTTTTACAATAATGAAATAAACGCAATACATACTTCGTTTATACTAATGTTGAACTAAACCGCCTTTCAGGCGGTGGTTTTGGCTTTGTGCAAATGCTTG
>CAYTIY010000101.1:0-8247 GCA_964438045.1 uncultured Bacteroidales bacterium | reverse complement strand
ACAGGATGTTGTTCCGAAAAAGTCAAAAAACCTCAACGTTTGCAGTTGATCCGGGATTACCGTTTGGATTAAAACGCCTGCATGTCGTGTAAACGCCTAAAATAGCCGTTTTTGGACAGTAATTCCTGGTGAGTGCCCCGTTCAACGATGCGCCCCTCGTGCATCACGCAAATAAGGTCGGCGTTACGTATTGTAGACAAGCGGTGAGCGATAACGATGGTGGTGCGGTGTTTCATCAAGTTTTCAAGGGCCTCCTGCACCAGTTTTTCCGATTCGGTGTCGAGAGCTGACGTGGCTTCGTCCAGGATCAAGATGGGTGGATTCTTCAATACGGCCCTGGCAATACTGATGCGTTGACGTTGGCCTCCGGAAAGTTTGCCACCTCTGTCTCCGATGTTGGTTTCGTATCCTTCTTCGGTGGCGGTGATGAAATCGTGCGCGTTGGCGATTTTGGCTGCTTCAACCACTTGCTCCATGGTGGCTCCATCCATACCAAAGGCTATATTGTTGAAGAAGGTGTCGTTAAACAGGATGGCTTCCTGGTTGACATTGCCCATCAGGTGGCGCAACGATTCGGTCGCGATTTCTCTTATGTCAGTTCCGTCAATGGTGATGCTGCCGCTCTCAATGTCGTAGAAGCGGGGAAGCAGGTCGACCATGGTTGACTTGCCCGATCCTGACTGTCCCACAAGAGCGATGGTTTGTCCTTTTTGGATGGTCAGGTCAATGTCCTTGAGAACCGGCTCGCTTTGGTAGCGGAAACAAACCTTATCGTAGCGGATTTCCCGTTGGAATGCGTCCGACCTGACTGGGTTCTGCGCTTCGCGGATGGTGTCCTCTGCTTTGAGGATCTTGTCGATGCGTTCCATCGATGCCAATCCTTTCTGAATGTTGTACCATGCTTGAGAGAATTGCTTGGCGGGATTGATGATGCTGTAGAAAATGAGGAGGTAGTAGATGAAGAACTCAGCCGTAATGGAGGACCGTTCACTTAAAATCAACATGCCGCCAAACCAAACCACAATGGCAATGATAGCGGTGCCCAGAAATTCGCTCATGGGGTGAGCCAGCTGTTGGCGCCTTGCAATTTTACGTGATGTGTTTCTCAGTTTCTCGTTTTGTTTGGAAAACCTGGATCGGATTTTCCTTTCGGCGTTGAATGCTTTGATGATACGCAGGCCTGTGAGGGTTTCCTCTATTTGGGAAAGCAGCTCTCCCCACTGGGCCTGACCCTCGCGGGATGGCCGCTTCAGTTTCTTGCTGACGCCACCCATGAAATATAGCGCCACGGGGGAGAGGACAATGACAAACATGGTCAGTTCCCAGCTGATGATCAACATGGTGATGAAATACACCACAATGTTGATGAAGTTCTTGAATATCATGTCCAGCGAACTCATGATTGAGGCTTCCACTTCATTGACGTCTCCCGACATCCTGGCTATGATATCGCCTTTCTTTTCTTCGGAAAAGAAGCCAAGCGGAAGGCTGGTCACCTTAATGTAAATGGCGTTTCTCAAATCCCTAAGCACCCCGGTGCGAATGTTGACCATGTTTGCTGATGCCATATACATGAAAAGGGACTTGAAGAAGGTCATAATGACCAGAAACCCACCCAAAATAAGCAGGGTTGACCCTCCTTGGGTTTCTACCATCTTGCCAAGGTGGTAATAGAGGTTGTTTTTCACCGCATCTCCCAATCCGTGCAGACCGTTGATGGGCATAAGTGTGGTGTACGCATTTTTCTCGATGCCGAATAGGATCTTCAGAATGGGGATGATCAGAGCAAAAGAGAAAAGGCTAAAGAATGTAGATAAGATGTTGTTGACTACATTCAGTAGTACGTTTTTCTTATAGGGGGGAACCAGTCGCAGCAGAAGGGCGATAAAATCTTTCATTGGTGATGGATTAGCGGGTGCAAGTTAGCAAAAACCCTCAAAAAAAAGGAGACTGCCGTGGCAATCTCCTTGTGGGCGTTGAGGGATTCGAACCCCCGACCCTCTGCTTGTAAGGCAGATGCTCTGAACCAGCTGAGCTAAACGCCCGATTCAATCGGTTGTTGCTTTTCTTCGGTTGATCATCAGGTGGTGGGCGTTGAGGGATTCGAACCCCCGACCCTCTGCTTGTAAGGCAGATGCTCTGAACCAGCTGAGCTAAACGCCCTGATGTCTGAAAAGCGCGACAAAGATACGCTGTTTTTTTTACCCTGCAAGAGGTTTGTTTGGCATTTTTTCTTGGGTGATGATTTTTGTTTGACTGAAATGGCTTATTTTGTTGAAAAAGCGTACCTTTGTAACCGATTGATGCCACCTCAGTGATGAGCGGGTGACAAGTAGGGTTAACAAACACACAGCATCCAAGATACAAACAGCGTTTCTGATGGAACTACAAGAACTTACGGCCATTTCCCCTGTTGATGGGAGATATAGGTCGCAAACGGCCGTTTTGGCCGATTATTTTTCTGAATTTGCCTTGATCCGGTACCGCCTGCAGGTAGAAGTTGAATACTTTATTGCTTTGTGCGAATACCCGCTTCCCCAGTTGAGACAGGTTGATCCGGCGGTATTTCCCGCATTGAGGGCTATTTACACCGATTTTACACCCGAAGACGCCCTGCGAATCAAGGCTATAGAAAAAGTTACAAACCACGATGTCAAGGCCGTAGAATATTACATCAAGGATGTGTTTGATGCGGAAGGACTGTCGGCCTACAAGGAATTCATTCACTTTGGTCTGACCTCTCAAGACATCAACAATACCGCGGTGCCCCTGTCATTGAAGGAGGCCGTGCAGCAGGTATACTTGCCAGCTGTGCAACAAGTTATAGACATCCTGTCGAACTATGCCACGCAATGGCTAGACATACCTATGTTGGCGAAAACACACGGTCAACCGGCTTCGCCAACGCGGCTGGGGAAAGAAATCAACGTATTTGTTTCTCGTTTGAACGCACAAGTGGAGTTATTCAGGCAAGTACCCTTTTCCGGGAAATTTGGAGGTGCGACCGGTAATTTTAATGCGCATACCGTAGCCTATCCTTCAGAAAATTGGCCGGCTTTCGGCGATCGTTTCTTAAGTGAAAAACTGGGTATCGACCGTGAGGGATGTACCACTCAAATAGCCAATTACGATAATCTGGCTGCCCTTTTTGATGGGATGAAGCGGATCAATACCATCCTTCTTGACCTGGACAGGGATTTTTGGATGTACATATCGATGGAGTATTTCAAGCAACAAATCAAACCGGGGGAAGTAGGTTCATCGGCCATGCCCCATAAGGTGAATCCCATCGATTTTGAGAATTCGGAGGGTAATCTGGGAGTGGCTAATGCCTTGTTCGATCATTTGTCCGCCAAACTGCCAGTTTCCAGGTTGCAACGCGACCTAACCGATTCAACTGTTTTGCGCACCATCGGCGTTCCCTTTTCCCATACCTTGATTGCCATCAGGAGCACCTTGAAAGGATTGGGCAAATTGTTGCTGAACAAGAAAGCCCTTGAAAGGGATCTGTCAGCAAACTGGGCTGTGGTGGCTGAAGGTATTCAGACCATTCTCAGGCGGGAAGGTTATCCCAATCCGTATGAAACCTTGAAAGCCCTGACGCGTACGAATGAGGCCATAACGGAGGCTTCCATCAGCGCCTTCATTGAACAACTTGATGTAAACGATGCCGTCAAAGCCGAATTAAAAAACATTACACCCGCTTCCTATACGGGTCAATAAATCAGAGAGCAATAAAAAAGAATTAACACGTAACACAATGATGACTGACAACGAAAAATGGCAGCGCAAGCCTGGTGAAGGTGAAAACGCCGCCCGCCGTGATGGCGAACACAATGAAGAACGCTTCAATCCATGGAAAAGAAACAGCAGTGACAGCCGTGCCCCTCAAGGTGGCTTTGACCGTCCCCGCAGGCCGAATACGGATGGAAAGAGTGGTTTCGGACGCGATGGTAACTCCTTCGACCGTCCTCGTCGTTCTTTTGGTTCCGATACAGAAAGACCCCGTCGCACATTTGGTGATGATACGCAAAGACCTCGTCGTACTTTTGGTGAGGATAATGACCGTCCTCGCCGATCCTTCAGCGATGATGGCAACCGATTTGATGGTACAACCGGTGAGAGCAATTCGTTTGAACGCCCTCGCCGTTCATTCAATAATACCGACCAACGTCGTCCCCGTCGTCCCTTCGGCGATGACGGCAACCGTTTTGGTGGAACCTCTGAAGGTGGTTTCGACCGTCCCCGCAGGTTCAACAACGACCAACAGAGCTTTGACAAACCCCGCCGTTCATTCGGTTCAGATTCGGAAAGACCCCGAAGGCCGTTCGGTGCTGACAATGATCGTCCCCGTCGTACCTTTGGTGAGGATAATGATCGTCCGCGCCGTTCGTTCGGTGAAGGCGGCTTTGACCGTCCCAGACGTACCTCTGTTGATGGTAACCGTTATGGTGATTCAGGTAATCGTTTTGGTGATTCCGACAGCCGCCCTCGTCGCAGTTTTGGCGATCAATCATCAAAACCGCGTTTTAGTGGTCCCACGTTGCCCAAACCCGATCGTACTGACGGTCGTCCGCGCCGTCCCCGCATCAAACGCGAAACAGCATTCGATCATGGCACACCCTATGGTCGTCCGGCAGGAAATCAACCCGTGCTCGATCCCAATGTGCCCATTAGACTGAACAAGTTTTTAGCTAACGCAGGCATTTGCTCCCGCCGCGAGGCCGATGAATTCATCCAGGCCGGCGTGGTTAAGGTCAACGGTGATGTGGTATCGGAATTGGGTGTTAAGGTATTGCCTACAGACACTATCTTGTTCCACGACCAGCCCGTGAATATTGAACGTAAGATCTATATTCTGCTTAATAAACCCAAGGACTGTGTGACTACCTCTGACGATCCTCAGGAACGTATGACGGTGATGGATCTGGTCAAGGACGCTTGCTACGAGCGCATTTACCCGGTTGGCCGTCTTGACAGGAACACGACCGGTGTACTGTTGCTTACCAACGACGGAGATCTGGCTTCCAAATTGACACATCCCAAATTTGAAAAGCGTAAAATATATCAGGTCACTTTGGATAGAAACCTTACTGAGGCCGATTTTACGGCTATTATGGAAGGTGTTACACTCGATGAAGAGCATATTTCCGTGGATAACCTGAGTTTTGTGGATCCCGATAAGCTGAATGTGATTGGTATTGAAATTCATTCAGGTCAGAACAGAGTTGTGCGTCGTATTTTTGAATCATTCGGATACAAGGTATTTAAACTGGACCGCGTCTATTTTGCCGGTCTGACCAAAAAGAATCTGCCCCGTGGCAAGTGGCGTCACCTCTCCGAAAAAGAGGTCAGCCTGCTTAAAATGGGTGCTTTTGTTTAACAGATTTTATGGAAAATAGTAAAAGAGACAAGGTAATTGACGTGCTGAAGCGTGTGGACTTTGGCGTCATGGTCAATGTGAAAGGTTGGGTGAGAACCCGTCGTGGCAACAAGCAAGTTAACTTCATCGCCATCAACGACGGATCGACCATTAAAAATGTACAGGTCGTGGTGGATCTGGAGCAGTTTTCGGAAGAAAACCTGAAAGCTGTCACCACCGGAGCTTGTTTGAGTGTGAATGGCATCCTGGTTGAGTCTCCAGGACAGGGGCAACAGGCTGAAATCCACGCCAAAGAAATTGAGGTGTTGGGTGCAGCCGATCCGGCCAGCTATCCCTTGCAGAAAAAGGGGCATACCCTGGAATACCTGCGTGAGATTGCTCACTTGAGGCCACGCACCAATACGTTTGGCGCCGTATTCCGCATCCGTCATCACATGTCAATGGCCATTCACACGTTCTTTCACGAACGCGGTTTCTTTTATTTCCATACGCCCATCATAACAGCTTCCGACTGCGAGGGTGCAGGTCAGATGTTTCAGGTAACCACGATGAACCTGTATGACTTGAAAAAGGACGAGAATGGATCCATCGATTATTCAAACGACTTCTACGGTAAGCAGGCGAGTCTGACCGTTTCGGGTCAATTGGAAGGAGAGTTGGGAGCCATGTCCCTGGGTTCTATCTATACGTTCGGACCTACGTTCCGTGCTGAAAACTCCAATACGCCCAGGCACTTGTCTGAGTTTTGGATGATAGAGCCTGAAGTTGCCTTCAATGAGATTGAGGACAACATGCAACTGGCTGAGGATTTTATCCAGTTTTGCATAAAATGGGCCGTTGACAACTGTAAAGATGACCTTGATTTCCTGGCATCCATGTATGATAAGGAGTTGATGGAACGATTGAACTTTGTGTTGAACAATAAGTTTATCCGTCTGACTTACACCGAAGGTATCGCTATTTTGGAAAAGGCCATCAAACATGGTCATAAATTTGAGTACCCCATTTTCTGGGGAGCCGATTTGGCCGCCGAACACGAACGCTACCTGGTAGAAAAGCATTTCAAATGCCCGGTCATTCTGACTGATTATCCGAAGGAAATCAAGTCGTTCTATATGAAACAGAACGACGATGGAAAAACAGTTAGGGCCATGGATGTCTTGTTTCCGAAGATCGGTGAAATCATTGGTGGTTCCCAACGCGAGGAGGATTATGACAAATTAAACCTTCGTGCCGAAGAAATGGGTGTGCCTACAAAGGATATTTGGTGGTATTTGGAAACACGCAAGTTCGGAACTGCTCCTCACGCTGGATTTGGTTTGGGTTTTGAGCGGTTGATTTTGTTTGTCACCGGCATGTCCAATATACGAGATGTGATTCCGTTCCCACGTACACCTCGAAACGCGGAGTTTTAACAATACATGAGTTCGTTAGAACTGCATATTCTAGGATGCGGGTCGGCTTTGCCGACCCGTCGTCATTTGCCCTCGGCGCAGGTGCTGGTGGCCAGGGGCAAGCAGTTTTTGATTGATTGCGGTGAAGGCACTCAACTGCAGTTCAGGCATACACATCTGAACTTCAATAAGATTCAAGCCATATTCATATCGCACTTGCATGGTGACCACTGTTTTGGCTTGATCGGTTTGATTTCAACAATGAGCCTGCTTGGACGGCATGCACCTTTGCACATTCATGCGCCCAAGGAATTGGAAGAACTGATGCGTCCACAGATGGCATTCTTTTGCAAAGAGTTGACATTCGATGTGAATTTCGTGTCTTTCGATCCCAAAAAGCATGTTTGCATTTATTCAGACCGTACCCTTGAGGTGTATACCATTCCATTGAGACATCGTATCCCTTGTGCGGGTTTTCTGTTTAAGGAGCGACCAAAAGAACGGCACATTCTCAAAGAGTGGCTGGAAACGTATAATGTACCCTTACGTGCCATTCCCGGACTGAAGGCGGGAGAGGATTACGTAACTCCCGACGGTCTGTGCATACCCAACAGTGCCCTGACCTCTTCTCCTACACCGCCGAAATCATATGCCTATTTGAGCGATACGGCCTATAATCCATCTGTGGTGCCTCTTATTCAAGGTGTGGACTTATTGTATCACGAGGCGACATTCGGTAATGATGAAGCGGATAAAGCGGTTTCCACCTTTCACAGCACGGCTGAACAAGCCGGTCTGATTGCGCAGGCTGCAGGTGTGAAACAACTGATGATCGGGCACTATTCGGCCAGATATACCGATGAAACTTGCTTGTTGGATGAGGCCCGGTTGAATTTTCAGGCAGTAACCTTGGCTCAGGAAGGTATGAAAATTGAAATCTAGGTTAAAAATTTGCAGGGTTGTTGGTTTATGTCTATTTTTACAGGATGAATCCTGCCAAAGCATGAAAGGACGTTCTTTATTGGTCATCTGTCTGTTGGCGCTTTTCGTTCCGGTTATTGCCCAGAAAAGTGAAAAGTCTGCTGTTGTTACGGTAGTGCAGGAGCAAGGTGTGACCATAACACTGAAGAACAAGAACCTTCAATTGGCAAATGTAAAGGTTGGTGATAAGATACAGATCCTTAATATATTAGGTGTTCGTGTCCTCGAGAAGAAGGCCGACAGCACCACAGTGGATCTTGCTCTTGAACTGCCTCAGGGCTATTACATCGTAAAAGTAGGCACCACGGTTCGAAAGATTTCCCTGAAATAATCCGTAAGTTTTTCATACACATTCAGCACTCCCCTTTCATCCGGGGATATGCTCCCCTTTACCTTCGAGCGGAGGTCACTGCCTTCCGCGGATCAACTGCAAATGTTGAGGATTTTCAACTTTTCCGGAACAAGTTCCTGTTTCCGTTTCGCCGGGAG
>CAYTIY010000100.1:0-8686 GCA_964438045.1 uncultured Bacteroidales bacterium | reverse complement strand
GATGGTGGCCAAAAAAGGGCCAGACGTGTCAGGCAGGGTTTCCATCGTGGAGACCCTGCCTGACACGTCTGGCCCTTTTTTGGCCACCATCGCGTTGTGTCCCACCAAGAATCCCGAGCGGGTGGAGTGGTTTATGGAAAAGGCTACCGAAATCGGTATCGGTGGCATCATTTTTTTGAAATCACAGCATTCGGAACGGAAGACCATCAAAACGGAACGGATGGACCGCATCCTGGTGGCCGCGCTCAAACAATCGGTCAAGGCACTGAAGCCTTCGTTGGAGCCATTGGTTCCGTTCGATGTCTTGGTGAAACGTCCGTTTGAGGGACAAAAGTTCATCTGTCATTGTCATCCGGGTGATAAGCCGTCGTTGAATGTGTCCTGTATGCCTGGTTCACCGGTGTTGGTGTTGATCGGCCCTGAGGGGGATTTTAGCCCTGAGGAGGTACGTTTGGCTGAACAGAATGGGTTTGTGGCTGTCTCGTTGGGTGATACGCGCTTGCGAACGGAAACGGCGGCATTTGTGGCTGCGCACATTGTTCAGCTCAAAAACCAGGTGTAAATCGTTTCTTGTAAATTTCAGTTGCTTTTTGTTTGTATCCTTTATTGGATTCGTTACTTTTGTCGTGTATTTAATCGTCATGGCGGTGTAGTGTAGTGGCCTAGCACGCAACCCTCTCACGGTTGAGACCCGGGTTCGATTCCCGACTCCGCTACTCCTGACGGGGCTGTCTGGTTCAGACGGCCCTTTTTCTTTTCCCCAAACAAGTATCGGATCAACTGCAACTATTGAGGATTTTCGACTTTTCCGGAACAACATCCTGTTTCCGTTTCGCCGGGAGGGGCTCTTTTCCTTGCTACGGTTCGGACGTCTTTTGTATTCATTCGTAAGAAAGACGTTGTCTATCCCTATTTTGCCCTGTATGTGGCCAATCCGGAACTCATGGTTAAATAATACCCTATCGAGTTATTGCGGAATGTACTATATAGTACTATATTTGTACGATGTAGTACTAATATGAAAAAGGAAAGAATATGGACAACGAATTTATTCAACGGGGGCTTAAGCTGATTAAGAAGGCGGAGGCGGCTTATCTGACAACCATTGACGAAAACGGTTTGCCGTGCACGAGGGCCATGTTGAACCTGAGAAACGGAAAGAATTTTCCGCACCTGGTCGATTTTATGGAGCACCATGATACCGATCTGACCTTGTTTTTTACCACAAACACCTCGTCGACCAAAGTGAGTCAACTGCTCAAGAATCCAAAGGTGTCGGTCTATTACTGCGATCCGGCAACGTGGCATGGATTCATGTGCCAGGGTGAGATAGAACTTGTTACTGATAAAGCCATAAAAGATGCCCTGTGGATTGATGCTTGGGACATGTATTATCCCGAGGGAAAAAATTCCGACGATTATGCGGTGCTGAGGTTGAAGCCAAGCTATGTCAAGAGTTATTATCAGTTTCAACAATCGGAAACGGTCTTATGAGTAAAAATAGGGATGGCGGGTATTTGATTTCCCAAATCCACCAGTTGTCGGGCCGGATTTTTTCCAGAAAATTGAAGGCATACCAGATTGACATCAACCACGCCCAAGGCAGGATCATCTTTGCGTTGTGGAAAAAAGACCAAATACCCATCAATGACTTGTCGGAAGAGACGGCGCTGAGCAAATCGTCGTTGACCACCATGCTGGAGCGGCTGGATGAGTCCGGGCACATTGTTCGCCGGCAGTCGGAAACCGACAAGCGGGTCACATTGGTCTGTCTGACGCCCAAGAGTAGTTCGTTGCGGGCCGATTACCAAAGTGTGTCGGCGGACATGACCGAGTTGTTTTATAAGGGATTCACGGATAGTGAGATTGAACTAGTTGAATCGTTGTTGAAGAAAGTTCTTGAGAATCTTAAGAAGGTTTGACAAGCAGTTTTAGTATTTCCTCAGTTTTTCGGTCCGGTTGCCCACTTTGACCAGATACAGGCCGTTGGGCAGGTGCGTCAGGTCGAGTTGTTGGCCGTCAACTACCGTGGCGGTCAGTATGGAATGTCCGGTGAGATCATAGATGTTCAGCCGTTCGGAGGAGCTTGCCGGTAGATGAACTGTAACCGGCCCTTTGGTCGGGTTGGGGTATAGTAGGGCTGGATTCACCCGGATAGCGGTCAGTCCGTTGATCAACGTAGTGTATGAGCCTGTGGTCCAGTTTTCGCCCAGGTGGTTGTCCTTGTTGAGTGCATTGAAGACCAGCGCTTGTTCGTCTGAACCGGCCACTGAAGGCCAGGGGGAAGTGATGCTGTAAACTGTCTGGTCCACAACCGTGCCGTTGTCGTCGCACAACCGGATAGCCTCACCTTCGTTTGCCAGGCTGCCGTCCGACCACATATGGACAGCGGGGTCGGCCATCCATTTCGTGTGCATGAATTTGTCCTTGACCACCAACAAGGACTTGCCCGGTTCCAGCAGGCAATTCTTCGGGAAACTGTATTGGACGGCATTGGCCAGGCTGTAGTCACTCAGGTCCAGGGTTTCTGAACCCGGATTGGTGAGTCGGATGAATTCCGAACGGTCTGTGGCTTTGTTGCCGTTGAAGAAGATAGCGGTGATGGTGGGTGAGGGCTTGGGTTTTTCAGGGAAGAAGGAGGATCCTCTGCCTTCAACCATAGTGGTGCCTTGTCCCAGGTCGTACAGTCCGGGAGCGGGGAAGCCTACCGGTCCGAAGTAATTGTCGTTGCCGGTTTGCAGGGGGTCGTTGTCGGAATGGCTGTTGTACACCTGCAGTGTCGATTTGTCGTCGCACAAGGTGGTCTGGTCGTAGCTGTTCGAAAGGATGCTGTTCCTGACCACCACGTTTCCGCCGGCCCTGCCTGCAATCTTTTCGTACGTGGCAATCGGGGTGGCTACGCCGAAGAAGGTACTTTGGTCCACTTCCAGGTAGCTGGAATCCTTCACGCCCACACCCAAGTTGGTGTTGATGATGGTGGCATCTTTAATGAAGACGCGTGAACGCTGGCCTACGGAAATACCTTTGTCGGTCACATTATAAATTAGGATGCTGTCAATGCGGATGTTGATTGCTTCTTCCCCAATGTCGATGGCATCGCTGTTGCTGCCCTTGAAATCGTGGATGATGACGTTGCGGATAACGCCGTTCTGTACGTCGTCGTAGTCGATGCCGTCGGTGTCCGGATAGTCGTTTCCGGTGAAGCGGCAGTTCTCAATGTATCCCTTGCCGTACTTGACATTGATCAGGTCGCCCAGCACCTTGGAATGCAGGTCGCTGTTGGTGATGTGCAGGCTGGAATAGCGCAGGGCAACGGGGTTTGCGGTGTTGTCGGTGAGGTTCATGTGGTCGAGTACCAGGTCGGCATCGAAGGCGGAAAGCGCAGCCACGCAGCGGTAAAGGGCGGGTCCTTGGGAAGCGTTCCTGACGGAAACGTAGCGCATCCGGGTCGTGTCGGTGGCATGGATGAAACAGATGGCGCCCCAGTAACCGTCGCCGGCTTTGGCCGGGTTCAGGCGGAAAGTGATGCTGTCGGTCTCAGTGCCCAGCGCTTCGATGGCTCCGTGAACCATCAGGTTGGCGTCTGCAGGCATCAAAATTTCAACCCCGGGTTCGATGACCAATGTCGTGTGTTCAGGTACGACAAGCGTACCCTGAGCAAGGTAAGGAGAAGCTGATTTATGCAAGACGGTGCCGGCAGGAATCGTATCCTTCAGGATGGAACTCGTCGTGAGTTGGTAAACAGCCATTATTAGGGTGTCTCCCGTCAGGCTGATCGTCTTTGCTGGTGTTGCAGGGGATAAGCTTGCCGGATTGACAACCTGTGCGAGCAATTGGATTCCGAACGTCACATCGCTGCTTGACGCAGTCACCTGATGCACTTCCACGGCCAGGGTGTTTGTGCCGGCCTGTAAGTCGGCTTTGTCAATGGTATAGGGTACGTATGTGGTCTCTGCAGCGTTGGAAATGGCCGTTGAGGCATACGTCTTATAGTTGATGGTACCCGTAGGCATATTGGTTCGGATGATGGGCTTTCCGTTCAGGTACACCACAGCACCGTCATCGCGCATCAGGTAGAGTGTGAACTGACCGTTGGCCAGGGTGTTTGCATCGACGCTGAAAGACTTCCTGAAGTAACTGGTGATGTACTTGTTGGTACTGCTGGTACCGTAACCAATGGTGGTGGCCATACCGGTTTGTCCGTATCCAAGAGGGGCTGTTCCCGCTTTCCAACCGCTGTCGTCAAACGAAAGACCTCTCCAGTCAGTACCCTGGTCGGTTCCATTGTCCAGGTATTTCCACGAAGCATTTTTGGCAATCAGTTCGGTACGGGTTACTGTTGCCCATCCCTTTAAGTTGTATCCGGGTTTGGGCTTGGCCTCCAACGTGAAGGGAAGATTCTTCGGGTAGGGTCCTGACCAGGTGCCACTGTCCACCCGCATGCCGTTGAACGACCAGTTTCCTGCATCGGCAGGAAAGACGGAAAGTGAAAACGTGGCAGGGGTGTCAAAGCCATAATTCTTCAAGTCCTGCAAAAGGACAATGGGACGCGCTTCAGCGTAGGTTTCAAGATTTGCCACCTCGTTTCTCCAATAGCTCATGGAAGGAATGGCATCCCCATAACTGGAAGTGGTCCCAAGCCATTGCTGGATGTGCTTGGGCATTTCGTTCTCAATGGCTGTGGCGTGATCCCTGATGCGTGAGACCATGCGTATAGGATTGAAAGTGGTGAACAAATGGTCGGCCATCCGAGTTCCCAGGTAGCGCTTGAATCCCGGGTTTTTCAACAGTTTTGCAAGCGGCCAGACGGTCTGATTGGAATAAAAGGAGAGGGGATACTTGTCATACTCGAAGAACCCGCGGTCCAGGTCCATCAGGATCCACCGCCACTTACCCCCGTTTTTGGGTTTCCAGGCCATGGTGTTGTGGTCGATGGAACTGTTTCCGGAATAGGCTTCTGTAATAATCAAGTCGGCGAAATTCTCAATGTCCATGTAGCGGGCGACGGTGTCGTAGTTGGATTGGATGGACAAGTCTTGGTTGACCAACGTCCAATACGTGTTCCAGGCATCGATGCTACCCGATTCCACATAATCACCATTCTCGATCAGGTCGAATTCTCCCACCTTCAATCCGTGGTTGGAAGCTACAAAGTCTTCGTCCACCTTCTCGCGGATGTTGTGGATACCCATGTATTTTCCGTTCACATAGACCACAGAAGGCCGGAAGGCCATGTTGTCGAGGCTCATGTTGTAATTGTGGCAGGCTTGCTGGACCAACCCGTCGCGGAACATCGTGTAACTCCAGTCACTACCGGAGGCGCGCAGGGCAAAGTTGTCGAAGGTGCTGCGGGCACGGTCGAAAAACAAGGGGGATTCGAGTTTGCTGCTGCCGTATTGCTTGCGGAAGTAGACACCCAGCATCTTTTGGGGCAATTGCCAGGAGTAGAGGCCGTTGATTTTGATGCCGGCTCGTTCGTTGAAGGCTGCCCTGTCACTGCCGTTGTTTTCAAACAATTCAATATTGACCGGTACTTCCCATTCCGGTTTGAAGGTTTGCACATAAATGCCTCTGGAGGCGCCCCAAAAATTGACCGAATCGGTTGCGATGGAAACAACAGGCAGGTTTTTCTCTGGAAACAGGTTGCCGACAAAATAGGTATGGGTTTGGACCGGTCCGGCGATGTATCCCGTTTTAAATACCCGCGCCCTCACTATCGTGGTTTTTTCCAGCCGTAGAGGGTTAGTTAAAACCGGCGATTCTTCCGAAGGCTCGTCTCCATTGAGGGTGTAACGGATTGTGCCACCCATATCGGTGAAAAGGGACACGTCGACCGGGGATGTGTATGCCCCTCCCTGGAGGGTGAATTCGGGCATACTTTGCACCTGACCCGCATACCCGGTTGTATCATTGCTTGTTCCTGGTGTGACCTTCGTGTAATAGACCCAGGTATTTCCTCCGTTGGGACTCCGTCCCATGGAAATGTCTGTATATTGAGGTTCGTAGCGGATGGAATCGATCAGACGCAGTGTGGCGTCGTACAAACCAATCGCCTCTCCGGAAGCTGATAATTTGAACGGGGCGTGCAAACCGGTCGCCTTATCGTCACACCACAATACCAGGTAACCGCCTGCAGGTAGAACCAAGTCGGTTGTGAACGTCCACTTTTGCGCATCACCCAGGTTATCGGTCAGGGAATATCCCTTCAGGTTGATCGCCGTTTCACCCGAATTGTACAATTCAATCCAATCGGCATAGCTGTCAAAGTCGGGATCGGTGATCGTAGCAGCGTTGGAGGCCAGAAACTCGTTGATGCACACCTGTGCATGTGAAGCGGCGGTCGACAACAGTACGAGTAAAACGATGATGCCTTTTTTTAAATACATGACGCACGTTATTTGTTGAATAACCAAGAGAAATCAGGCTGTCGTTTTTCATGCAGTTCAAAATATACCCTGTCCAGGGTATTTCATTAGGAACTCAAACCCCTTATCTTTGTTTCACAAAAATAGCAATAGTTATCAAACAACCATGCATATGTCAACCATCGCTACATCTTTAACGGACCTTGTTGGTAATACCCCCATGCTTGAACTGGGGAACTTCAGTCGTAACAAAAAACTTGGTGCGCGCCTCATAGCCAAGTTAGAGTATTTCAATCCTGCAGGCAGTGTTAAGGACAGGGTGGCTCTGGCCATGATACAGGATGCCGAGTTGTCGGGAAAACTGAAACCGGGGGGAACCATCATCGAACCCACCAGTGGCAATACGGGTGTGGGGTTGGCGTTTGTTGCAGCCTCCAGGGGTTATACCCTTATTCTGACCATGCCCGAGACCATGAGTGTGGAACGACGTACCTTGTTGAAAGCATTGGGCGCTCAGTTGGTGTTGACGCCAGGCCCCGGAGGTATGAAAGCAGCCTTGGAGAAAGCTGAGGAGTTGAATAAAGAAATTGAAGGCTCCATCATTTTGCAACAATTTTCCAACCGCTCAAATCCTGACATTCACCGTCTTACCACCGGTGAGGAAATTTGGCGGGACTCCGATGGAAAGGTCGATGTATTCGTGGCCGGTGTCGGTACTGGCGGTACTGTAAGCGGGGTAGGCGCCGCACTCAAGGCCCACAATCCCAACGTACGTATAGTAGCCGTGGAGCCCGATGAATCCCCCCTGCTCTCCGGAGGACAAGCCGGATCCCATAAAATACAGGGAATTGGCGCAAATTTTATTCCGGCAAACTTTGATTGCAATGTTGTCGATGAAGTATTGAGGGTTCCTCAGGATGCAGCGATTCTTACAGCCAGGGAACTGGCCAGGCAGGAAGGATTGTTGGTGGGCATTTCTTCCGGTGCTGCGGCCTGGGCTGGTGTTCAATTGGCCAAACGTCCTGAATATGCCGGAAAGAACATCGTGGTCTTGCTGCCCGATACAGGGGAGCGCTACCTGAGTTCTGTCTTGTATGCCTTTGAAGAATATCCGCTCTGAAAAGCGGAACCCAAAGAAAATCACGGCCGGTTTTATAGTGAATCCGGCCGTTTCGCGTTATATTTGTCCGAGAAAGAGTCAGTTTATCCCTATAAGCCCACATGACCATGAAACAGGCAGCCATAGGCATCGATATCGGAGGTACGAACACGGCTATTGGTGTGGTGGATGCCCACGGAACGGTGCTGGTTCGCGAAACGCTGCCCACACCCGGCGATGGGGATGCCGCGGCCTATGTGGGGCACCTCTCTAGGGTGATTCGATCACTGATGGCGTCCATTCATAAAACCAATCCTGAATTGTATGTTCGCGGTATAGGAATGGGGGCTCCAAACAGCAATTACTACAAAGGCACCATCGAAGACGCCCCCAATCTCTCGTTTCAGGGCGTTGTTCCTTTGGTTGAAATGGTCAAGGCCAATTTCCCCGAATTGGAAACCATCGTCCTGACCAACGATGCCAATGCGGCGGCTATTGGCGAAATGATTTATGGTGGTGCGAAGGGAATGAGGGATTTTGTCATGTATACCCTGGGTACAGGTGTGGGCAGCGGTATTGTGGTAAACGGTCAGTTGGTGTACGGTCACGATGGCTTTGCGGGCGAATGTGGTCATACTACGCTGGTACCCCACGGGCGTAGTTGCGGTTGTGGCGGAAAAGGACACGTGGAAACCTACTGTTCAGCCATCGGCATGAAACGTACCGCGTTTGAGCTATTGGTGCGGGATAATGCCGTTCACAGCCTACTGGCGACCAAGTCGTACGAGGAATTGGATGCCAAATACATTTGCCATGCTGCCCTCCAGGGTGACTCAGTTGCGTTGGAGGTATTTGAACAGACCGGCTATTGGTTGGGAATGGCCATTGCCGATACCATCCATCATACCAGTCCGGAGGCTGTGTTCCTGTTTGGAGGGCCGGTGGCCGCCGGAGAATTGTTGCTGAAACCAACACGTGAAAGTATGGAGGCACACCTGTTGCCCATGTTCAAGAACAAGGTCAGTTTAAAGCCTTCTCAGCTCCATGCCGGAGATGCCGCCATCATTGGGGCCAGTGCCTTGGTCTATGCCGAAATGTCAGATAATAAGGCTGTTTGCTGTTAACTTCCTTATCAAATCATAAATCATTTTTTGCTTTCGAATTGTACTTTTTTTTTGGAAGAAAGGGTGCATAATGTCGTAAACGTCCGTTTTTTTTTGTA
>CAYTIY010000099.1:0-8738 GCA_964438045.1 uncultured Bacteroidales bacterium | reverse complement strand
AATAAATAGAACGGGTATGAAAAAAGTAGCGGTGGTTTTGGTTGTCTTGTTTGCAATCGGTCTGAAAACAGCGGCACGGGAAAAGGATGGATCTCTCTTCTATACGTTTGTGGTAAATAGTGTTCCCGATGGCTTTAATTACCCGTTGGTCGGTTTTTTCAACCTGGCGCATGGGACACACACGAGTACCCATATTGGATTCGGGAATTGGAATGAGGAGGATTTGACCGGGGGGCAGATCGGTTTTGTCAATATTACAGGAGGCAACATGAATGGTGGCCAGGTTGGCTTTATCAATACTGCCGCCGACAAGCTTCGAGGCCTTCAACTCGGGTTTGTCAATGCAGCCGTAGATGGACTGAAGGGTGCACAGATCGGTTTTGTCAACGCTGCGGAAGAAACGGATGGAGCCCAGGTCAGTTTTGTCAATGCCACGGAAGCGTTGAATGGAATCCAGGTCGGGTTTGTGAACGCCGCGGAAACGCTGAATGGCGCTCGGTTGGGATTTGTGAACGCCACAGAAAACTTGAATGGTGTTGAGGTGGGTTTTGTGAACGTGGTGGAAAAATTGAACGGATTTCAATTGGGTTTTGTGAATGTGGTGGAATCTGTTGAGGGCGGTGTACCTTTCGGATTTCTATCCCTGGTGAAAGAAGGAGGATTCAGAGCCCTAGACCTTTCAACGTCGGAAATGTTTCCGGTAAACCTTTCCTATAAAGTGGGAGTAAAGCCATTATATACCTCATTCGTTGCATCTTACAGCCCTGAATTAACACATAATCTGGCAGTCGGTTTAGGAGTCGGCAGCATCCTTCCACTCACCGAGTCCTTTTATTTCAATCCGGAAATTCTGACACAAAACAAAGTTGTCAGCGAGAACGGCTTTCTCCACAGCCTGGCGCTGAATGTCGGATACTGCCTTACCGACAAGTTGCACCTCAGCCTGGGGCCTTCCCTCGTGTGGAACCACGCCGTGAATTCAAGTGACTTGATCAATGAAAACTACGCGATCAAAAAATGGGAACTGGAT
This sequence comes from uncultured Bacteroidales bacterium, assembly GCA_964438045.1. Classification (GTDB taxonomy): domain Bacteria; phylum Bacteroidota; class Bacteroidia; order Bacteroidales; family UBA1402; genus UBA8389. Next base: position 7,708 of record CAYTIY010000099.1, on the reverse strand, counting down.
GACCGCAATACGTTGTTAATAGGAGCCAGGATCGGCATCAGGTACGTTTTTACCGACTTCTAGGCGCGTTATCCCTTAAATTGCATGGTGTTGTTTTCCAATGAACCTTTGTTCATTGGTTTTGTTACCTATTTCTATGAGTGTAACTGCGTTTTCACTTAATTCGTGAAGCCATGTTTGAGAAATTTGGGGCAAAACAGGTTGAAAAAAATGGAACACTTTACCTTAAGGTTGAATTTAATGTGTTTTTCCCGGACTGGGGAATAGGTAATTCACGCTATAATTTCGGGGGAGAGCCCAATATTAAAGAAATTAAAGTCTTTGGAACATTCCAGGAAAAGCACTGGGATGAATCTTCCGCAGTCAGTCTGACATGGATAAAAGAAGACGGAGGCACTTTATGGAAAGCCAAGGTCGATGTCAAAACCCCCGGTTTCTATGAGTATAAATATTGTGTGATTTTTACTAACGGAGAAAAACGAATTGCAGGAGATCCTTGTACGAAATACAGTGTCGAGGGCAGTTATGAGATTTGTGGATTTGTTATCGATGACCCTGAAACATACGATTTCGATGCAAATAAACCTACACGGCTGGAAAGAAAACCCTTGCGGGATCTGATCATTTACGAATTGTTTATCAAGGATTTCACAGCCAAGCTTACTTCCGGTGAGACACCCATTGACAAAGTTCTTGAGAAAGTTAAAAGCGGATATTTTGATGAACTGGGAATAAATGCAATCGAATTTATGCCGTGGACCGGCTGGTTGGGAGATAGCTTCAGTTGGGGCTACGACAACTTTCTATTCTTCGCTGTGGAGAATTCGTATGTCAATTCAACAACAAATCCGACGTGCAAGTTGGATAGGCTTATAAAATTGATTAATGAATGCCACTTGCGCGGAATTCATGTAATCATGGACTGTGTGTTCAATCATTCGTATGCAGATTTGAGAGGAAAAGGGTTCCCCTATTACTCATTGTATCAAAATCCGAATGATTGTCCTTTTATTGGTGCTTTCGGAGGAGGCGGTTTTTTCAAAGAATTTGATTACAACAACGAATGCACGCATCAATTTATTCTGGATGTTTGTAACTATTGGATAGAAGAATTTGGGATTGATGGTATCCGTTTCGATTACACAATGGGGTATTACGATCAAACAAGTGGGAAGGGAATCAAGCGGTTGATTTCAGATTTAAAACACGTTTTAAATGCGAATGACATAGTGGATTTCTCATTAATTATCGAACACATTGATTGGTATAATTCAATAGGGGTATGCAATGACGTTGATGCTGACGCATGCTGGTACGAGCCATTTTATTGGATCTCAAGAAAAGCCCTGCAGAATCTTCACAACGATCCAGAAAGGAAAGACAGGCCCATTGAAACCAACATCATGAGACTGCTTAATTCAGGAAATTATTTTGAAAATGAAGACAAGAATTACCCCAAGCGTGTCCCCATAACATATATCGAGACGCATGACCATGCTCAGGTTGCCTCAAACGCCGGGGGGCAGGCAAACTGGTACAGGACACAACCTTGGGTGATAGCCTTGTTCACCGTTGCAGGTGTCCCGATGATTCATAATGGACAAGAATTTGCCGATGATTATTGGCTACCCGAAAAGGATGGGGAGGGAGGTCAAAACCGGGTTGTACCACGTCCTGTCAGATGGAAAGATCGATTTGATACAGAACAAGGCAAAGCGACGTTGGAATTATATAAGAAGTTGATTAAAATAAGAAAAAAATACCCGGGACTGTGTTCGTGCAATTTTGCTCCTCAAGATTGGAAAGAAGAGGATACAGTGTTGAATGATGATGGATATGGTGTTGCTATTCAAGAGGGCATCGTGGTTTATCATCGATGGAGGGAACAGGATGCTGGCGGTGAAACAGAACGATTTTACAGTGTGTTGAACTTTTCCGATCAGGAGAAGTTCGTAGAATTCAGCGTCTCAGGAGGAGGTACATGGATCGACTTGCTTTCCGAAAATCCGGTTGAAGCTTTTTATAATGGAACAAAGCATCGTTTATCGGTGAAGGTTCCCTCAAATTATGGTGCAATTTATTTTCAAATTAGTTAGTGAACGGTTATATTTGAACCCATAAAATTGACTAATAATTTAAATTTAATGCCATGAAGAAAAGTTTTAAATTCATGTTGGCAATTTGCCTGATGTTTGTGATAAATTATACACAAGCGCAAATTAAATTTGGTCCGAAGGTTGGATTGAATTTGTCCACAATGACAATGAAAGCGTCTGGTATAAGCGTTGATCCTATTACAATGGCTGGATTCAACATAGGCGTCGTTTCAGAAATTCCGTTGGACAACAACTTCGTGTTGCAGCCTGGATTGATGTATTCAACCAAAGGTTCAAAATATGAAGTTTCCGGATCTAAGATGTCAATTTCACCAACCTACATCGAAATGCCCATCAATGCCATGTGTAAATACAGTTTGGGTACCAAAAACCTGTTGGCGTTTGCAGGTCCTTACCTTGGTGTGGGATTTGGGGGAGGTTATGAAACGCCTTTAGGAAATGACGATATCAACTACGGAACAGGATCTTATGATGACTTGAGGCTGGTTGATTTCGGGTTGAATATCGGTGCTGGCATTGAGACGGGTGCATTTCAGATAACAGCACAATATGGTTTTAGCCTGACAAATCTGGCGCCGGTCACAACCAACGATGAAGAAGCCAAAAATAGGGTTTTTGGGATTTCAGTGGCGTATATGTTAGGCGGTAAGTAATCAACGCAAAGAAGCTGAACCCCGGAAGTCTGTGGTGTAAGATCACCTGAAAAGTATGGCCGTCCAATAAAAATGGACGGCCATAAAGAAAAGGGAATAGATAGGAGTGGTGGTTGAATTTTTACTGATTGATACGGATGGTGTCCAAGTCGATATTGGTGCCACCGTGAATCTCCTGGATAAAACCGTTGCGAACGACACCGGTCGAATCCAGGAATTTTATGTCATAGATACCTGAAGTCAATCCGTGAAGCATGAAGAAATTTCCCAAAAGCGTGTCGGAAATGGTCATTATCGTATCTGCGCCTTTCACAGCCATAACCTTGTATGGTACATTAGAAGGAACGATATGCCCCATCAACCTGGATGTATTTGCTACAATATAACCTCTGATAACAGGTTTTAGTGAAAATCCGCCATTGCCCTTTGAAACCACCGATTTTTCAGCGTCAAAATCAATCATCACTTTATAACCGCTTCTGACTGTTGCTGCAGATTGAATAGTAATCTTAATCCCGGAAGTTTGTCCACTTGGTGTTTTGATATTCACTTCCGTGCTGTCAGCCAAAACAAGCGTGTTTTCGTCACCCAGAATCAATCGTACTTGTGTGACTTTTTGTCCTTCCTGTAATTCAACATTGCCCAACAGGGTGTCTTTGCCATTTGTCAGATCCATTAAGTTGACAACTACAGGTGACATGGGCAAGGAAACAAATTCACCGCTGTCTACTTTGTAATCAATGCCTTGTATGTCTACATAAACCGCCTGATAACCTTTCAACGAAGGGGCATCAGTCAGTGAAAACGAAACGCGGGCTGTATCTTCGCTGTTTGTACAAGCGCTTACTATAGCCAAAAGGGAGAGTCCAACTAGTAACTTTTTCATACTTAATTTTTTAATGATCAATCTAATAATGCTTCTATTTCAAAGCACACACCTACTTTTTTACTGCAAGTATGATGTACCCTTTTTACTAGAAGACAAATATAAAAGAAGTTTCCACTATTCAGGATGTTTTTTTTCTCACAATCCTGGTATCGAGGTTGTCAGAAAGAACTATAATGATCCAGCATATTATAATCCATTGTAACCCCATGGAGCGTAGTCGTTACCCAATAATCCTTTTTCTGATCACCCAGATCGATTATCATTAAATCATGATTACTATGTAGCAGGCACTTGCCACTTATATAATAAGGGAAACCCTTACCCATCACCAATGGATGCCCGTCCAGAATTTGCATTGAAAAAGCATTGCCCTTTGAATCGACACCATTTGATTTGCCTGAAACAGAATAATGGTTGTCCCAAATCATCATTGTTCTTGTTTTTAGTTCAAACTGAACATCCTCGTTTTTGTCAAATCGAACAGAATCAATCGTATTTTCATAGATATCAGAAAAATCGGTTATTGGATTACCATTGATACAGGTTCGGGTACGGTCAGCATGCCAATAAAGCTTTCTTCCATCCTTAAAAATCACGGTGTCTTTTGATTCAACGTTCCATCTTGGGTTAGAATCTGAACGTTGACCTAGAAAAGTAACGGTATTAATTCCATGGAGTTGATGGTCGTTTATGGAAAGATTAGTGAATACATAGGTACGCGTTGCATTTGAGTCAGTCATGGCTGCCGTTTCATGGATATAAATCTGTCCGGTATACAGGTTCCCATTCCTTAGTCTGACACCTTGTGTTCCAAAATCTATACGAACATCTTTTGGATATTTGTTTCTGTCATGATTCTTTATTCGTACAACGACACCTTCTGCAACAACCTCAAAATACGATTCGTTGGGCAAACTGTAAATGCTGTCTTTAGGGTCATGGTTTGTGATCGTTTCCAGGAAATTCAAATACACATCGGCCACATGCACCGCTACATCGTTCATGCTTTCCAATTCGATTAAAGCAGTCATATCTGAAGTTAATTCCTTATTCCTATCAGGAATGGACTGGTTGGTACAGGATATCAGGTTGCTGATGACACTTACCATAAGGATGATTCTAGTAACGTACCTGTTTCTCATAATGACCAGTTAAATAATCGTGTAACGTTCGTTTTACTTTGATTCAACCAGTAAAATTTGCATTCCGATTGTAGCGTCGCATCCCAGATGACTGCCTAGGTCAATGGAAGCATTTTTCGTGTTGAGATTCGATTTGATGTAATGAAAGGTTGGACCAAATTTTAGTTTAATTTTTTTATTCAACGTGTAGAAGATAAGTGGATTTAGCACTGTTGTATAGGTGTTTATATCCATGTTTCTTGTTTTACCAAAGGCAAGGGCGTACTGTGAAAGATCCAGGCTGAGTCCAACCTTTTGTAATAGTTTGATGTTTGTGCCAATGCCCAGCCCCATATGATAGGATTCGTTTAAGTCGTAGCCGATGGATGCTTTACCAAACAATGTTTCTTTTCCCATCAACAAAGAGAGATTCGTCAGATGTGGATTAACGTTTGTTTCAATGCTCAACTGCCTTCGGATTCGTTCCTTACCAATTATGCTGGAATCTGACGGATAGCTTATGGGATCGAACTGTAACGAATCACTCAAGTTGGTAGCGGTTTGTAAAATAGTTGTAGATGAGGCGATTGATAAGGGCGGTTTTATGAAAATTGGAATGTCTTCACTTGATTTTTTGTATAAAACGATGTATTTATCAATGATTTTGTACCGAATATCCGATGTAAGCAGCGTGTTCAGTGATGTTTCAAGCGTAAAGGCATTGTTTTTTTCGATGACAATTCGTTTTTCGTCATTGATTTTATTTGCATCGTAAGAAAAGACATAACCTGTTTGCTTGCTGATTGAATTGAAAACCGTTTTTAAACTCACGTCACCAGTCGGGAGGTAGAGGATCTTATCAATTGCCGGCGTTTGACCGAATAGATTCCAATGCATCAACAATCCAATCCAGATCAATAAGATATAAGTCAATTTGTGCATAATCCTTACCTTACTTTTCGCTCAGCCTATATCCGTCAGCAACTTTTTTAACCGTTAAATTCAGCGTTTCTGATATAACATCCAAAACGATTTCCAGTTTTTCCCGATCAAAGCTTACTGTTATTTCCCGCCTGCCAATGTCTGCACTTTCCAATCCTATGTTCACTCCATAATCCCTGCTGATTATTTCAACCACAGAATGAAGAGGTTTTGAATCAAATTGATAGAAATACTTTTTAGTTGATGCATCAGCACCTTGATCGTTGTTTCTCAATGGCGAATGCTGTGGTTGATATGTGGGTTCTTCTACTTGAATGTTCACCAGACTACTCGTCTGAATGGTTTCATCGTTCTTATTGTACCTGCATGTTTCATTGGCTTTTAGGCGGACTATTCGCGTTTTTTCAGCATACAGATTCACTTCTCCCTCTTTTACCGAGACAAATATTTCTTTACTTTCAGGATAGGCTGAAATGGTGAAAATGGTCCCAATATCTTCAATGGTCAACCGATCGGTTTGTATGTGTAATCGTCCCTTCCCTCCATGACCGGAATGAATGGTTGCCTCACCGGATAAGTGCAGGTTTTTGTCTTTTTTTCCAAAGTTGGCTTGATAGGTCAACTTGCTGTTTTTTGAAAGGAGAATGTGAGTCCCATCCGGCAAAACCGTTTCAATCGTTTTATCACCGCTGGTTAATAGAATGTCCTTTTCGGAATAGTTTATGTACCAGACAGATACAGATATTGATAATAGGATGATGATACTAGCCGCCTGATACAACCAGTTTTTATAAAAAGGTCTTACTGTGCCACCAATCTTGATCTTTGCCGATTTATGCTCATCCTTGTCCATATAATCCATGAACGCAGCCTTTGCTTGAGCGGTGTTTGGATCGGGAATTTGATGGTCGGGACATCCTACCTTGCGATACAAGACGGTCAGTTCATCAAAATAGGTTTGATTCTCACTGTCCGAAGACAACCAATTTTCCAGTGCATCCATGTCTTTTTGAGAGGCAATGCCTCCAAAATACCTAGCCAATATGTTGTCAATTCTCTTCATCATGACTTTTCAATTAGCATATGAAGAATAATAAGACAGTTCAGGTATTCCTTCAAATCACCACGAAGTATCTTTAACGCTTTTGACATATGGTTCTCAACCGTATTGGTGGAAATTTGGAGCTCTTCGGCAATCTTTGAATAGGGCAACTGTTCTATTCTGCTCAACTCAAAAACACGTCTGCATTTGGGGGGCAAACTGGCAATGGCACGTTCAATCGCTTTTTGCAGTTCCATGGATTCTATACTGTCCAAAATAGAATTGGTTGAGTCGGATTGGGTATACGTAAGATAATTAAGGTTATGCTCCTGATGCAGTGTTCGTTGATTGATTATGTTTATAGCGTTGTTATGGACAATTCGGTATAAATAGGAATCCAATGAACTTTTGATATACAATGATTCTCGTTGATCCCATAGGTTGCAAAACGTTTTCTGAACAACGTCTTCCGCTTCGTCCATATCTCTGAGAATCGAGTACGCATAATTACACAATGGGCCATAGCATTTGTCGAATATACCTTCAAATACGACCTTATTACCTTTGCGTACTTCTTCAATCTGATCGAGCATTTCCAGTGTCAAGTGCTTGTCATCAATGTGACAAAGGTATCTATTTTACATTATAATCTTACTGATAAGACAATTCAAAACCGGGTTACCACCAGTCGGTTTTTCACTTTTTTTCAAAAAAAACTGGATTTAACGTATGGTTCGTTTTTTTTATTTCCAGAGTGGTGGTGACTGAAAATTCAATTGTCTACTTGATAAAATAGCAGGTAGGAAAGTCGTTCAGTCAGTAAGAGTAGATTCATTTACGGGCTGAGCAAAGTCGTAAATAGGAGATTCTTTCACTCTAAAACTATAAATATGAAAAAACTATTATTCATTGCCACTTTATCGGTATGTTCAACCTTTATTGTC
>CAYTIY010000098.1:0-8942 GCA_964438045.1 uncultured Bacteroidales bacterium | reverse complement strand
CACAAAGGTACTCATTCTTTTTATTGACGAAAATTTTCCGTAATTGATTTTAATAAAAATTCACGAATATTCAGTGTTGCCGTCGTCGTTTAAGTTGACTCGGCGTATAGAAATTTGTATTTTTGCAGGAAATAATGTTGCTGATTACGACAAAACGCACGTCAGCCCATCTCCATAGAGCAACCATGCAAAAGAAAATACCGGTTTTATTGATCATCTTGGTCGTAATGCTTATCGGCGGGTTGGTATTCCTGACCTTGAATCTCCGAAAGAAAGACGTTGTCATTCATGAAATGTCGCAGGAATTCGAATTGCAAAAAGAAGCGCTGACAGACGAGTATTCACAGTTGGCCTTACAATATGAAGGGTATGGATTACGCATCGGAAACGATTCTCTGGCCACATTGCTCGACGCTGAACGCTACAAAGTACAGCGGTTGCTCGAAGAGTTGAAGATGACGAAGGCAACCAATGCGAAACGCATTTCACAGCTTAAAAAAGAACTGGAAACACTCAGGGGTATCATCAGAACGTATGTTGCCCAGATTGACTCTCTTAGTCGGATTAACAGCCAGCTTCGCGAGGAGAACCAGGTTGTCACCCAACGTTACCATCAGGAAAGAGAACAAGTGCTTTCTTTATCGGAGGAGAAAAAAGTGTTGACCGAAAAAGTCACTTTAGCTTCCATTCTTCAAGCCAGAAACATTTCCGTTGAATTACTGACAGACAAGGGGAAAAAGGCAACTCGTATCAGTAAGCTTTCTCAGTTGAAGTTTACCTTTATTGTGAGCAAAAATATTTCAGCTCCAAGGGGAGAAAAATATATTTACCTGCGCATTATCCAACCGGATGACGCTCCTTTGGTGAAAAGGAACGACAACGTTTTCTTGTTTGAGAACAGATATATCAGCTATTCGGCCCGAAGACCCATCGAATACGAGGGTGAAGACCTGTCAACAACCATTTATTGGGACGTGGAGGAATACCTGCATCCTGGAACTTACAAGTTGGAAATTTTCGCAGACGGCTATATGATAGGAAGCGCTAGTTTTGCGCTTAAAGAATGATGGCACCTTCCATCAAATAAACTGTCCTGTCTGCTCGAAGTATTTTTTCAGGACCAATAGAGAAATCAACTTTTCCTGCCGCTTGTTTTTAAACGGTGCGATGTATTGATGCGCATGTTCGATGATAGCCAATGCTTCGTCTTCATGATCCATGTAATACCTTAGTTTTTCCTCTAAATCGGAGTAATCGTCCTTTATGGCCACATAATGGTAATCCGGTATAAGGGCTCCCTCCATAAACCATGTCTCATACTTCGGTCTTGGCATAACTGCAAGCGAATTGGAAGACATTACCCATTTTAAGTTGCTGGCCACATCGTTTCCTTCCAAGCAAAGTATGAACTTATATTTCAGGTGTTCCTCCAGTGTCATTCGGTTTCGAATCCAGTGGGGGTAATTGGTTCGTTTTGACACCCCTCCCACATCACACAACGGATGATTGAAATACATCTCCATAAAACGCGCTCTATGGGGTTGATTTATTTTTGAGCGGCCTACCAGCATATTCTTTTTATCACAATAATTGTACTTGTCATGAAGAAAAAGAAAGTGTCGAATCTTTACCAGTTTTAGAATGACTGAGTGTTGATTGTCGCTGCTGATGGGACGGCTTTTTACAATAGACGGTTCCTCAGGAACGTACGTTACATCACCGAAGCAAACACGAACTTTCAACTGTTGATTGAAATAGCGCGTGATTACCCGTGTGTCAAAGAAATACACCTTTTTCTTTTTCCTTAGTTTCAACTCTGACAATGTCATAGCGTGTTGAAGGGGTTTTGGTTCTCCTGTCAGCTTGTTGTAGTAATCGACGCGTTGTTGAAGATAGTCCGCGTCAAAGTTTTTACAGTCTCTCCATTCCTTTTCCAGTCTTCTTTGATAATAAGAAGAAGGAACCAACAAAGAGGCATAATTAGTCAGATAATATAAAAACTTTGAGTTCTTATGTCTGAAAGACAGGCGCTTGTACGATTCAAAAATCATATTGAGAACGATTGATGCGGGTGTAAAAAACAAAGACCATCCCATAAGCATGAGACGGCCTTTATTTCGTATTGGGTATTCTTATTCAGCTTTTTCGTCAGAAGCAGCCTCAATAACCGTTTCTGCTGCTACGGGTTCGGCAGCGGCTACAGTTTCTGCGGCTACTTCAGCCTTTTTCTTTGTTCCGGCGCGACGGGTGCGAGTTTTCTTTTCAACCTTTTCCTTTAGCATATTTTCGTTGAAATCCACCAATTCAATAAAACACATTTGAGCGTTGTCACCTTGACGGAATCCTGTTTTGATGATACGGGTATAACCTCCGGGGCGATCAGCAATCTTGGGGGCAACTACTTTGAATAGTTCCGTTACGGCTTCTTTGTTTTGGAGTTCTGAGAAAACGTCTCTTCGATTGGCTGTAGTGTCAACCTTTGATTTGGTAATAATGGGTTCAACCATCATCTTCAGCGCTTTTGCCTTGGCTGTGGTCGTAACGATTCGCTTGTGCATGATCAGCGAAGTCGACATATTAGACAGCATGGCAGAACGGTGAGCTGCTTGACGTCCTAAATGATTTATTTTCTTATTGTGTCTCATCGTTTTTATTCTTTATCTAATTTAAACTTGGCAATATCCATGCCGAAAGACAGGTTAAGGCTTTCGAGTAGATCTTCCAATTCTGTCAAGGATTTCTTACCGAAGTTGCGGAACTTCAACAAGTCGGTCTTGTTAAAGACAACCAGCTCACCCAATGTTTCTACGTCGGCAGCCTTCAGGCAGTTCAACGCACGAACGGAAAGATCCATGTCTACCAGCTTCGACTTGAGCAATTGGCGCATATGCAGAATCTCTTCGTCAAATTCCTCGCCACCATCAACTTCAGCTGTATCCAACGTGATTTTCTCGTCGCTGAACAACATGAAGTGGTGGATAAGAATTTTTGCTGATTCCTTCAGGGCATCCTTCGGATGGATAGATCCATCGGTAAGTATTTCCAATACCAGCTTTTCATAGTCAGTCTTCTGCTCAACGCGAAAATTCTCAATAACGAACTTTACGTTCTTGATGGGGGTATAGATGGCATCAATGGGAATTACGTTCAATTCTGATGAAGAATTGTTCTGTTCATCGGCAGGCACATAGCCCCTACCTTTATTGACCGTGATTTCCATTTGGAAAGCTGCGGTTGGATCCATGTGGCAGATAACCAATTCAGGATTCAACACCTCAAAACTGGTAAACAGCTTGCTAATGTCACCGGCGGTCAATTCCGTCATACCGGATACACTGACCAATACTTTCTCGGTCTCGTACTCCTCTACAAGTTGCTTGAAACGTACTTGTTTCAGATTAAGGATAACGTTTGTCACATCTTCCAATACACCGGGAATGGTAGAGAACTCATGTTCCACACCATCTATGCGTACCGAGGTGATGGCAAATCCTTCAAGCGAAGACAGAAGAATGCGGCGCAAGGCATTTCCAATGGTAATGCCAAAACCAGGCTCCAGGGGACGAAATTCGAATTTTCCGAATTTATTGTCCGCCTCAAGCATGATCACCTTTTCGGGTTTTTGAAATGCTAATATTGCCATTGAATCAGGATTATTTAGAGTACAATTCTACGATCAGTTGTTCTTTGATGTTTTCAGGGATATCGGCTCTTTCCGGCATATGCAGGAATTTTCCCGATTTCGAAGACTGATCAAACTCCAACCAAGGATATTTGCTGTGGTTAAAACCTGACAACGAATTTGTAATCACCTCCATGGACTTTGCTTTCTCACGAACGCCAACAAGTTGGCCTGGTTTTAGCAAGTAGGAAGGAATGTTGACTACCTTTCCATCAACGGTGATGTGTCTGTGAGAAACAAGCTGACGGGCAGCGCTACGGGTAGGTGCAAATCCAAGTCTGAAAACTACATTGTCCAACCTTGATTCCAAGAGCTGAAGCAATACTTCACCCTTTACGCCCTTTGTGCGTGACGCTTGTTCAAACAGGTTGCGGAACTGAGTTTCCAGAACGCCGTAGGTGTATTTGGCTTTCTGTTTTTCACGCAACTGAATACCATATTCGGACGTTTTTTTCCTACGGTTGTTTCCGTGGATGCCCGGAGGATAGTTTTTCTTGCTTAATACTTTGTCGGGGCCGAAGATGGGTTCACCAAACTTGCGGGCGATTTTTGTTTTTGGTCCAGTATATCTAGCCATTTTTTTTTGAAAAAAATCTGAAGACGGAGTTGTGCAGTCGCAAGACTGTGCGCAATCAAAAACACGTACTCAGTCGTTCAGTAATTAATACTTTTGTTTATTCCGAGTATCATTCTGATACATGGATTTTAAAAACCCATGTTCAGAAAAACGACATTAAACCCTTCTTCTTTTCGGAGGACGGCATCCATTGTGAGGAATTGGAGTCACATCGACGATTTCCATTACCTCGATACCTGCACCATGAATGGTACGTACTGCCGACTCGCGACCGTTTCCGGGTCCTTTGACATACGCCTTGACCTTTCTCAAGCCAAGATCGAATGCGACTTTTGCACAATCTTGTGCTGCCATTTGGGCTGCATAAGGGGTATTCTTCTTTGAACCTCTGAATCCCATCTTACCGGCAGACGACCATGAAATGATCTGTCCGTCACTGTTTGAAAGGGACACAATGATGTTGTTAAAAGATGAATGGATGTGCGCTTGTCCGATTGCATCAACTTTTACGTTTCTTTTTTTAGCTGCGACTGTCTTCTTTGCCATATCAGTTCTGAATTAAATAGCTTGTGTGATCAAGATGGCCCAATTACTTGGTAGCCTTCTTCTTGTTGGCAACTGTCTTTTTCTTGCCTTTGCGTGTACGGGCGTTGTTCTTGGTGCTTTGGCCTCTCAACGGAAGACCCAGACGGTGACGGATGCCACGATAGCAACCAATGTCCATGAGACGCTTGATGTTCAATTGAACTTCTGAACGCAAGTCGCCTTCAACCTTAAAGCTCTCACCAATAAATTCACGGATAAGACCGGCTTGTTCGTCCGTCCAATCCTTAACCTTGATGTCTTTATCAACACCAGACTTTTCCAAGATCAGCTGGGCACGACTGCGACCAATCCCATAAATATAGGTTAGGGCAATCTCACCTCTTTTGTTTTGTGGCAAATCTACACCTACGATTCTTATAGCCATACTTTCTTATTTTATCAAATAATTTTACTTATCCCTGACGTTGCTTGAACTTAGGATTCTTTTTGTTAATAACATACAATACACCCTTGCGACGAACCATCTTGCAGTCTGCGGTGCGTTTCTTTAAGGAAGCTCTTACTTTCATATCATTACGTATTTATTTGTATCTGAACGAAATGCGCCCTTTTGACAAGTCGTACGGAGACATTTCCACACGAACCTTGTCACCAGGCAAAATCTTTATATAATGCATACGCATCTTTCCGGAGATGTGTGCTGTGATCTCATGTCCATTCTCAAGTTCCACACGAAACATCGCATTGGAAAGAGCTTCCACAATCACACCATCTTGTTCTATTGCTGTCTGTTTAGCCATATTGTGATTCAATTACTTTTTAGATAAACCGTTCACCCAACACGTCCCGAACAAACTCAAAGGAAGTTAGGATTTCCGCATCGTGTCCTTTACGGACGGCAACCGTGTGTTCGAAATGAGCCGAATGGCGTCTGTCCATTGTTCGGACCGTCCAACCGTCCCGTTCCATCACTACATTTCTGGTGCCCAGGTTGATCATGGGTTCAATGGCTATCACCATGCCGTTTCTCAACTGAACCCCGCTTCCCCTCTTACCTACATTGGGTACATCCGGTTCTTCGTGCAAATTACGACCGACACCATGTCCAACCAGTTCACGGACAACCGTGTAACCACGTTTTTGACAATGATCTTGTACCGCATTACCGATATCACCTATCCTTTTCCCTTCTACAGCCTGTTCTATTCCTAAATACAACGATTCTTTCGTTGTTTTTAACAAAGCTGTAATTTCCGGATCCACCTCGCCTACTCTAAACGTATAGGCAGAGTCTCCATGAAATCCATTTTTGCATGCCCCGCAGTCTACCGATACAATGTCGCCCTCTTTGAGAAATATCTTGTCAGAAGGAATGCCATGTACCACCACTTCGTTGATGGAAATGCAAAGAGAAGCAGGAAAACCGTTGTAGTTCAGAAAAGAAGGAATCGCCCCATAAGAGCGAATAGCTTCTTCACCTACGCTATCCAGAAATTTGGTTGTTACTCCGGGTTGAATGTACTTGGCCACCTCGCCCAACGCTTTGGCAACAATTTGACCACTCTCCCGGAGCAAACTCAGTTCATCCTCTGTTTTCAAATAAATCATTCAACACGCCATTAATAGGCAGCAATACTGCCTGTTCTTCCTTTGATACGACCCGACTTCAATAATCCGTCATAATGGCGCATCAACAAGTGGCTTTCTATCTGTTGCAACGTATCCAAAACAACACCGACCAAGATTAACAAGGACGTGCCGCCAAAGAATTGTGCAAATTGCGAATTGATTCCCAATACCCGTGCAAAGACAGGCATGATAGCAATGAATGCCAGAAAGAACGATCCGGGTAATGTAATTCTTGACATGATAAGGTCAAGGTAATCAGCTGTCTTCTTGCCGGGTTTTACCCCCGGGATAAATCCGTTGTTGCGTTTCATTTCTTCTGCCATATTGGTCGGATTGATCGTAATGGCCGTATAGAAATAAGTGAAAGCAACTACAAGAAGCCCAAAAATCAGGTTGTACCAGAAACCATACATATCAGTCAACGCCATACCTGCCTTGCTGGTCGAGGCGGCGTTTGAATAGCCTACAAAAGCAACGGGAATAAACATCAGTGCCTGAGCAAAAATAATAGGCATAACGCCTGCAGCATTGACCTTCAAAGGAATATACTGACGGGCTCCACCATATTGCTTGTTACCGACTATCCGTTTTGCATATTGTACAGGTACCTTACGTGTACCTTGAACCAACATGATGGAAAACACCGTAACGGCAAGCAACAATAGCAATTCAGCCAACAACATGACCAAACCACCGGCTGAATCAGCAGACCATCTTGAAATAAATTCCTGGATGGCAGCTTGTGGCAACCGGGCAATGATACCGATCAAAATAATGAAAGAAATACCGTTGCCAATTCCCTTGTCCGTAATGCGTTCCCCCAACCACAACGTGAACATGCTACCTGCGGCCAAAATCAGTACAGAAGATACCCTGAACCAAAAGCCGTAAGGCAACGCTGAACCGACTGCATTCATTTGAACACTCAGATTGGCCAGATAGGCCGGACCCTGAAGCAACAAAATGGCAATTGTCAGATAACGGGTATACTGATTCATTTTCCGTCGTCCGCTCTCACCTTCCCGTTGAAGTTTCTGGAAAAACGGGAAAACCATACCCAACAACTGCATCACGATGGATGCCGTAATATATGGCATGATACCAAGAGCAACTATTGATGCATTCGAGAATGCACCACCGGAAAACATGTCAAGCAAGGACATGATACCCTCACGAGTCTGACTGTGCAATGCCGTCAAAGACGCTGTATCGATACCTGGTAGCACAATATAGGAACAGAAACGGTAGACAGCCACAAAGCCTAGTGTGACCAGCAGCCTACTCCTTAATTCCTCAATTTTCCAGATATTCTTTAAGGTTTGAATGAATTTCATTGGAACGCGTTATTTATGTAGTATTTACCCGTTGTCCGTTTCAAAGTGTTGTTGCCGTACCACCTACAGCCTCAATGGCCTTGATGGCAGATGCTGAGAAAGCATTTGCGGTAATATCCACCTTAACCGTCAACGTTCCGTTACCGAGTACCTTGAACAATTGACCGTTTGAAATGAAGCCTGCTTCAATCAAGGTTTCCGGCGTAATGGCCGTCAATTTTTTTGACTCAGCCAATATCTGCAGTGTGGAAATATTGATCGCTTTATATTCAACACGGTTGAAGTTCTTGAAACCGAATTTCGGTACGCGGCGTTGCAGAGGCATCTGACCTCCTTCAAATCCACGCTTTCTGGAATAACCCGAACGTGATTTGGCTCCTTTGTGACCCCTGGTAGAGGTGCCACCCAAACCTGAACCTGGTCCGCGACCAATCCGTTTTCCGGTTTTTGTTGATCCGGCTGCGGGTTTCAAATTGCTTAAATTCATAGTTATATGCTTTATTCTACGATTTTTACCAAGTGTTTGATTTTCTCTACCATACCCAAAATAGATGGGGATGCTTCGTGTTCGACCACGTTGTTCAGTTTCTTAAGGCCAAGGGCATCAAGTGTCTTCTTCTGAACAGCCGGTGCTCCAATACGGCTTTTGACCTGTTTGATCTTTATCGTTGCCATGTTCTTCGACTTTAACCTTTAAATACTTTTTCAATGGAAACACCGCGGTTTTGAGCTACCATACGTGCGTCACGCAACTCTCCAAGTGCAACCATGGTTGCCTTTACCAAGTTGTGAGGATTTGAAGACCCCTTTGATTTTGCCAACACATCGGTAATACCCACACTTTCAAGTACAGCACGCATAGCGCCACCGGCCTTTACCCCTGTACCAGGAGTTGCAGGCTTCAAAAACACTTCAGCACCGCCGAACTTTGCCCACTGTTCGTGAGGAATTGTTCCTTTCAATACGGGAATCTTTATGAGGTTCTTCTTCGCGGCTTCAGCACCCTTTGCGATGGCAGCGGTAACTTCACCTGCTTTTCCCAAACCCCAACCAACAATGCCGTCTTCATTTCCAACAACAACAATGGCGGAGAAGCTGAACGCGCGTCCTCCCTTGGTAACCTTGGTGACACGGTTGATAGCAACCAGTCTGTCCTTCAACTCCAAATCATTGG
>CAYTIY010000097.1:0-8981 GCA_964438045.1 uncultured Bacteroidales bacterium | reverse complement strand
GTCCAACTGATACCACACTCAACTTCGAGATAGAACCGGGACGTCAGTATAAGTTCTACTCCATTGGTGAGGACAATGTGGGCAACCGTGAAGCGCTGAAAGAGCAACCTGATTTGATCATCAATCTGAACATTGCTCCAACTGATGTTGCCTTGTCAGATAGCATCTTCCAGGACGACTTGGTATCGGGTGGCTTTATCGGTGAATTGTCTTCAACCGATACTCCGAATGAAGTAAACTTCACGTATGCTTTAGCCGAAGGAGAAGGAGCAGTTCACAATGACTTGTTTGCCATTGAAGACGAAAAACTTGTGACGAACCAGACTTTCATGTGTGCAGAAGATACGGTGTATTCTGTTCGTATCAGTACAACTGATGAAGGTGGATTAAGTTTTTCAAAAGTCTTCAAATTGAAGTTGGATAAGGTGTTGGAGAAACCAAAACCCGATACGATCAATGTGGCAATTTGCGAAGGCGATGTCTATGATTTCTATGGAAAGGAAATTGATAAAGCCGGTGAATACGTTTACAGCAAGAGCAACGAGTTTATGTGCGACAGTGTTTTCGTGCTCAATTTGACTGTAAAACCGATTCCTCAGATACCGATTGTTACCATTCAAGAAGGCAAGACACTGGTTTCTTCTGTGGATAACGGAAACCGATGGTATAAGGATGGTAAGCGAATAGAAGGTGCAACTTCCAAGACTTTTACACCCGAAGAAACAGGTGTTTACTATGTGGTGCAGAGCAATGGTAGCTGTGAATCTGCCCCATCAGAAAAGTTCTTTGCCAATCTGCCGAACGAAGTATCTTATCAATTGCCATTAGCTAAAGGATGGACTTGGATGTCTTCCAATTTATCTTCTACTGATAAGCAAGACCCGAAGAAATTGCTTGCGCCTATTGTCAATGATGTAGTGCGTTTTGTCGGTGTGTCCAGCGAATTGGTGGCAGACTCGAATCATGAACTAATAGGTAATCTTCAGAAAGTGGAACCTACGGAACTTTATAAGGTGCAGCTTAATGATGCAAAAGAATTGAACATGTCGGGCATCATTTACCTGCCCGATGAATTGGCTCAACCACTTCATAAAGGATGGAATTGGATAGGGTATCTTCCTGCAGCCAATATGGCATTGACAGATGCTTTGGCAAATCTCAATCCTTCTGAAAATGACGTGATCAAAGGACAAAGTGATTTTTCTACCTATATTGGTGGTCAATGGATGGGTACATTGTCCTCATTAAGTCAGAATGGCGGTTATATGTATTATGCCAATGTAGAAAGTTCTTTCAACTATCCAAGCAACAGAATAACGAAAGTGGTAGAGAATAATGGGGCAGCCTATGCTAATGCTTATCGTGTTTCTACTCCGTGGATGGTGGATGAGCATAAGTATTCAGACAACATGAGTATGATTGCTCAAATCGTAGCAGATGGAAGCAAAGCACTTGCCGGAGCCTTCACTGTAGGCGCATTCTCTGGTGACGAATGTAGAGGTATCGGACAATATGTAAACGACCGTCTTTTCATTTCTATCCATGGCGATGCCAACGATGGAGTGATATCTTTCAAAGCGATTGAAAATGCTACTGGACATGAATACGAAGTAAGTGAGACGTTGGCATTTGCAAATGAAGCGGGTAATTACAATAGTCCATACCTCCTTCACATCAGTGGCACAACGGGTATTAATGATGCTTCTGTAGTCAATAGCTATACTATCTATCCGAATCCAGTTAGAAGCAACTTGTTTATCAATGGCAATACAGACAACATCAAAGGTTTGAGAGTACTATCCGTATCTGGTGTCTTGATAAAGATGACTGATACCTATAACAAGGTTAGTGGTTTGAATGTGTCTGAATTGATTGATGGCAATTACATCCTTGGCATTATGACCGACAAGGGTATTGTCTATAAACGATTCATCAAAATCCAACAATAACGATTATAGATAGTGTGGCCTTCCTTAATGGCGGAACGGTAATTCAAAACAGCGTTGTTTCTCACTACCTTAAACCCCTAAATACGGGTTTGGTACTGGTAAATGGTAAGTGTCATGGATGTAAAGGCGATATTTGCTGACAATTTGAAAAAGGCTTCCTCGTTGAAGCAGGATGAGATTGAGTTGATAGGCCGCTATTTTCAGCTGGAAACCCTCAAGGCTGAAGCGCCATTGGTTGTTGCCGGGAATACATACAAGAAACTTGTTTTTGTGGTTGAAGGTGTTTTGAGGCTTTTTATCATTGATGATGAAGGGGAAGAAGTGGTGAAGAATTTTATTGAACCATCCTGCTTTTTTGTCGATTTTAGGGGTTTTGACAATAATCAGCCTTCGTTGATCAACGTTGATGCTGTGACCGATTGTACCCTGCTTACGTTGTCGAAGGCGGATGCCAATGTGCTGATTGGTCAGCTTCCTCAATGGGAATACTGGATGAAGGTGGGGGGCATTCAATCCATGAACGAGATGATGAGGAAGCAGGAGTTTTTGCTCATTGGTGATTCGAAACAACAATACCGTTACTTGGTAAAACATCATCCCATTTTGGTGCAACAAGTTCCCTTGAAGTATATCGCCTCGTTCCTCAGAATTACCCAAAGTTCGCTAAGCCGCATTCGTAAGCAAATAGACTAATTTTACAGGACGATCATTATTTGCCATTTGGCAAATCGCAGCTTTTTTTCCTGTTGTTTCTTTGCCGGAAAATAAAACACTGGCAAGTATGGAAACAACAATCTTCTATTTTTCTGCAACAGGCAACTCATTGAGCCTGACTCGTAAAATGGCAAATGCATTGGGTCATTGCAAACTGATTCCAATGGCAACCGTTGTCAACAACCCGCGAATTGACGTGACAACACCTCGCGTAGGCTTAATTTTTCCGGTGTACGCATGGGGAATGCCTCGTATTGTTGAGGAATGTGTCTCAAAGTTGTCTTTCAGTGGCAACCCATACATCTTTTCTGTTGTGACGTGTGTTGCCATTCAGGGTAATACACTCTTTGATTTGAGAAAACACCTTCGGCGTAAAGGTGTGGAGTTGCATGCCGGTTTTGCCGTAAAAGCCGGACGCTCCAGCCTGATGAAAATGAACGCGTTGGATATCATCATAATGAGGCTTGACCGACATCGCCTACACATCAAAACGGCCGAAGAGCGGATGCCCGAACTGGTCGCCACCATCGGGAAGCTTGCCCTGCACAAGCCCGAAAGAAGTTCGTTGGCGGCTACGCGGTTTGGTTCCTTGTTTCATGGCCTGGGGATGAAAACGTTTAAACAGGTTGACAGAACCTTTGTTGTGGAAGATGCGTGTACGGGCTGTGGTACGTGTGCCAACCTTTGCCCTCGTTCAAACATTGTGATTGAAAACGGGCGCCCTGTCTTTCTTCATAACTGTGAGCTGTGCCATGCCTGCATCCAATGGTGTCCGAACTTTGCCATCAAACACCGGAACTTTGACGACGTCCCGAAGCAATACCGAAATGATTCCGTCAACGTATCGGACATGATTTACAGCAAGATTATTCGTGCAACCTGTAAACAAAAAAGCTGTTGCTCACGTTAAGTAGCATGCCCATGCTATGGATTTGAAATACGTAATTTGAGTGTTGATGACTATTGGTTGGGTAAAAGTGAAAAAAAAAGCAAAAACAGTTTGTTAAAATGAGTTAAATCTGTATTTTGCGGCAGAAATCTAATAGCCTAATCTAAAAAACCATGAAACGAATTACCATCGTATCTAAGGCTTTTCTATGCCTTCTCGGAATGCTTTGTTTTTTACTGACATTTCAAAGTTGCCGTGAAGACCTGACGGGAGAGACGTCTGTCATCAAGGGAGAACTAGTCGGTGAATACTTTCAAGATAATCCTGAACTTTTCTCGGAGTTTACCAAAATGCTTGATACGACCGGCGTTATAGGTTTGTTGAATGCCTATGGATTATATACCGTTTTTGCACCGACAAATGAAGCGATTGAAGACTATTACAAAACCTTAAAGGATGAATCCGGAAATTACACCATTCATTCCATGAATCAGTTGACTCTCGCCCAAATCAAAGAATTTTGTTACAACCACATCATCAAGGGCGATACCTTGAAAACAAAAGACTTTACCATTGGGGCGCTGGGTTCACAATCCATGAGCAAACGTTACCTGACTATTTCAAATTCCGGGAGCAACATCATCGTCAATGGAAAATCAACCATCATTGGGCATGATATTAAGAAGCACAATGGTATCATTCATATTTTGGATAAGGCCTTGTCTCCCGCTCACATTAAGTTGGGTGAGGTATTTGAAACGGACTCAAGCCGTTTTTCCATATACGTTCAGGCACTACAATTGACCGGATTGTATCAGAAAATGAACCTGGCTCCGATAGAAGATGAAAGTTATGATTTTAAACTCGGTAGTCAGCCAAAGGTAAATGACGCGTATAACCCGGAAGGAAAGCCGACATCCAGGAAATTTGGTTTTACCATTCTGGCTGTTTCCGATACCGACCTGGCCAGTTATGTCGATGAGGCTGCCGGTTTGCCAAGAGGTATACACACTATAGCCGATCTTGAAAAACTGGCCAGGTACTATTACGGCCAAGCGTACAATAATGATGCCGATAATATAACAGATAAGACGAATCCGAAGCATTACCTGAACCGCTTCATGTCCTATCATTGTTTTGATCGAATAATACTGAGCAGCCGTTTTATAAAAGACTTGTACACGCCCCACCATTTCCCGCAGTTCCCCATGCGCGACTATATTGAGACTATGCTGGACAATACGATCATCGAGACGCTGATAGACAAGCAAGGCAGTGTTATTGGTACTACAATGGCTGACGATCCACGAAGTGATTTTGGGGTGTTCAACTACGACGATCCCATGCAAGGGGCCATGTTGACTGATGTTAAAGACATGCCGAATGGTGGTTCGTTGAATGGATATTACCACGGCATTACCAAACCCATCATGTATAACAGAACCCTGTCGAATGCATTCTCATCCAAACGATTGAGGTTTGATGGGTCATCATTCATGCCTGAATTGACCACCAACAACATGCGTGGAAGCAATCCTACGGCTGCGCCAGGAACAGGAACGAACCCGCATGCCTGGGCCATTGATGATGTTTTCCTGGAAAATTTCGAGGGTACTCCCAATACCTTATTGTCTTATATAGCCGCCTGTGTATATTGGGAAAATTATCAGGGAGACATGTTCATGGTAATGGGTTCGTATAACTTCACCATCAAGACATGTCCCATTCCCGCCGGTACGTACGAGGTCCGATTCGCCTTCAAGTCCACAGATAATCGCGGTATTGCCCAGTTGTATTTTGACAGCTTGCCGTGTGGTATTCCCTTGAATTTGGCAATCAAGGCAACCGACGCCGGTATTGGATACGTGGAACCGGGAACAGACAGGAATGATCCCGACGGCTTCGAAAACGATAAAATGATGCACAATCGTGGATATATGAAGGGCTCAAACACCTACAGGGCTCCGAACACAACGTATTGGAACTACAATTCGGCAAGGTTGAGCCCACTGTGTATCCGCAGGACGCTGGGTATCTTTACATTTAATAAAACAGAAAAACATTACTTTACGGCAATCAGTCTTGGATCGTCCAACGCCAATGCCAAAGTCGAGTTTATGCTGGATTACCTGGAATTCTGTCCAATTGAGTTGCTGGACAAAGAAGGAATTGACTGATCGATACATTGCTTCCATAAAAGGGTGTCTCATCGGCGAATAGCGATGAGACACCTTTTCTCTTTCTTCTTTTATGTTAACTTTGCGGGTTTTGTTATTAATATCATTGATATGTAAATATTAAATGGTAAGTTTACCAACACGAAACCAGTGTCATGAAAAAGTATATCGCCTTACTGGTTGCGGATCGAAAGGAAGAAAATTTCGTTTTAACCGTTTTATAATAGGTAAGCCATGAGAAAGCTGATTGTTGCATTCGTTTTTATTGTATCGTTGATGGGTGTTTCTGCCCAAACAACGTTCAATATGGATGGTGTTGCTTATAGGATTTCTTCAGATAGTACAGTAGAGGTGAAGTGGGGGGGCGATTATAGTGGGGATATTGTTATTCCTTCAAATGTAGTGTATTCGGATGTTGCATACACTGTTACGTCAATAGGACCTACTGCGTTTAATGGTTATAGGGACTTAACCTCACTCATTATTCCCTCCTCTGTCACAACGATTGGGAAAGAGGCTTTTGTTGGTTGCGCCGGTTTGATATCGGTTTCGATACCCTCGTCGGTTACTACAATAATGGAGGGTGCTTTTAGGCTTTGTAGTAGTTTGCAAACAGTAACCATTCCCTCCACTGTCACATCAATTGAAAAAAAAGTTTTTTCCAGTTGTTCCGCCTTAACCTCAATAAGCATCCCTTCCTCTGTCACATCAATAGGAGATTATGCTTTTGAAGGTTGTTCCTCCTTAACCTCAATAATCATTCCTACCTCTGTTACTTCAATAGGAAATTTTGCCTTTAAAGGTTGTTCCGCCTT
This sequence comes from uncultured Bacteroidales bacterium, assembly GCA_964438045.1. Lineage (GTDB taxonomy): Bacteria > Bacteroidota > Bacteroidia > Bacteroidales > UBA1402 > UBA8389. The sequence continues at coordinate 2,437 of CAYTIY010000097.1, read as the reverse complement.
AACCTCAATAAACATTCCAAATTCTGTCACGTCTATCGGAGGATATGCATTTTATCGTTGTTCAGGCTTAACGTCAATAAACATTTCTACGTCTGTTTCGGTAATTGAAGATGGTACTTTTATGAGTTGCGAAAGTTTAGTATCACTGGAAATCCCTTCTTCGATTGTATCAATAGTTACTAGTGCTTTCTTTGGGTGTTTCGCCTTAAGTCAGTTTACGGTAGATAATCAAAATCCTGTTTACTCAACATTCGATGGAGTGCTTTTCAACTTGAAAAAAGATACCCTTGTTGCCTATCCGAACGGTAAATCGACATCCTATGAGATACCCTCCTTTGTCACAACAATTGGACGTGGAGCTTTTACTGCATCAAAAAGCCTGACTTCAGTTACTATTCCCATATCTGTCAGGTCAATTGAAATTGCAGCGTTCGAGTCTTGTACCGGCTTGACTTCACTCATTATTCCCTCCTCAGTAACTTCTGTGGATAAATATGCTTTTTATGGTTGTACAGGACTGACATCAATGGATTTACCACCATCCATCACTTCGATCAGAGGAGCTGTCTTCGAGAATTGTACGGGTTTAACCTCGCTCACAATTCCCTCATCGGTTACTTCAATTGAATCCTCAGCTTTTTCCGGTTGTTCAAGTTTGACCACTCTTGCCATTCCTTTGTCGGTTACTTCAGTTGGATCCCTTGCTTTTTTCGGTTGTTCAGGTTTGACCTCTCTCACCATTCCCTCGTCAATGACATCCATTGGTTATTTTGTTTTTTCAGGTTGTACCGGTCTGACTTCACTGGTCATTCCATCATCTGTCACCTACATTGACGATGGTGCTTTCAGTGAGTGTACCGGCATTATTTCACTTGATATTCCTTCCTCTGTCACATTCATCGGTTGTTATGCTTTTAGAGGTTGCTCAAGTTTGACTTCTGTAACTCTCCATTCGGGTCTTAGAGCGATTGGAGGGTCTGCTTTTTATAATTGTTCAAAACTGACAACAATAAACATACCCAATACTGTAATGGAAATTGGAGGAGGTAGTGTTGACGGTGCTTTTGAGAGGTGTACCAGCCTAAGTTCAGTAAACATTCCCTCTTCTGTTGTGTCAATTGGAGATAATACGTTTTTTGATTGTACCAGTTTGACATCTGTTTCAATTTCATCAGGCATTGCATCCATTGGAAAATCGGCTTTCCGGAATTGTACGAGTTTAACTTCGCTGGTTATTCCGCCGTCTGTTACATCCTTGGGCGATTATGCTTTTATGGATTGTGACAGTTTGAGTTTGTTGACCCTCAACCCAGGACTTACATCGATTGGAAAAAATACTTTTGCCGGATGTAAGGGCCTACATTCACTGATCATTCCATCTTCCGTTGTTTCTATCGGAGAGTCAGCTTTTTATAATTGTTCCGGCTTGACTTCGCTGACCATTCCTCCCTCTGTCACATCTTTTGGAGAATCTGCTTTTTCAGAATGCAGCAGTTTGACTTCGTTGATATTGAGTCCGGGGCTCCCGGTTATTGCAAGATACGCTTTTTATGGTTGTAGGAGCTTGGTCAAACTGACCATTCCTTCTTCTGTCACAACCATTGAATCATATGCTTTTAGTGCATGCACCGGTTTGTTGGAGGTTCATTGTCAGGTTATTAACCCCATTACAATTACGAGTAGGGTTTTTTATGAAGTACCTGTAAATTTATGCAAACTATATGTTCCTGCGGGCTCAGGTGGTTTGTACGCAAAGGCGACTAATTGGAAAAATTTTGCGTCCATCATCGAGGAAGAAGTGACAGCCGTCAATGAAATGGAAGCAACAAAGGTCAATGTTTATGCCAACGAACAGGATATTGTAGTTCGAGGTGCTGAGCTTGGTGAATCTGTTGCTGTTTATACCATTTCAGGAGTACTTGTGAAAACGGTCAAGGCAGACGGTGAGGTTCGGATACTGGTTCCTTCAAGTGGGGTGTATATGGTTCGGGTAGGTGATCGGTCATTTAAGATAACCTTATAATTTATAAGAAACCCCTCGGATCCGAGGGGTTTCTTGTTGCAACGTTGGCTCCTTTAACAGGGTTGGCATGCTCTTTGTCGGGATGGCTCTCTTTAGCTCAGACGGCGGTCTAGCTCCCGGCGCAGGGCGTCGAGGAAGGCTTCTGTGGTGAGGTAGTGGTTTTCGTTCAAGGCGTTGCCGTGGATAAGGATGGCCAGGTCTTTGGTCATGCGACCGGCTTCCACGGTGTCGATGCAGACTTGCTCCAAGGTGTGGCAGAAGTCGATCAAGGCCTGGTTCCCATCCAGTTTGCCCCTGTGCGCCAGACCCCGGGTCCAGGCGAAGATGGAGGCTATGGGGTTGGTGGAGGTGGGTTTTCCCTGTTGGTGCTGGCGGTAGTGGCGGGTCACCGTGCCGTGGGCGGCTTCGGCTTCC
>CAYTIY010000096.1:1990-9070 GCA_964438045.1 uncultured Bacteroidales bacterium | reverse complement strand
GCATGTATTGCAACAATCCTACCGTTTTCAAACAGACTGATTTTCCTCCGGCATTAGGACCCGATATGATGAGAAGCCGTTGTTTTTCGGTCAGCGTGATGGTAAGTGGAACAACCTGTTTATTTTGCTTCCGCAGGGACAGATTCAGCAGCGGATGGGCAGCTTTTACCCACTCAAGACAGGGCACATCATCAAAACGTGGACGGATGGCTCCTATATCCTTAGAAACGACGGATTTGGCTCTTAGGAAATCCAATTCAGCCAACAGTTGATAAGACTGTTGCATTTCGTCAGCAAACGGCCTGATGGCATCCGTCAACTGTGTGAGAATACGAACGATTTCACGACGCTCCTCGTTTTCCAACTCACGGATGCGATTATTGGCCTCCACCAATTCTGCGGGTTCAATATAAACTGTCTTACCCGTTGCGGATTCATCGTGAACGATACCTTTTATTTTGCGTTTGAAGGCAGGAGAAATTGGAATGACCAACCGGCCGTCACGGACACTGGGCGTGGTATCCTTGTCAACAAATCCTTCTTGTTGTGCCTGTCTCAATATTTGCTGGAGCCTCCTAGACAAACCATTCATTGTCGTTGTCAATTCCCTTCGAATACTTCCCAACAAGGGAGACGCACTGTCCAGTATCTCTCCGTTTGGAGATACCACAGCATCAATGCGTTTGATGATATCGGGAAACACGGGAGTACTGTTCGCCAAAACAGAAAGACAGGGATATGCGGAAATCATCTCCTCTGCTTTGAAAAAGCGAACGACTTGTAAAACAGAATGAAGCGAACGTCTTAAATTGAGGGCTTCAGTTTCATCAATCCAACTTCCCAGGATGCGTGCCTTTTTTAGGGAAGGTCTGGCATCGTAATAGTAACAATCAGGAAACGTGTCGGTTCCTGTTGATAGTGTCACATATTCCTGAGAGCGATCCAGTTGTTCCCGAATGCAATCAAAGTCAGTGCTGAAACTTAATGCATCAACCTTCTCCTGGCCCAACGAACTATGACAAGCCGCCTTCAGGAGTTGTCGAATCTGGTCAAAGCCAATTTTTTGTTCAAAATGTCCGGGATAAATCATTGGTTCCTCCACAACGGTGTGTTCACCAAACCGAAACGAATGACTCCGGTTGGCTTTATCAAGCAAAGATAAGGATTAATAACTGAGCTGTCAAAACCCTCAGGAACATTGTCACCGGATAGACTGTGGAGTAAGCCACAGCCGGCAAGTCGTTGTTGCTGACCAGATTGGCGTATGCCAACGCGGGAGGATCGGTGGTGCTGCCAGCCAAGGTTCCCATGATCTCAAAATAGTTCATTTTCAAGACACCTCTGGCAAAACATCCTACAATCAACAGGCCATCGGTGGTAAACACGGTTTCCACAAACTTCTCACCCGATGAGAGACCAACACTGGCCAGAAAGAGTGTGATACCAACTTCTCTAAGCATCAAATTGGCACTCATGGTCGTGTAGGTGTTCAAATGAAAGCGAGGGCCAAAACGTCCAATGAGAATAGAGACAATGAGCAGTCCTCCAGCCAAACCTAGTTTGACAGCCTGGGGAATGCCGGGAATGGTAAAGGGAATGCTTCCCAACGCAACGCCAAGAGCAATTCCGATGAAAATAGGAGTCAGGTTGGGATGATCCAGACGTTTAAGAGAATTTCCCAATACGTTCTCCACATTTTGAATGGCAGCCTCCGGACCAACCACCATCACACGGTCGCCAATCTGGAGTACCAACGAAGGTGTTGCCAAAAAGTCAACCCCTGCACGGTTTATCCGGGTTATGTTGATCCCATACGTCTTTCTGAGTTGTAAGGAACCCAATGTCTTGCCATTCACGGTATCTTTTGTCACAAGAATACGACGGGAAACCAGATTGCTCTGGTCATTGTACCAATCCATTTGCGCCTCTTTACCCAGAAAGGTGAGTACCCTAGTTTGTTCGGTACTTTCAGTTGCCACAAAAACCAAATCATCGGCTTCAAGAATAGTTTCTGCATTTGTCAAAGAAACAGAACCATCGGCTTTCTTTATACGTGTAATGATAAAGTGTTCATCAAGAAGTCCGGTTACATGTGCAACCGCTTTGCCAAAAATGGCCGGATTCTTTATTTGAACAGTCAGCAAAACAAAATTGTTGTTTTTTGTGTTGTCTTCATCCACACGTAACTTTTCATGCTCCATTTTAATACGGAACAGGTATTTAATCAACATGGTTCCCGTGATGATACCGACAACACCCAGGGGATAAGCAGCAGCATATCCTAATGCAATAGTGGGATCACTAGTACCTCTGATTTGATTGTACGCCTCCTGAGCTGCGCCAAGACCGGGTGTATTGGTTATCGCTCCCGAAAGAATACCCACAATGGTTGATATGGGATAATCGGAAATAAAGTAAAAAATAATGGCGATGGCCACGCCCAACAGCACAATAGCAAATGCCAACCCATTGAGCCTAAGTCCGTCTTTCTTGAACGAAGAAAAAAAGCCTGGTCCAACCTGCAGACCAATAGAATAAACAAACAGGATTAAACCAAACTCCTTGATAAAATGCAGGATGTGAGGTTCAATTGTCAAACCGAAATGACTGATAATCAGCCCCACAAAAAGAACCCATGTAACACCCAAAGAAACTCCACCCAGTTTGATTTTACCAAGAAAAACGCCGGCGGCAATTACAATGCCGAGCAAAAAAATGGTGTGAGCGGCAGAATCATGCCACACCAATTCGTACAACCAATCCATGAATCTGAAATGTATTTGTTAACCCATTAAAAAACGAACAATCTGGCAACCTAAGGCCATAAAAAAAACAGGGCATCCGATAGCCCTTTTACGTGCCACAAAAGTACATATATATACACTTTTACGGAAAGTTGAGCGGATCATAAATAATGCGGATTAACTTATATTAACATATTAAAAATACGGTTGTTTTGTCATATGCCAACAAAGTATTTTGCCAACTTGAAATAATGATGGATATTTGCTTATCAAACATCCTTGTATCCATGAAAACAAACCGATTGGCATTTGGTATCTTTTTTTCTCTTCTCATGATAGGCGCAGTATCGTGCAACGTTGGCAAGGATGAGGAACGTGAGACATTGGATCTTTCAGGGGAATGGGGACACGCAACCGACCCTGAAAATGTAGGCATCACTCAAAACTGGCAGACTAACTCTTTTCAACAAATTATTGATCTACCGGGAACAACGGCTGTTTCCACCGAGGAAAAGGGATTGAGTCCTCAGTTGTTACAAGATGGGGCGGTTTGGTATACCAGAAAAATTGACATTCCTGAGCATTGGAAGGACAAACACATTGAGTTGATTTTGGAGAGAACCAATCATTCCATGATATGGATCGATGGCTCTTTTGCCAGTCAGTCCCAGCTGTTATTCTCGCCACAACATCATGACTTGAGCCAACGGTTGAGTCCAGGCGTCCATACATTGACACTGCGTATCAGCAATGGTCGGCTTGTTCGTCCATTTGGCTTTTCACAAAACATGACAGAAAAACAACCGTTGTGGAACGGCGTTCTTGGATCGATTAAGTTGGAGGCCTCCAGTACGACACATATCACGTCTCTGCAAGTAACACCAAACCTTGAGTCCAGCACGATTCGGGTAAAAATTAGAACGGCTAATCCGCCTCAAAAGAGCTTTTTGCTCATCAGACTGGCACCAGAGTATCTATTAGGACGATTAAAGGTGAAAACAATGCCAAAAACATACCGTGTCAAAGCCGATTCATTGATTACGCTTTCATACCAAATAAAGGGACGCATGCCACTTTGGGATGAATTCAAGCAACCTATGCTACGGATAAACCTGCGTGTATCGGACGAGAAAGCAACCTGGATGGACTTCAAGTCAATGGAAATCAGTTTAAGAAAATTCTCATTCAATGGAACATACTACACCATCAACGGAAACAACACGTTTCTGAGAGGCATTGATGCCTCTGGAGAAGTATTGCGAAACGAAACAGTTTCAATGGATGAAGAATACTGGTCGAACTACTTTAAACAGGTAAAAATCTGGGGAATAAACCACATCCGCTTCAACTCATGGTGCCCTCCCGAAGCGGCATTTGATGCCGCCGACAAATCAGGGTTGTTTATTCAAGTGGACCTCTCCAGTAGTGGCACACCGTCACCAGTTACAGATAGATTGCTGCAGGAAGAAGGCAAAGCCATTCTATCTGCATACGGACACCATCCTTCTTTTGTTCTCATGTCTGCCCCCGATATGCCCCGAAAAGAGTTGTCTCCCTACAAACAATCATCGCCGGCACCTCAACCGGAAATCGAACTGGTTGAATATGCTGTATACCCGGTTGAAAAGCAATCGGGTAACGAGAAACCCGTCCAGGACAAACATCGTGCATCGGTCATGTTGGCTGCCCTGTGTTACCGTGCCAATATGGAGACAGCCTTCAAAACACCCGGTCTGGTTGGATATCATTTGCCTCCATTGCATTTCAAAACAGAAAATCAAGTAACTAGCTTTGGTTTTGATGTGATAGATCCATCTCTATGGCGACAAGTCAACAATGACGTTGTGCCACTATTGAGTTTGAACAAATACTGCTGGAACCAGTCCGAACGTTTCGTCGCTGACGTTCATGTTGTAAATTTCTCCAACAAATCACTTTATTCGGCTGTCCGTTGGAAACTGTACCAGGAAAATGGAAGTGTTGTAAAATCAGGCAGTGTCTCACAGTCAATGCTAAAGAACGGACAATTGTCCAAACCAGGTCAGGTGCAATTCTCTCTGGCCAAATTCGACAAACCTATTCGGTTGAATCTGGAAGTATACCTGGATAGTACCGATTATAAAAATTCCTATCCAATTTGGGTATATCCACTATCAAAGCCAAAAACATCCAAAAAGGTGTACGTGTCATCATTGCTTAACAAGGCAGTCATGAATCAACTGGAAGCAGGAGGGAAGGTTTTGTTGTTACCCACCATTCGTAGCATATACACAAACAGCCTGCCTGGAAGTTTTACTCCCGATCTCAGACAATCTTCAACAACATCTCCGGGTACACTGGGATTGTTTATTAATTCCAAGCATCCGATCTTCAAACACTTTCCCACGGAATACCACACCAACTGGCAGTGGTTGGACATCATCACGACAAGTCGAGCGCTGAACTTATCAACACTGGACTCTACCTATACTCCAATTGTGCAGGTAATTGATCGAAAAGAAAGAAACCTAAAACTGGGTATGATTGCAGAATTCAAGGTTGGAGCCGGCAAACTACTGATCTGCACATCAAAATTGTTTGAAATCATGGATAAACCAGAGGTTGTACACTTATATAACAGTCTGTTGGAATACATGGAATCTGAAAAATTCAACCCATCATATTCACTTTCACAAGAAGGGTTGAAACAGTTGGTAACCTATACGGTCACCACTATCCGGTAAACCATGATGATGGTGGTTTTATTCCATGCAAAGCATGTACCCAACGCTTCGCATGGTACGGATTTGAACCCTGCTATCGGATGATAGATACTTACGCATGGAATAGATAAACACATCAAGCCGTTGTTGAGTAAAGTATTTTTCTCCTCCCCAAATGGTTTCGGCAATGATTTCCTTGGTAACCAGCTGGTTTAGGTTTCTGTAAAGCAGTTCTAACAGAGTGGCTTCCCTTAGCGATAAATTAATGATCCCTTCTGGAGTATCCAGGGTTTGCAAAATGGTATTGAATTCAATGTCGCCCAACGTGATGATGTTTGAATCCTCCTTCTTTTTGTCGGCAACCAAATTCATCCGTCGCAACAAACCTTGAATGTACGCATCCAGTTCGTCAGGGAGAAACGGCTTCTTGATGTAATTGTCTATGCCGATGGCGTAAGCCTCCAAAATAGTCTTGCTCGAAGAAACACAGGTTTCAAGGATAATTGGTGTATCCTGATCAATTTCTCTTACTTTTCTAACAAACTCGAGTCCTGACATGACCGGCATCTCTACGTCAGAGACAATCACGTCGGGTTTATAGCTTTTAAAAGCTTCCAACCCCTTCTCACCGTTGTTGACCCACATGACATCGTATTCACCGATCAACTCCATGCCTTCTTTTATGATGAAGCCCAACATTTCATCGTCTTCAACCAACAATAATTTGATCATAATTCCACTTAATTGGGTAATTCTATAATGAATTCGCTGCCCAGTCCTTCCTGACTTTTAACTTCTATCTTTCCTTTATGTGCCTTTATCACCTTGTATACATAGTTCAAACCTATTCCAAACCCATCTATTCCCTTTCGTTCTACTTTGTCGCCTCGTTCAAAGTTATCAAAAATATGTTTTGTTTCCCGTTCGTTCATGCCAAATCCATTGTCTTTTACAGAAAAGCAAAGCGTATCTTTCTTTAGCCAACAGGATACGTGGATGTCTATTGTGTCATTTGAATATTTGATGGCGTTATCAATCAAATTGCTGAGTACATTTTCCATCAACACCGGATCAATGAGTCCCTTCAAGTTTTCCGTTTCAGAAGAGGTGGTGATTGTTAGTTTCTTTTGCCGAAAGTTGCTTTGTCTGAAGGTTGATGCAATTTTCTCAACAAACGGGTGAATTTCTACCTGTTCAATATTTGGTATAATAGCTGCGTGCTCGGCTTTGGCTACCAGTAAAATGCGTTCTACAGTTTTAAGCAACTTAGAGCTTTGTTCCTGACAAATTCTATAGTGAATACGTCTGGACTCCGGTTTTTCATCCAGCTTACCAGAAGCCAACATGGATGCTGACATGTATATTCCACTGATTGGCGTTTTCAGTTCGTGTGTCAGTGCATGTGTATAATCCTTTATAAAACTGACAAACCGGTTTTCTCTTAGCATGCCCTTAAGTTGAATCACCAGTATGATGCCTATTAGAATTGCCAGAAATAGTGAAACAATCACGATAAACTGAGCTTGTCGAATAATCGACTTCAAGGGGGCCTTCAACACAACCTCCACATACTGATTATCGGTAATCTTATTATATATGGTGTATTTATTCTTTTCATGCGCTTGCTTCACAGA
>CAYTIY010000096.1:0-1890 GCA_964438045.1 uncultured Bacteroidales bacterium | reverse complement strand
GTAAAACAAACTATGGGACAGACAAATAATGATATTAACCGCTATTTAAATGCGGAAATGTTGTTTGGCAATGTATTTAGCCAACCAATAGCCAACTTTTTGACACTTTATGGGTCACAACAAACTGAAAATAACGAATCTATTTATTATAAAAACATTTCACGATTGATCAACGGTTCGAGAACCTACAAGGTTGTTCAATTGTGATTGGTTGAACATGGATCGCATTTTTAACCTCTATTCCTACTGCCATCCTGTGAAGGGCTGCAAGAGGGCGGTGCTGTGCGATCTGCAACGAAATATTATTCAACCTATTCCCTTAATCCTGTATGATTTTCTGGAACAATCCAGTACAGGAACATATGGCGCCCTTACAAGTGGAATGTCACCACAAGAAAGGAACGCCATAGAAGTATATATTTCTTTTCTTTATCATAATGAATTTGGCTACTTTACACAAAAGCCCATTGACGATTTGCTGATCAAGTCGAAAATGGTCGAAGATGATGGTTTGATCAGCAATGCCATCGTTGATTTTTCTGCAACGTCATCTCATTCCCTGGAAACCATCATTGGTCAGCTCAGCGATTTAGGATGTAAAGCGTTGGAAATAAGGTTCTATTATCAGTTACCCTTGCATGATTTTGTACGCGAATTGGAAATTACGTCAAAATCATCCATCCAAAGAGTTGAAGTGTGTGTTGAAAAGAGTGTTGATTACAAATTGGATGAATTATTGGTAATAAAGAATCGTTTTCCAAAACTTTCCAAAATAACGTTGAGCAACACCAATGAAAATGTGATTTACAAACGTGAGGATTTGGTCATTATTCACTCGACCGAGCTTATACGCAGTGAAATCGCATGTGGTGTTACCGGAGAATTGTATTGTATTGCTGAAAATAAATTGTTTTGGGAGTCAAAGCATTATAATAATTGTCTCTATAAAAAAATCTCTGTCGACAAAGATGGGTATATCAAAAATTGCCCTTCCATGAAAGAACATTTTGGGCACGTCTCTGATACAACACTGACGAGTGTTGTTCATCAGGACGGGTTCAAAAAGTTCTGGAATATTACTAAAGACAATATAGAAACCTGTTCACTGTGTGAGCTTCGTTATGTGTGCCAAGACTGTAGGGCATACACTCTACAGGAAGAAAATCCTTATTCGAAGCCATTGAAGTGCAAATATGATCCGATCCGTTAGGTTTTACTTTTATCATTTCTCACCTTTTTTCTTATATTTGACGTTCTTTAACGTTGAATGTTCCAGTGTGCCACATTGGATGTAAACCTCTTGTTTGATGAGACATTTTCCACTGTACAGGCAATTAGACTCTATGGATTGCGGTCCAACCTGCCTTAGAATGATTGCCAAACATTATGGAAAAAGCTACAGCCTGCAAACACTCAGGTCACGTAGCTCTTTGGTTCGTACAGGGAGCAGTATGTTGGGATTGAGCGAGGCAGCTGAAAGTATTGGTTTTCACACAACCGGAGTCAAAATTACCATGGAGCAGTTAACTAAACAGGCTCCACTTCCGTGTATTCTTCATTGGCGCCAACGTCATTTTGTGGTTTGTTATGCCATTAAGAAAAGCAGAAAGGGGTACTGCTTTCATATAGCCGACCCTTCAGCCGGATACCTGACATTAACAGAAGAAGAGCTGGAATCATCTTGGATAAGCACATCCGATCACGGAACAGAAAAGGGAGTTGCCCTATTATTGAAGCCAGGAACCGATTTTGACACAACCGTGGACGAACCGGTTACCCAGGAAAAAGGTATGCGCACATTGTTGAGGTACTTCAAACCGTACCGTAAACACATGGGGCAGGTTTTAATTGGCATGTTGGCTGTCAGCTTGTTACAATTAATTTTCCCAT
>CAYTIY010000095.1:0-9176 GCA_964438045.1 uncultured Bacteroidales bacterium | reverse complement strand
TCACGGCAAGTCTTTCAAAGTATCGCTTGGGAAGAAAATCGGTGATTTGACTGAAAATATACTTGCCACTGTTCATCGTACGCTACTTTTAGGGTTGCCGGCAAAGGTAGCCAGTTCAAAAGTGCGACAACGGTTTTGGCAATATGCATACTGATTATTTGAGAGTTAGAATTGATATTAACAGATATTAAGAGACACTACTGAAACTACGTTAATAAAACATCTTTTAACACCTCTATGGCATCGGCAGCATCCAACTCTTCTGTCAGGTCGAATACAGATTTCATGTGACCATCTATTGTAACCAGTGCGTTGTGCAGCAAGGCATCGGGCACACAACCGAATGCCTCCACACACTGACGTCCAAATGGAAGGGCGGACGGATCCAAGGGAACACCCCCGTCATGGTCCGACTCAAACCGCAGGCTTTCCACCAGCGACTCGACAGGACCCGCCGACAAATGCACCCCATTGTAACTCTGTGACACTTCGGGCAATCCCAATTCGGCCTTTCCCTCAAACAACAACCTGCGCAAACTTCCGGGTTCGGCGTTCTGCGGTTTCGTGGCACCGATGAAGTGCTGCCGTGATTCCTTCCACGACAGGCTACCGGACAGGCTCATCACAACGATGCACCTCCCCTTCTCGGTAAAATGTTCGAGCTGACGGGGATGAAATGCGTTCAACATATAGATAGTTTCCAAGTCGATACGCACTTTTTCGGCGTACATGCCACCGGCCAGCTTCTGGTTTTCCTGATTCTGCCACAGACAATCCAGCGAATGAGCATTGAAGAAGGGGTACTGCTCAAGCAACTGCAAACCGCCCAAGGTTTTCACCTCCCCGACTTCCACACCGAAGATTTCCTTGAACCGTTCCCTGGCTGTTTCGCTCAGTGCTTCAGCCCCAACCGTGGCCACCGTATCGATTACCCCATAGTGTTGCTTGATAAGGGCATGATCCTTCAGGTAATCGGCCGATAACAATCTGACCTCATGGATGGTCAATCCATACCGCTGCACGTGTTCCATGATCAGTGTCACCACGGCCTCCAGCTTGATGGTGGGCAGCGGTTGTGTTATTTCGGGCTTGATAAAGAACAGCCAGTTGTTCGGACCGTAGGGAGCATTTTCGTTACGGTGGATGATTGCTGTCCTGCACAGGCCGGCCTGTGCCTTTCGGACGGATCCGACGATGGGGGATACCAAAGATAGAGCGGTTGACATATTGATAGGCGGTAATTGATTTGCATGACCAATGTACGAAACTTTTACGAAACGTGGCATGGTAAAACCGATTACCCGTTGGCAAACTCAAACAAAGTATGTACCTTTGCGAAATAATACAAGTTTTTACTTGCAATATCAATCTACCATCCCATGTTCCCCAACAAGACGCAGGATAAAATTCTTTTCCACTTGAAAATGAACGGGCCACAGACCGTCCCTTCCCTGTCCAAGGCCTTTTCCATGACGGGTGAAGGCATGCGGCTGCACTTGGTCAAGCTGGAGGAAGAGGGGTATGTCATCTCATCAGCCCTGGTCAAGGGCGTCGGTAGGCCTACGCTTCATTACGCGTTGACGGAAAAAAGCCACAAGCGCTTTCCCGACAACCACGCCGCCTTCACCGCCCAGCTGCTCACGAACATCCGCACCTTGTTGGGACCGGAAGCGTTGGACACCTTAATCAAGGCCAAGCAAAAGGCCGACTATTTACGGTATTCCGAAGCGCTGAAAGACGCAGCAAGCACGCAAGAAAAACTGGAACGTCTCACCGATATCCGCTCCCGTGAAGGGTATATGGCCGAATTGCTGCCCACATCCGAAGGCTGGCTTTTCATTGAGAACAACTGCCCCATCTGCGCCGCAGCCGTCACCTGCAACGGTTTCTGCCAATCAGAAATCGACACCATCCGCCGTCTCTTGGGCGAGAAGATCAACGTGAACCGTGACGACCACACCGCCCACGGTGACCGCCGCTGCACCTACCGCATTCACGCCGCCGAATAAATCAGCGCTCCCGAAAGTCTATCATACCTTTGAATTGGCGATCCAGGGTAAAGGCCGATTTAACTTGTACCGACTTCACTCTCAAATGCGTAGAAAATGTTCTAAACGATCCTCCTGAAATGTGGTTAACAGCTTGAGCCAGGCAATCATCATTCAGGTCTCCCCAATTCAACCAGTAAGAGTCGTAAGCCAATACTCCGGGGTATTTCGATGTTCCTGGAGTCATTCCGGTATAATAACCGCCTTCCCCATTTGCATTTACCGCTTCGAACGAAACAGCGTACAGATCATAACCTTCTTTGATCGTTGTTTGATTATTTGTGTACCCAATCGGCGTTGACCAGAAACCACAGGGTTTACCATAGGTGGTCTGACCAATTAAAAATAATTTCCCAGTATAATATGGAAGCAGATTATTAATAAGCAACTCAGCTGCTGAGGCTGTATTGCCACTCACAATAAAATAAATTGTCGTAGGTTGAAACGTGTTATTTTTGGTATAATACGTTGTGAAAGACTCATTCTTAAGTATATAATATTGCATCAGAGCCGGATTCAATATATAGGAAAACATCTTGTTTCCCGTTGCAGTTGAAGGCGCAATCAGATTACTAAATTTCTCGCAGGTTTCTACCGACCCACCACCGTTATAGCGCAGGTCAACGATTAAGTCTTCAACACCACTGCCCTGAAACGTATTAATTGTATTTGTCAGCTCAGTTTGCGCGCTAGCACCTAAAAACTGATTAAATACCATATAGCCCACTTTTCTTGATCCTACATTAAATATGGTATCGCACAACACACTATTAATTGCATACGATCTCACACTGAGTGACGTTGTCAATAGGGATCCATCCGGCTTTTTAAAATCAAAAGAAGCTGTGCTGGAATTGAAAAGAGCATTCATCAAATTGGTATAACCCGCGGATGATGGAACCAGATAGCCATCACTTGTAACCTCTGGATGCACCATGTCACTTCCATTGATACGTACAATTTCATACGTACGTGCCACTCCTGCCATTCCTGCCGGAGAGTTCTTGTAGACATAGGTCACAAAAAAAGATACCTGATTGGATGAATTATAGGCAGGTATTACCATAAAGCCGTAATCTCCACTGGCTATTCCCTGATTTATTTCACCACTAAATTTACCGATTTTGTCTAAAAAGCTATAGTTATCAATAGCCTGTCCAGTCTCGGGATTTATTTTTAAACCAGAAAGATATGCGAGTGCTTTTTCAGGTGTGTCATACTGTGCGGTATCCAGTGCAACAGGCAACGCATCATTCCATAAATAAATAGCTTTCATAGCCGAGAATATTTCCAACGTCCATTGCTTTTCCTTAGTCAAGACGGGTTTCACATCGTACTCATCATCCTTTTCACAGGAATTAAAAACAACTAAGAAAAGCAAGGATAACACGATTGCTATTCCGGTTTTTAAACGTTTGTTTTGCATAGGTATATTCGATTAACGTTATCCAATAGTACTGTTTGTTTTTCAATTTTACTGATTAAAAGCAGATCCACACAAAACTTTCTCGGTCAGTTTCGATTGATTATGCTTCACCACTTTCCCTGGTTTGTTCCATTCTGCCGGCAAAGTATATTCACAGTAACATCACTGTATAAGGGGAGCGCTTTGCGAGCCAGTAAGGGGCAAACGATTTCAACGGTAAAAGCTGTCAATAAAGGCCACGTAGCCTTCCTTCTTAACAATGAGTATATTCCAGCAGGCAGACAGGAAACCCAAGCCATACCCGCCCAGTTGCACAAAACTGGCAGCGACCGCCAGCAAGCCGATGCTAAGCGATCTATTGGAAGCAGAAGCATCCACGAAAATGGCCAACATATATAACAGCAGGAACAACAACCAAAAAGGCGACCAGCACACCGACAACAGAAGCAGGAACAGTATTCCCAACACAAAAGCAGCCGGCAACAGATGCACCAACTTCATGGAACCCGGGTGCTTCTTGTGCAGCACAATGCGCGCAATACCCGAATTGTAAACCTGCTTGAAAAACTGTCTCAGATTGGAGCGCCGCTTGTGGTAAACAAAGGCCTCAGGCAGCAACGCCGTCTTGAACCCATGGGAAAGGATACGCAGGCTCAAATCAATATCCTCACCGAAGCGCATGGCTGAAAAGCCGCCTGTCTTTTCGAACACCTCTCTTGAAATACCCATATTGAAACTCCGCGGCATGAATCGGTCGAGTTTTTCGCCACCACCCCGTATGCCACCGGTTGTAAAAAAAGACGTCATGGAATAATTGATAGCCTTTTGGATGGGCGAAAAGCCGGCATCCGCCCTATCCGGACCACCAAACGCATCCACAAAATCGGAGGATAAACGATGCAGCACCGCCTCAACATAGCTGGGAGGAATCACACAATCCGAATCCAGGAACACCACGTACGACCCACTGGCCGCCTTAGCCCCCACATTGCGGCTCAAGCCCGGTCCCGAATTGACTTTCTGAATATACCGAATGGTTAGCTTGCCTTCAAACCGCCTCACCACCTCATCACAAGGCAACGAGGATCCATCCTCGACGATAACCACCTCAAAGTCGCTGCAAGATTGCCTGGTCAGGCTTTCCAACAGTTCCTCCACTTCCACCGGACGGTTGAAGACAGGAACAACGAGCGACAGGCTAATGGCCGATTGGGACGTCGATTCATTCATATTGCGAAAATACGCTTTTTTCCGGAAAGGCTGGTTCAGAACGGCTTTCTGCTCGCAAAAAAGCGATATTCCCGGATCATACCCGGTTTCCCGGCTTCAGGTCGCGGAAGGTACATGAAACCGGTTACAACCTGCTCAACCCCCAGGTCAATGACCAACCGATGGGGATAACCTGGCTTAGCACCGGTATATTGCGTATGCCAAAACGTGGATTCCTGCAAGTCAAATACCTTTTCAGCCATATTGTTGGCATCGGCCATTTCCTGGCTGTCCACGTAAACCACTTTCCAAGGGAAGCGGGACACCTTCTGTTTGTTGGCACCCAATACCTCCAATTCAGCCACGGAAGCATACGGATCCTGACCAAAGGAAGACAACGCCTCCAGGCAAACATACCTTGCCTTGACCGATCGTTTGAAATAAATTGTTTGCCAACCATTCCCGGCTGCAAAGGATCCAACGGCAACCAGCTTTTTCTTGCCAAGATTCTGCGGCTTTTGCTGTTTGTCTTCCTGTTTTGGTTCAGGCAAACGAAGTTGATCCAGAATCGGGTAGTTCAAACCGGCCAACACGGGTTTTTCGGGTTTATCCAGCTCCAGCACCACCACCTCGTTGCGGCCAACGTTGAGCCAGCAACCAGGCACATACAACGTTTGTGTTGGACCAATCTTCCAATAGCGGCCTATGGCATGGCCGTTTACCCAGACCTGGCCTTTGCCCCAGCTACTCATATCCAAAAAGGTATCACCCACCTTGTCCACGGTAAATGTACCCCTATAGTAAGCGGTTGATACCAGTCCATTCTCCATCGGTTTGAATGCACGTTGACGGATCATGTCGTAATCGGATGCAATACGGTACATGGACCACCCTTTCAGTGGCGTTTCCTTATCACCGGTGACCAACGCCACCCCCTTGGTGATTCCTTTGGGGTCGTTGATGGCCTTGCTGAAATTGACACGTCCCATAGCCTCAACCAGAATATCGAGCCGTGTGGCCGATTTTAGAGAAGGCAACTCAATCCTGTTCTCATCCAGACGACGGTCCAATACCCCAATACGCTTGCCGTCCAGAAACACCTGTGCCCAGTCGTGAACATCCTCGATGCGCAACCATTGCGTCGTTTTGGAGGGGTTCAGCATGGCCCTGTACAACACACAACCATATCCCAGGCTCATCTCTTCAAACGTCAGCGTCGTATCACTTACGATGGGTTTTACCGCATCGAGGTTCATCAACGAAGAAACTTCTGTCAACGAGAATGAAGGAATCACGATGGTCGGAATGGAATCCGGAACAGCAGGCAGTGTCTCGCCCGGAGCCAGG
Source organism: uncultured Bacteroidales bacterium (assembly GCA_964438045.1). GTDB lineage: Bacteria > Bacteroidota > Bacteroidia > Bacteroidales > UBA1402 > UBA8389. The sequence continues at coordinate 3,146 of CAYTIY010000095.1, read as the reverse complement.
TACTTGGACAAAAGATCCCTCAACAGAAAATATTTGGGAGTGACCCGTCCGTACTCGTTGATGGGTGCATCGTAATCATACGACGTGCACATGGGCGAAAAACCGGGAGAATTTGCTCCTCCCCAGTGGCCAAATGTGGTTCCCCCGTGCGTCATGTACAAACTGAAAGAAATGCCTTGGCTCAACATTTCGCTCAACCCGTCAACCATTGACTTGGGATCACGGGTTTCGTGTTTGCGTCCCCAGTTGTCAAACCAACCCGACCAGAATTCGCTACACATAAGCGGCGTGTTGGGTCTGAGCCGCTTGAGTTCGGCGAATTGCTGCCCAATATTGGATCCTGTGCCAAAATTGACCGTCCACAATAGGTCATCCAACGCATTGTCGGTGAAATTGGAACTCCAGTCACACTGAAACAGGGGCACATCGGTAAATCCAGCCTCTCTGACAACGTCCCGAATCTTGGCCACATAAGGTTTGTTTACGCCGTATGAACCGTATTCGTTTTCCACCTGTACCATGATGATGTTCCCTCCCCGATTCACCTGCAAATCGGCTAATTGTTTGCCGACCTCCAGCATGAACAAACGGGTCCGTTCCAGGAAATAGGGATCCTGCGTGCGCAATTCGATGCCCTTGTGCTTCAACAGCCACCAAGGCAGCCCACCCATTTCCCATTCAGCGCAAACGTATGGCCCCGGACGGACAATCACATACATTCCGTTTGCCTGAGCAAGTCGGCAAAAGGCAGCAATGTCCTTTTGACCCGCAAAATCGTACACACCGGGAGTCTGCTCGTGGTAATTCCAAAAAACATACATACAGATCGTATTCATACCCAACGCCTTGCACATCTTGATCCGATGATCCCAGTAAGCCATGGGAATACGCGGATAATGCAACTCGGCGGCTTTGACCAAAAAAAGTTGGTTATCGAGCAGGAACGTCTTGTCGCCTACCTTAAAGGAATGTGACGGTTTGATGGAAGCAGATTGGCTTGTAGCAAAGGTAGCACACAGAAGCAGGCTACACACAAAAACCGACAGTTTGGCGTTGATGGCCAGGCACTTGTTTTTCATCATATTGGATAACGTATAGACAACTAAAGGGGTGCAAGGTACGTAAAATACGCAACCTGCACCCCTAAAAATACATCAAAAAAGGGTGATCAAGCGTTCATCAGCGCTTACTTTCCAACCCGTTTTGCCATGAATGAATACATCAGCACAACGAAGAAACAGAACAAGGGCACAAAAAAGGCGTTGTTGATGCCCCACATATCGGAAACCAAACCTTGAAGCGGCGTCATGATGGCACCACCCAGAATAGCCATAATCAGACCAGAGGCTCCGATCTTCGCATCGTCACCCAAACCGTCCAGGGCAAACCCGTAAATAGTGGGAAACATCAGCGACATAAAGAAGGAAATACCCACCAGACAAACCACCAGAAATTCGCCGTGTGACATCACCACGAGACCGGTCAGTACCATGGCGGCCACAGCAGCCACAATCATCAGCAAAGAAGCCTTGACATACCGCATCAATAGCGTAAAGACAAACCGAGCCACCGTAAATACGGCAATCGACAACAAGAAGATGTACGCGGCATTGGTTTCATCCATTCCCAGTTCCTTCATGACAATGCGGATTGTAAACGACCAGATACCAACCTGAGCACCCACATAAAAAAATTGCGCAATCACACCCCAGAAATACAACTTATTTTTAAACAAGCGACCGAAGGTGCTGCTCAGTTTAAGGGAAGAATCGGCATCCGAAGCCTTGGGCATAGGAACCAGCAACATAATCAACAGGATCACAGCCAATACGCAACCGATACAGAGGTACGTGAACGTGATCGCATTCAATTCATGGGTCTGAATCTGTTGAAGTTGCTGAGCTGTCATCTGCGCCCGTTCAGCCGCACCAGCCCTATGCAATTGATTAAGAATGAGCGCCATGCTAAGAATGATGCCTGTCATGGCCCCAAACGGATTGAACGATTGCGCCAAATTCAAGCGGCGGGTGGCCGTTTCCGAGGATCCCATGCTTAGGATATACGGATTGGCCGTGGTCTCCAGGATGGAGCAACCGGAAGCCAAAATAAAGATGGCCACCAGGTAAAAGGCATAGCTACCCGTTGCACCTGCCGGGTAATACAACAACGCACCAATGGCATACAAGGACAAGCCAAGGATAATGCCCACCTTGTAATTGTACTTCTTGATCAGCAGAGCTGCGGGTAACGCCAGACAGAAATAGGCCCCGTAAAAGGCCATTTGAATGAACGACGTCTGTACGTCGGACATGCTCATGATTTTCTTAAAAGCAGCCAACATGGTATCATTCAGGTTGTTTGCTACACCCCAAAAGAAAAACAAGCTGGTCACGAGAATAAAGGGAACGAGCATGCTCTTCCCATTAAGCCTCATGAACGAGGATTCAGGTTTGTTTGTCATGGTTTATTTGGTAATAGAGGTTAGGTTTTACAGATAGTGGGATGATCACGTCAATCGGTCACGCAGTGTTTTTTCCTTCTGCGCCGACCAATAGCCGCAATCCAGTTCCATAAACACGGAAGTATACGGCATCACGCAATCCGACTTGATAACCAACACGCTGAAGGTCTTGGACGCTTCCTCCAACTTGGCAAACACCGATTCGTGAGGCAGCACCTGAACGTCGGCCTTGGAAAGCACCTTGGTCAGATTACTCTTGAAATTGTCAACGCCGGCGCACAAGTCGTCCCGCATGAACAGCAACTCCTTGTCGGTATACACGATGGGGTTGACATGACCTTCACGCTTGATCTGTTTCATGAGATATTTCAGCACATCCAACAGGCTTTCATTCGAATAAATGGTCTGTATCCCGGGGGCACTCTGCATGGGATAGGCCTTGTCCACTACCAGGATCCAGTTACGGTGTCCCAGCAGTGGTAAGGTTTCTTTCAACTGACTTTTCCAGTTCATAGTAGTTCGTTTTATTTCAATTCTTCATCATATACGATGGCCACCTTTCCGCACTTGCCTTCAGCCATAAGGGCAAAGCCTTCCGAAGCTTGTTCCAGCGGGAAACGGTGCGTGATTAGGTCTTCGGGATGGATGCCCCAGCGTTCGATGCGTTCCACCAGTTCCTCCATGC
>CAYTIY010000094.1:0-9305 GCA_964438045.1 uncultured Bacteroidales bacterium | reverse complement strand
GTACTTTCCACAAAATCCTTTGATTGACCCGATAACGCTGTGGAATAGTGGTCAGGATTGAGTACTTCGTGGGAAATGCGATCCATCTCCTCAATACCCTGTCCCAGTGTATAGCCCTTACCCAGCGAGGCAGAGACCGTGGCCGAGACAAAGCGGTTGTACCGGTACAACTGAGGTGGCATGCTGCTTTCCTCCATAGTAATCAGGTTGTCCAGTTGAACCAGGTTGCCTGCATCGCTCCGGATGTAAATGTTCGACAAATCGACGGGACGGTTTCGTTGGCCTTCATTGATCTGACTCAGAATTTGGTACTGCTTACCGTTTCTAATGAAGTAACCGATGCGCTGTTCACTCATGGTCAACTGCAGGGTCTGCGCAATATTCTGGATGGAAACACCCATCAGGGTTGCCTTTTCCCGGTTGATGCTGACGCTGAGTTCAGGTTTGGTAAATTTCAGGTTGGCATCCGAATTGCCAAACACCTCGCTTTGGGACACCAGCTCCATAAATACCGGCAATATTCGGCGCAGCGAATCCAAGTTCCTGGCTTGAATGACGTATTGCACGGGCATACCCCCTCCTCTTCCCCCACCAAAGGTCTGTTGCTGGGTTACAAAGGTCTTGGCACCAGTCAAACTGGAAACCATGGGCGTGAGGGCGTCGGCTATTTCCTGCTGGGAACGCTCCCGTTGGTCAGGGCTTTTCAAAACAACCTGCAGATTGGCACGGTTGCGGGAACCCATACCCACCATTTGCATAAACATCTCTTTTTCCGGCACCTGTTCGGCCAAGGTTTCGTACAGTTCGTTCGAATACTTGAGCATATAGTCGTAAGTAGCTCCTTCCTGTGCCGTACTCGAAATAGAAACCTGTGAACGATCTTCCAACGGAGCCATTTCCGAGGGGATGGTTATCCATAAGCCGGCGATAACCAACAAGGCGACACCCAGGAACACGATGGCCAACCAACGTCGGCGCATGAACGATTCGAGGCTATTTCGATAGAATCGGTTCATACCCACAAAGAAGGGTTCGGTCACTCGGTAGAACCAGCCCTCGCTGGCGTTTTTCTTCAGCATCTTGCTGGTGAGCATGGGGGTGAATGACAAAGCCACAAAGGCCGAAATGACCACAGCTCCGGCTATAACGATGGAAAATTCCCGGAACAAACGCCCCGTTACTCCTTCCAAAAAGACAATGGGGAAGAATACAGCAACCAGGGTAATGGTCGTAGCAACAACGGCAAAAAAGATTTCCTTGGAACCCTTGATGGCAGCCTGAAGGGGTGTTTCACCCTTCTCGATGCGGGTGTAAATGTTCTCCATGACCACAATGGCGTCATCCACCACCAAGCCGATGGATAAGACAATGGCCAACAAGGTAAGGATGTTGATGGTAAAACCGGCCACATACATCACAAAGAAGGCCCCGATCAAGGAAATGGGAATGGCCAATACGGGAATAAGCGTGGTACGCCAGTTGCGCAGGAATAAAAAGATGATAAGCACCACCAAAATAAAGGCTTCGAAGATGGTCGCCTTCACTTCGCTGATGGATTCGCGGATAAACGTGGTGTTGTCGTACCCTACGCCCACCTTGATATCCGGTGGAAGGTTCTTTTTAAGTTCCTCTATAGCCACCTTGGCTTCATCCACAATATCGATGTAGTTGGCTCCGGGTTGCGGAACCAGTGAACAGGCCACCATGGGCACCCCGTTGCGTTTCAGAATGGTGCGGGTGTTCTCAGCATCCACCTCAGCTACCCCAATATCGGAAAAACGCACGAAACGTTGGCCGTTTTTGGCAATGATGAGGTTGTTGAAATCATCCACGGTTTTCAACCGACCCAGTGTACGGACAGTCAGTTCCGTATTGGCTCCTTCCACCGAACCCGAAGGCAATTCCACGTTTTCACGTGACACGGCTTGACGGACATCCAGGGGAGTCAGGTTGTAAGCGGCCAACAGCATGGGATCCATACGCAGGCGGATGGAGTACCGTTTTGAACCCATAATACCTACGCTACTCACTCCACTAATGGTTTGAAGCCGCTCCTTAAAGTTCACTTCGGCAAACTCGCTCAAGTCGATGATGTCACGTGAAGCACTCTGCAACGTTACGGTGTAGATGGGATTGGCATCGGCATCCGATTTCTCGACCACGGGCGGGTCAACATCCTGAGGCAGTCGACGCATGGCACCGGAAACCTTGTCACGTACATCGTTGGCAGCGGTTTCCAAATCGACTTCCAGTTTGAACTCAATGGTAATGTTGCTACCGCCGTCGCGGCTTACACTCGAAATGGAGCGGATACCTGGAATACCATTTACAGCTGCTTCAAGCGGTTCTGTGACTTGCGTTTCTATCACGTCGGCGTTCGCACCCGGAAAGGATGCGCGGACAGAAATGATGGGATTGTCCACGCTGGGGTAGTCCCTGACACCCAGGGATACATAGCCGATGGCACCAAAAATAACTATCAATAAACTCAACACGGTGGCCAATACCGGCCGGTTGATGGTGGTTGTTGAAAGACTGGACATGGCTGGTTCTTAGTTGTTAACGATAACGGGCATGTCGTTCTTCAACTGCATCAAACCGGTAATGATCAGGGAATCGCCCACGCTGATACCCGACATGATTTCAACCTTGTCGGTTGAACGGTCGCCCGTTTCCACATAGGTTTGAACTGCCTTCCCACCTTTTTTCAACCAGACAAAGCGGCCGTTCACATCGGGCACCACAGCTTGGCTGGGTGCAAAAATGCGCTTGGTTCCGTTGGTCGATTTCACTGATACTCGGGCTGACATACCGGGTTTAAGCAAACCGTTACTGTTGTTGTACATAGCCCTGACCAGAATGGTACGCGTAGTCACGTCAATTTGCGGATCCACGGCGTAAATGGTAGCCTCAAAGGTGCGGCTCACCCCTTCAACGGTAAACGTTGACTTGGAACCCACCAACTTGTTGGCCACGTATTTCTCCGGAATGGAGAATTCCACTTTCAAACGGGCCATGTCCACCAAGGTGGCAATCTTCGTGCCCGGTTGCAGGAAAGCACCCTTGCTGACTTGCCTGAAACCAATCACCCCATCAAAAGGTGCTCTGATTTTCATCTTATCGATACGAATGGACAGGGCCTCAATTTCTTCTTTCAGCACATTGTACTGTGTCAATACATTGTCGTAGGTCTCACGGCTCACGGCATCTTTCTCGAGCAACACTTTCTGACGCTCCAGGCGTTGAGACAGCAACAAGAGTTCGTATTCGGCCCGTTTCAACTGCGACCTCAACTCATCGTCGTTCAATTTGACCAACACAGCTCCTTTCCGCACGTGCTGGCCTTCGTTGAAATTCACATCCGTGACACGTCCCGACAACTCGCTGCTTACATCCACTTTTTCGTTGGCAACCAAGGTACCCAACCGTAGAATTCCGCTTTCACCTGTACCATACTCGGCAATGCTGACGGTAACGGGCAGTGGCCTTCCCATACCAGGACCTCTACCGGGGCCCATGCCCCCCGGGCCTCTTCCACGACCACCGGGGCCACCAGGACCACCAGGACCGAATCCTTCAGGTCTTGCGCCCTTACCGGGGCCTTCGTTCATGGGATCTTTACCGGAAATGTTGTTGTATACCAACACGGCGGCCAAACACAACAGGGGTACGCCGATGTACAAGAGGATTTTTGACGATTTCTTCATATAGTTTCAGCAAAGGGCGATCAACGTTAGCAGCAATCAATAGGCTCCCGTCAATCTTCAAGGTAATAATTCACAGTGGTTACAACTCGTATTGTCTTGATATATGGAGTATTGGCATCCCTGTCATTGATGGAGAACTGACCTTGGTCGGCCGAACGGATCTTACCCAGTTTGCTTTGCGAATCCTGGGCAAACTTAATGGCAGACGTCCTGGCATTGCGGGTGGCTTCTTCTATCATGGCCGGCTTGATGCGGTTCAGTCCAGTGTACAGGAATTGTTTCTGGTAGCGGTAGTCCTCACCGGTCAGGGCAATACCCTTGCTGATGAGTTCGCTGGGATTTTCCATCAATTTACGAACCAAATCTACTTTGGTGGAATAGATGGTGATGACAGCCGTCGCATTGTAACGGTACTTTGACTCCGTACTTGCATACCGTTCCGCTTTCATGTCAATGATTTCGGGTGACGATAACGTAATTTCGACATCTTCCACCCCGTTTGCTTTTAAAAACGTGATGATGGCATTGTTCTTTGATTGTATGGTCGTGTTTATGGCTTGTAAATCATCGCCTATTTCTTTGTACATAAGCGGCCAAATCACCCGATCCGCTTTTACTTCCCTTTCAGAAAGCCCTTTGACGGCCACCACCCTGTCTTTATCCTTGAAGGATTGCAATCCATTATAGAGCAGCAAGCCAAAAACCAACAGCCCCAACCCGACACACAAGCCCGCAAACAGACCATGCGTCATAGAATTCGTGTTCGTTCCCATGTTTGTACAGATTTGACGATAATGGTACAAATATACCATAAATCGTCGGGATGCCGTATTTAATTGTCCGGAATCACCTATTTTTATACTTTTGGCTCATCGTTTTTTACACACACAATGAAACACCTCTGTTTGCTGATTTGGTTGCTTTGCGCGGCCATCCCGAAAACCTACGGCCAAGGTACGGCCGACGACTACAAACGTGCATACGGACTGAACAACCGATTCAAAAACACGGTATATCGTAACGGAGTTCAACCCACATGGCTGGGAAACGCTCATTCATTCTGGTACGTCACCACTACACCGAAAGGAAAGGAGTACTACCTGGTCGATGCTGACAAAGCCAACCGCAGGTTATTGTTCGATACCGACAAACTGACTAAGGCTCTTTCCCGGGAAACCGGAAAATCCATCAAGCAATCAGATCTGGTAATGGATGGCCTGGTGGTTTCAGCACGGGGGGACAGCCTGACATTTACCGCCGTCAAGTCACGGTGGATCTACCTGCCAGCTTCCAACAAACTGATGAAACAACAAACGTTCAACCAACGCACCACGCCCGCCCCTCTACAATACTGGGGAAATCGCCCAGCACCCCGCAGAAACCGCAACATTGTTTCTCCCGACAGAAAACAGGAGGCTTTCATTCGTGACAACAACATCTGGATACGTCGATCCGCTGACCAATGGGAATATGCCCTAACCAAGGACGGTACTGCCGAAGACAACTACAACGCCCTGCAATGGAGTCCTGATGGCAAGAAGTTGGCGTGCATGAAAACGAAACCGGCCAAACAGCATTACATTTACTTTGTGGAGTCCTCTCCCAAAGACCAACTGCAACCGAAATTGCAAAGCAGACCCTATAGCAAACCAGGTGATTCGTTGACGGTGCAACAACCCTGCCTGTTCAACTTAGAAACCGGTCGGAATTTTGTTTTTCCCATGAACCTGATCGAAAAACAGTACGACCTGCGCTCCCTTCGATGGGGAACGGACAGCCGATCGGTCACGTTTGAATTCAACCAGCGGGGTCACCAGGCCTACCGCGTATATGACTTCTCAGCCCTAACCGGACAAACACGCTGCCTAATAGACGAGACCAGCGACACCTACGTCAACTACAACCGTCTGTACCGACATGACCTGAAAAATGGCAGGGAAATCATCTGGATGAGCGAGCGGGACAACTGGAATCACCTATACCTGTACGACAGGACCAGCGGCAAGGTCACCCGACAAATCACTAAAGGGGAATGGTATGTCCGTGAAGTCTTGTATGTTGATGAATCCAACCGCCAACTCTGGTTCACGGCCAACGGTGTTTACCCGAACGAAGATCCATACCTGATCCGCTACTACCGGATCAACCTGGACGGAAGCGGACTTACCTGCCTTACTCCCGACGAAGGCATGCATACGGCGTGGTTTTCGAAAGACAAACGCTACCTGGTGGATGTTTATTCCAAAACAGACATGGCACCCGTAGCTGTCCTGCGCAGTGCCAAAGACGGCAAGGTTGTCCTTCCGTTGGAAAAGGCAGACATCAGTACCCTGATTGCTAAAGGCTGGAAAGCACCGGAAACCTTTGTAGCCAAGGGCAGGGACGGAAAAACAGACATGTGGGGCCTGATTTACCGTCCCACCAACTTCGACCCTAGCAAAAAATATCCCATCATTGAATACATTTACTCAGGACCCGGGAGCCAGTATGTACCAAAAACATTCAGTACCGTCAACTGGAACACCTGCCCGCTGGCCGAACTGGGCTTCATCGTCGTTCAGTTGGATGCCATGAGTACTTCCTTCCGATCGAAGGCGTTTGAAAGCATCTGCTACAAAAACCTGCAGGATGCCGGCCTACCCGACCGCATAGCCTGGATCAAGGCTGCCGCCAAAAAATATGCCTACATGGACATCAACCGTGTAGGCATATTTGGTGCATCGGCCGGTGGACAGGAAGCGTTGACCGCCACCCTGGACTACCCCAACTTCTACAAAGCCGCCTATTCATCGTGCGGTTGCCACGACAACCGCATGGACAAGATCTGGTGGAACGAGCAGTGGATGGGGTATCCGGTGGACAGCAGCTATATCCGCGCATCAAACGTGGTAAATGCGCACAAACTGCGCACACCCCTCATGCTGGTAGTCGGAGAATTGGATGACAACGTGGACCCGGCTTCAACCATGCAGGTGGTGGACGCCCTCATCAAGGCCAACAAGAACTTCGAACTGGTGGTACTGCCGGGTGTAGGTCATACCATGGGCGAAACCTATGGCGAGCACAAACGCTTCGACTTTTTCGTCAGGCACCTGCTCGGTGTCAACCCGCCAGCCTGGTAATCAACACGTTGTATTCCATCAAATAACCTTGATTTTCTTCCATTTGCCCGCACGAAACCGCCTGTAGATAAAGACACAGAAAACCATATACACCACCACGATGGCAAACCAGGCCCAGGAAACATTCAGATGGAATACATAAAGTGACAGGTAAACAGCAGGGACAAAAGTCCAACTGGCAGAAACCGACAACAGCATAGTGTAGAATGTGTCACCGGCGCCCCTCAGCGTACCGATCATGGCCACCATGCACGCTTGAGCCAACACATAGATGGCCGCGATGCGAATCATGGCTTTGGCCATAGGTATAGCCTGCTGAAAAGCCTCACTGGGTGCGTCCGGATGAAACACCATAACCAGGGCTTCCGGTATCGACACAAATAAGAGTAAGGTACATATGGAATACAGTACACCTGTCTTAATAGCCGATAATGCAGCCCGATGCGCCACCTGTGGCCGTTGCGCTCCCATGTAGCGACCGACCAGACTCGTTACGGCAATTTCTATACCCAGCAAAGGTATGAAGGATACCAAATCCCAGTTGAACATGATGGTGGTGGCGGTAGCCGCCGCTTCTCCCTGCGATTGCAGCATCAACGTCATCACAAACATGGCGACGAAGTTGAGCAGCATTTCAACACCGGCCGGATAACCAAAGTGCAACAGCTTTTTCATCAACCTGGCGTTGTACCGGAACGACTTCATGACAGCGTACCTGGTTCGGTTCCACCGACTCAGATACGTCACCACCAGCATAATGACAGCTACAGCACTGCCTGAAATCGTAGCCAGTGCAGCCCCTTGCACACCCATGGCGGGGAAGCCCCATTTTCCAAAAATCAATACATAGTCGAGCACCACATTCACGGTCATAGCCATCAGGGTTGACGTCATTACAACGCGTGTTTTGCCAATACCGGTAAAGTAACACCCAAGCACGTGCCGCAACAGACCGAAAATACTACCAAACGACAAAATCTCCAGATACCGCCGTTGCAAGCCTACCTGGTTGACGGGTAAATCGACCATCAAAAAAAGCGAACTAACCAAAGGTTGAACCAGCATAATGACAGGCCAGGCTATCAGTGCTATCAACAAAGCCTGAAAAGCAGCCTGTGGTGATTTTTCAAATTTGCCTGCACCATAATACTGAGCCACCAATGCCGTTGAATACCCAGCCAGACCGATAAAAAAGAATGTCAGCATCTGATAAGTCAAACCGCCTCCCAGTGCCGCATTCATATGGTCCGGACTAACCCGCGCCAAAAACAAACGGTCGGTAAACGTCATAACACCGTCACAGGCCGTTGACACCATCATGGGAAAAGCTATAGTCAGCAGATCCCTGATTCCACCCGGTTTGTTGTAACCCGAGAAATACTTCTTAAGAATAGACATAATCATACCATTGAAAACCTAACAAATCCCGGATAACACACTTACGCCTGCATATCAACCATGATGCAGACAACAAAAGCGTCAAAACTACCGGGTTACACTGGATTGACGCACAAAAAAGAATGGAAAAGAAAACCTACTTGTTACAAAGATTGGCAAAGATATGAATTTGTTTTTCAATACACAGCAAACATCCGCTTGATATCGATAAAATAATTCAGTAATCAGTCATCTACCACAAAACGCTCATTGTTTGCACGGCAGTGACCGTCATTCAAGGAGATAGCACACCGAAGAGAATGCTGATTCAGTCGACAATGTTATCAAAAAAGGAAACTACCCGTCCGCCCCTCAGCACCAGTTCAACAGAACCGTTCCCGGGCTTTTCACGGATGGATTTCACAGGAGACAACTCCCGGTCTGTCCATGAAGCTCCTGATTTTTTCCACAGCATTAGGGTAACATACAAGGCGTCATGGCCCGGTTTATACGCATCGAAGGCATTGATTACAGCACTGCGCTCACGCTGTGGATGCATTCCTTTTGAAAACCGTACCTCCTGACCATCCCAGCCCCTCAATGCCACAAACGCCAATTGATAAACGCCATTATCGATGATGGTCACCGTTTGTTGCTTAACTTTTCGGGTGGTCACCCGGATGGGACGATCCCATTCGGGTAGCGCGTAGTGTCCCAGTCGCAGGGAGGCCGCTTCCAAACTGGTATTCCTGTCTACCCTCAAAATACCGTTATCCAGCGGCATTTCAGCCAACTGCAGGGTCAATTTGGTATTGGATTCCACTTCCACATTTCTGTAATAAATACCCTTCTTATAGGCCTTGAATGTATATACGCGCAACGCCTCCCACGGCAAACCGGGTTGGCTGAACGTATAATTCATGGCCACCGTACCTATGGAATCATCGGCCTGCCAGGGGAAAGCACTGTTGTAGGAAAGGCGGTTGTAGGCCTCACCTCCCCTAAACTTTTCCCAATTGTTTTTAAGTGGAACATGGCACCAGGCCCTGACCTCAGCGGCCCCGATGGCCGGGTAATTCGTAATAAGGATGTCAGAACC
>CAYTIY010000093.1:0-9539 GCA_964438045.1 uncultured Bacteroidales bacterium | reverse complement strand
GTCAAACCCAATCATAAATCCCGAAAACCTGGTGTATGAAAAGTCGCGTGTGCTCTCCGACAATGTCATGCATTACTGCCCGGGTTGCAGTCACGGTACTGCGCATCGTATTGTCGCTGAAGTGATTGAAGAAATGGGCATGCAGGAAAAGACCATTGGTGTGGCTCCTGTCGGTTGTGCCGTCTTCATTTATAACTACCTGAATGTTGACTTTGTGGAATCGCCTCATGGCCGGGCCCCGGCTATTGCCACTGCTGTCAAACGCCTGAACCGCGACAAATTGGTCTTCACCTACCAGGGTGATGGTGACCTGGCTGCCATAGGTACGGCCGAAACCATCCATGCCTGCAACCGTGGTGAAAACATCGCTATCATTTTCATCAACAACGGTATCTATGGGATGACAGGTGGCCAAATGGCTCCGACTACCCTGGAAGGCATGAAGTCGTCGACCTGCCCCATGGGTAGGGATATTGCCTTGAATGGTTACCCCCTGAAAATCACGGAAATGCTGGCTCAGCTAGAAGGAACCTGCTATGTAACCCGTCAGTCGGTACACACCCCTTCCTCGGTCAAGAAGACCAAACGCGCCATCCGCAAAGCGTTCGATAATTCCATGGAAGGCAAGGGTACCAGTATTGTGGAAGTGGTTTCCAGTTGCAATTCCGGTTGGAAGATGTCGCCCTACGAGGCAAACATGTGGATGGAAGAAAACATGTTCAAGTTCTATCCACTTGGTGATTTGAAAGATAAATAAGATACACGTATGAAAGAAACCATCATCATAGCCGGATTCGGCGGTCAAGGAGTCTTGTCCATGGGAAAGATCTTGGCGTACGCCGGTCTAATGGAAAACAAGGAGGTATCCTGGATGCCTGCCTACGGCCCTGAACAGCGTGGCGGTACGGCCAATGTAACTGTGATACTGAGTGATTCCCGCATCAGTTCACCCGTTTTGAAAACGTTTGATACAGCCATCATCCTAAACCAACAATCGTTGGATAAGTTTGAACCTCTTGTAAAACCCGGTGGTCTGCTCGTTTACGATCCCCAGGGTATATCCCGAAAACCAGAACGTACCGATATTCGCATTTATTCGGTACACGCTATGGATACGGCAACGGCTATGAACAACGTGAAAGCGTTCAATATGATCGTACTGGGCGCCTATTTGAAGGCAAATCCCGTGGTTAGCCTGGATTCCGTAATGACAGGATTGAAAAAATCGCTACCAGAACGGCATCATAAGTTGTTGCCAATGAATCAGACAGCGTTGATCAAGGGCGAAGAAATTGTGGTCTGCGATCAATCGCTTTGATTTTTTTTAGGGGAAGGGTTGCAACCTTCCCCCATCCTTTTTATCTTTGTGACGTTTTGGTGATGCGGACGATTTCATCGTCTTGCATAAAAGGGAATCCGGTGTGAATCCGGGACAGTACCCGCTGCTGTGAAGCTCATCATCAAGCCTTGTTTACTACTTGTGTCACTGTCCGTTTGGACGGGAAGGCCAAACAAGGAGAGCTAAGTCAGAAAACCTGCCAACACGCAATTTACGTATGCTTTCGGGAAGTAAAGCAAGTAATGATGGTTTTCCGGCATTCTCTTCGTGATTGTCTATCATCGATTACCGTTTTCTTCCTTACGGTTTGAAACGTTTTGTAATTTATAGATAATCACAATGAAAAAGCAATTTTCTTCCTTTGGATGGCTTGGTGCCATCGCCTTGTTGGGCAGTATGTTAACCGCCTGTGAACCCGATGAATCGTCCAATACGGGTATTATCACCTTTGAGGATGTACCTCTGGATAGTACCGGATACTGGAATGGCAGTGACCTCAACGGCACGCACTCAACGTATCTATCAGATTGGGGTTTGATAGATCAGTATTCGGAGACGTTTACATCCGGAATCCTACGTTGTCATAATGTATTCGAAGTATCCCAATGGGGTTCTTCTTGGAAAGGAATGGCCTGTTCAAACCACACAGACAGGGACAGTGTGGGATATGGTAACCAGTATAGTGTCTATGCTGCATCGGGTGCAAAGGGCTCAGCCAAGTTTGCCGTACTGAACAGTGACAGTGCACGTTGTACGTTTAATTATTTGGTACAAGTTAACAGCCTGATGATCAACAATGCTACCTATGCCTATCTGACTATGAAATACGGAAAAGATGGATCCGGTTATGCACGGAAATTTGTGGCAGGTGACTATTTTCGTGTGACAATTGCCGGTGTGGGCATCAATGGTACCAGAACTGGATCGGTGGATGTTTATCTGGCCGATTTCAGGGACGGAAAGAGCTATGTCTGCGATAACTGGACTACTGTACAGTTAGGCGAACTGGGTTTGGTAAAAAGCCTGGTGTTCACCTTTGCATCAACCGATTCGGGCGATTCTGGCATAAACACGCCGGCTTACGCCTGTATAGACAACCTGAATTACACACTGGAATAAACAGCGTTATCTCAAAAGGGGGGGTAATCCTCCTTTCTATCTGCCCCGAAATCCCCGGATGGTTTCAACCTTCCGGGGATTTTACGTACATTTGGACACATTTTTTGCCGTATGCGTATTGATATCATTACCGTTTTACCCGAGTTACTGGAAGGGCCTTTGAACCATTCCATGTTGAAGCGTGCCCAGGATAAGGGTATAGCCAGCATTCATGTCCATAATCTGAGGGAGTACTCTACCGACGTAAAACACCGTCGGGTGGATGATTATGCGTTTGGCTTTTCAGCTGGTATGGTGATGCAAATTGAACCCATTGACAGGATCATTACATATTTGAAATCGGAACGGGCATACGATGAGGTTATTTATACTTCTCCCGATGGTGAAACGTTCAACCAACCAATGGCCAATAGCCTTTCCCTGAAAGAAAACCTGATCATTTTGTGCGGACACTACAAAGGCATCGATTACCGGATTCGTGAGCATCTGATAACCAGGGAGATATCGGTTGGTGATTACGTATTGACCGGTGGGGAACTGGCAGCTGCGATCATAACCGATGCTGTGGTTCGTGTCATTCCCGGTGTGTTGTCCGATGAGCAGTCGGCTTTGTCGGATTCCTTTCAGGACAACTTGCTCGCACCTCCGGTATATACCCGTCCCGCTGATTACAAAGGTTGGAAGGTACCTGAAATCCTGCTGTCAGGTCATCAGCGCAACATCGAGGAATGGGAACACCAGCAGTCTGTTGAACGTACCAAGAAGTTACGCCCTGACCTGCTTAAAGACGGTACGTTTTAATTGCATACAACCCATCAATCGATGGGGTGACCGACGTGCTGCTTCACCTGCATTCGCCGCGTGGAGTACAGGATGTTGCCGATTTTTCAATCAGTAATGCCCCTGTTAAGTCCTTTACAGACGAGAATTTGTGTCGTTCGCAGTAGGCCTCAATGCCTTCAGCCACCTGCTGGGAAATGGAAGGATCCACAAAATTTGCTGTGCCAATCTGGATGGCCGATGCGCCGGCCAGCAAAAACTCAACGGCATCTGTAGCTGAACTGATTCCACCTAGACCAATAACCGGTATGTTGACCGCATTCGCTGTTTGCCATACCATCCGCAGGGCTATAGGTTTTACACAAGGACCCGATAAACCTCCGGTGATGGTGGACAGTTTTGGTCTGCGTTTTTCGGCATCAATGGCCATGCCTAACAGTGTATTTATAAGTGAAACGGAGTCGGCTCCTTCGCCTTCCACGGCCTTGGCAATCTCGGTGATGTCGGTCACATTGGGCGACAACTTCACCATTAAATGCTTATGATAAACGGAACGGACGGCCTTGACCACGTTGGCTGCACCGACTGCCGATGTTCCGAAAGCCATGCCTCCTTCCTTCACGTTGGGACACGAAATATTGAGCTCAATACCTGGAATGTTGTCCAATTCCTGGATGCGGGCGGCGGTTTCCATGTAGTCTTCAACCGTAGATCCGGACACGTTGACCAAAATGGCTGTATCAAATCCTTTTATGCGCGGATAAATGGTATTGATAAAGTAGTCGACACCCTTATTCTGCAGTCCCACAGCGTTTAACATACCACTGGCCGTTTCAGCCATACGGGGATAAGGGTTGCCTTCCCGATGGCGAATGGTAGTACCTTTTACGATTATACCGCCTATTCGCGATAAATCCATGTAGTCGGTGTACTCTTCACCAAACCCAAATGTACCCGATGCTGTCATAACCGGGTTCTTAAGAGTCATTCCCTTCAGATGGACGCGTTGATCTACCATTTCAGAACATCGATGTTAAATACGGGACCTTCGGTACACGTGCAAACGTGACCGTTTACGGTGTCTTCGACACAGCACAGGCAGGCACCGATGCCGCAAGCCATAAGATTTTCGAGAGAGACTTCGCACGAAATCTGATGTTGCCTGGCGTAAGCAGCAACAGCCTGCATCATGGGTTTCGGCCCACACGTGTAAATAAAATAGGGTGATAATTGTTGCAGAAGACTGTGTTGGGTGACAAAGCCTGCTTCACCCAGACTGCCGTCTTCTGTTGTATAATTGACGGTGCCGAGAGCTTCAAACGAAGCGCGCATCACCAGGTCTGAGCTGGTTCGTCCTCCCAATAGGAAATGGACTTGATGACCTGCTTGTGCTAGTCGGCTACCTTGCATCAAAAGAGGAGCGACCCCTACACCACCACCAATCAATAGGCAGCTGGAAGGTTTTAAGGGCATTGAATACCCTTTTCCCAGTGGAAGGATCATATTAACCGTAGCACCCGGTTCCAACGCACACAGCCTCTTAGTTCCATCGCCAACTTCCTGTACCAGCAGGTGAAGTTCGCATTCGTTGATTACCTGGCAAAGAGAAATAGGACGGCGCAGGTAGGTGGTTGATGAGCCATCAATTCTCACCTGGGCAAATTGACCGGGTAATGCGTCTGAAATGGGAAAGGGTGTTTCAAACACCAGTAAGACATACCGATCGTTCAATCGCTGTTTGTTGGTCAATCGGCAATCCATTAAATGACTGGTAGGGCGCTGCATGGGCGTACGTTTCAATTCTCAGCGCAAAGATACGTTTTTATTCCTTTTCAGCGGGGATAAATTCCTCATAGGTGTTGTCTGAGAAAAAAATCGCTATTTTCTTCACTTTTACAGACTTTGATTTTTGTGGCATTAATGGCTGATAATCAACTTTTTGACCGGTTAAATCGAGGTTTTTAACCGCAATTTCCTTAGCGTATTTATCAGCTTCCGTGCCATCGGTCGTAAATTCCGGACTCTCGTCAAACAAGGTTGGGTTGTTGTCGCGATTGTTCAAATGGGTTTGGTACATATTTCCTTCTCCGGTAATGAGCCACGTTCCACTGATGTCGGGAAAACGGTTTAGTATTCGCTGCAAGGCTTCAAGCCCGGGATTGTTTCGGCCATTCAGAATGTGTGACACGGCCGGTCGGTTCAATCCAACTTCATCTGCAAAGCGAGATGATGTTAAATTCTTTTCCTCAATGATGCGTAGGATACGGTCTTTCATAGCCAATAGATTGATGCGTTTTGTGTACAAATGTAACAAATTGCTGATTACAAAACAATGGCAATAATTAACAATATTTGTAACCGTGTAAATTTACAAAAGTAAAAATGTCAATTTGAACTGTTTCCAAAAAAATGTTTGTTTTTGTAAACAGAATATTATAGCCGAATAATAAATTGGAGTAGTTGGTTTAATCAATATTTATAGTAGACTGGATATGAGATGTATATAATATATTTATAGTCTATTTACTTGGTTTCAACGGTGAAAAAGCCTAAATTGTATATGTAAATTTACACTAATTGTTCATGCATTGATATTTAAATAGCTGGTTTTAATACACATATACATTTATAATATGTTTTTTTACTATTGTAGGAGCGTTTTCCAAATGGAAAGTGTAGGACTAGATACTGATGTTAACCGGTTTACAGCTATCAAATCAGCGTTGAAATCGAGTGTTTAGCATAGTACAACAGTATACAAAAGTAAAGGTGGGCAGTATACTGATGTTTGTTTACATGTGTAAATGATTACAGATGTATATAAACAGGTTATCAACAGTTTTCAACTATGTTGAAAACTATTGCGCACGATTACATATGTTTTTATGAGAATTGCGTAGAATTGATTGAATGTACGTTTGCTTTCAACCATGCGATTCTCGCGAGGCAACTTTTGGAGTGTTCAAACAGTAAAAGCGACTGTCTTACTTACTCAATGACTGTTGTAGCTAAAGGGGAATTTAGTGCATGATGTGGAAAAGCAGTTCCTTCAGCAAATCGCTGTCGGTACTTCTGGCACCCACTCCTTTGCACATGGCATCGAACGACCGAAGCAGACGGATGATCTGCATAGTCTTTAACCCGTTGTAGTTCTTACCGGCCAGTTCGTATTCCCTAACTATGCCGTAAGGTACGCCCAATTCGGAAGAAACCGATCCCTGAGATTTATCCGTCAGGTAATGGTAATACATCAGGTTGCTAAAGAAATAAGCTAAAGTAGAAATGGTTTTCACCAACGGGTTGTTCTTTGGGCTTTTGGCATAATAGGCGGCAATTCGGTTGGCTCTCAAGACGTCTTTGCGAACGATGGCGTTGAGTAACTCATAATCGTTGTACTCTTTACTGATGCCGATGTTGTATTCAATTTGTTCGGGTGTAATGGTCTTGCTGCCCGATGGTAGTGTCACACATAGTTTTTCGATCTCTCCCATAATGCGCGAGAGGTCGTTGCCGATAAAATCGGCCAACAATGTAGCCGATTTGTTGTCAATGGAAAGTCCTTTTTCTTTGATGAATTGGTGTATCCAACCTGGAAGCTCATTGTCGTATAATTTCTTTGACTCCAATACAAGAGCGTTCCGTTCGATATCGGTCCATTGTTTCTTGCGTTTGTCGATCGTTCCGTGCTTGTGGTTGATAATCAAGACGGTATTGGGGTTTGGCTGGCGCGCGTATATGGCAAGGCTCTCATAATCATTGCATTCCTGAGCCTCGCGAAGACATACCACCTTTTTTCCTGAAAGCATCGGATATTGCCTGGCAAGCATGACGACGTCTTTGTAGGTGACATCTTTGCCATAGACGATGCTTAGATCGAAGTCTTTCTGAGATTCATCCAGCAATGTGTCAATGAGTTTAGTCGATAGTAGGTCGATGTAATACGATTCATCGCCCATAAGTATATAGATAGGTCGAAAGACGCCTTTGGCGATTTCATCGAGTACCTGCTGTGGTGAAATTCCTTGTTTCGCCATTGGTCAAAAATGCAAGTGCTTGACGGAACGTCCGTTGCGAATGAGGACTTCGAGAGCAGTTACGCCAATGTTCAAGTGCTTTTCTACGAACAGTTCAGTGACCATTTTGTCGCTGGCTTCTGTCTTTACCCCCGATGATATCATGGGCTGGTCTGAAACAAGCAACAGAGCACCGGTTGGAATGCTGTTGGCAAATCCTACTGTAAACAACGTTGCCGTTTCCATATCGACAGCCAAGACACGTATCCGTTGCAAGTATTCTTTGAACGGTTCGTCGTACTCCCAAACACGTCGGTTGGTGGTGTATGTGGTACCGGTGTAGTAATCTTCCTGGAAATCACGAATGGTACTTGATACAGCTCGTTGGAGGCTGAATGCAGGTAAGGCCGGCACTTCGGGTGGAAAATAATCGTTGGATGTACCTTCTCCCCGGATGGCTGCGATGGGTAAAATAAATTGGCCTACATCCAGATCGTGCTTGACGCCTCCGCATTTTCCTAGAAAAAGAACAGCCTTGGGGTCTATGGCTGAAAGAAGATCCATGATGGTGGCCGCATTGGCACTTCCCATTCCGAAATTGATAATGGTGATGCCGTTGGCTGTGGCATTGGGCATATTACCCTCTCTGCCGTTCACCTGAACACCAAATTTTTCAGCGAATAGGGTGACATAATGATTGAAATTGGTCAGAAGGATGTGCTTGCCAAAATCTTCCAACGGGAACCTCGTATACCTGGGTAACCAGTTCTCCACAATTTCTCGTTTCGTTTTCATAGTATCGGGCTTCTTTTCTACCTTTGGCGAGTAGTAAACAAATGTACAAAATGTTTGATGTAAACCTGCCGGCCTTTGAGCATAAAATACGCACGGTCAACGGAAAAAAACAGATATTTGACCCGTTGCGTCGTAAGTTTGTGGCACTGACTCCGGAGGAATGGGTCAGGCAACATTTTGTAAATTATCTGGTTACCCATAAGGGGTATCCTCCTGGGCGTTTGGTCAACGAAGCTCAGATCCGTTTGAATGGTCTTGTCAGGCGATGCGATGCGGTTTTCTATGATAAATCACTGAAACCCACTATTGTCATGGAGTTCAAAGCACCGACCGTTGTTATCAATCAATCTGTTTTTGAGCAGGTTGCCGCTTATAACTGGGCGTTGAGAGCCGATTACCTTATGGTCAGCAATGGATTGGTACACTATTGTTGTCAATACGATTATGTGAACCACCGTATTACTTTTTTGGGGGAAATTCCCTTCTTTTCCAATTTGTAGTAAGATGCATACAGTTAAAAAAAAGGACACCTGACTGTTTGTCAAGTGTCCACCAATTTCGTTTATGCTTTCTGACTTTTATTCGTTGGTCAAGCTTGAGTCAATCATGATGCGGCCGCAGTATTCGCAGACAATGATCTTTTTGCACATCTTGATGTCCATTTGACGTTGGGGTGGAATTTTGTTGAAGCAACCACTGCAGGCATCGCGTTGAACAGTAACCACTGCCAGACCGTTTCTGGCACTTTTTCGGATGCGTTTGAAGGCTGCCAGCAGACGGGGCTCAATCAACAATTCAATTTCTTTGGACTTTTCACGGAGGTTTTCTTCCTCAGTACGTGTTTCAGAAACAATCTCTTCCAGTTCTTGTTGCTTGAGTTCCAAGTCTTTCTTGCGTTCCACCAGTTGTTCCTGGGCAATTTCCATTTCTTCGGATTTGCTGCGCGCAATGGCTTGCGCTTCACGAATCCGTTTTTCTCCCAATTCAATCTCGAGTCCCTGAAATTCTATTTCCTTGCTCAGAAAATCAAATTCACGGTTGTTACGGACGTTGTCCTGTTGTTCTTTGTATTTCTCAATCAGGGACTTGGAGTTTTCAATATCCAGCTTTCTACCGGCAATGGTGTCTTCGCATTCCTTGATTTCAACGCTGAAATTTTCAATACGGGTTTCGAGTCCGGCAATGTCATCTTCGAGGTCCTGAACTTCGAGTGGCAATTCACCGCGCAGGGTCTTGATCTTGTCGATTTCCGATACTACGACCTGCAGATCGTACAAGGCCCTCAGTTTTTCCTTGACGGTGATTTCTTTGGATTCGGCTTTGGGATTTTCAGCACTCATAGGTGTATGTTATTGTATTTTAAACTCTTACAAATAATTGACCGGATTGGTCTCTGCGGATGAAATCCGAACCGCAAATGTAGGGAATTTTTTTGAAATCAAGTGGAAAAATAGCGCTTTTGTGTGCTGTTCCGTTTCAAAATGACCGGCATC
>CAYTIY010000092.1:0-9576 GCA_964438045.1 uncultured Bacteroidales bacterium | reverse complement strand
TAATTCTTCGCCGGAATAAAATTTCACCAGCGGTTGTTGGGGTTTCGATGCCATAGGATCAGGTATTATTTAAGTGAGTGACAAAAGTATAAATTTCTGAACTAATCACCTCTTATTTGATAAGATAATTTGACATACAATAGCAATCGGTCAATTATCTTTGTACACTGATTAACCCCCAAACCCTCGCCTAATGGAAACCATGCGTTCGTTTTTTGCCACTGGAAAAACAAAGGATATCAACTTCAGGATCGATCAGTTGAAAAAATTGAGAGAGGCTATTCGTAACCACCGTGTCGAAATAGAAGAAGCATTGAGGAAGGATCTGGGCAAGTCGCCACAGGAAGCCTTTTTAACCGAAATTCAATTGTTGCTGGATGATATTCGCTTTCACATAAAGCACCTTGAAAAATGGGCCAGGCCCAAACGGGTTAGTAGCGGATTGACGTTATTTCCATCAGACTGCAGGATTATCCATGAACCCTACGGGGTTGTCCTGGTCATTGCACCCTGGAACTATCCGTTCCAGTTGCTGATGGAGCCCCTCGTGGGAGCCATAGCAGCCGGCAACTGTGTGGTACTCAAACCCTCCGAACAGGCTCCCGCAACGGCATCATTGACCGAAACCATCCTATCAGGCCTATTTGAACCAAACTACATAAGGGTGGTCCAAGGTGATCGGAAAGATTTGGACAGGTTGCTCGAAGAACGGTTCGACTACCTTTTCTTTACAGGCAGCCCGGCTTCAGGCAGACACATCATGCAGAAAGCCGCAGCGAATTTATGTCCGGTCACGTTGGAACTGGGTGGCAAGAGCCCCTGTGTGGTGTTGGAATCAGCCAACATCGAACTCACCGCCAGGCGCATTGCATTTGGAAAATTCATCAATGCGGGACAGACATGCGTGGCTCCCGACTACGTTTTGGTTCAGCGCACCGTGAAGACAGCACTGATTCAGGCATTAAAAACCACCATTCAAGGATTCTATGGTGATGATCCATTGGCAAGCCCACACTACGGCCGCATTGTCAGCGAACGGTTCTTTGATCGTTTGCTATACCTGCTGGACTCATGTGGCGGAACGGTTGTTTCAGGAGGTTCAACCGAACGCCCCAGCCGTTACCTGGAGCCAACCTTGATTGATGAGCCATCGGTTGACAGTCCGCTCATGCAGGAAGAAATATTCGGTCCCATCCTTCCTCTGATTGCTGTTGACTCAGCCGACGATGCTGTTGCATTCATCAATGCACGCAACAAACCGCTGGCCATTTATGTATTTGGAAAAGAGGCTGAAGGGAAGGCATTACTGAAACGCACCTCATCGGGCGGTTCATGTCTGAACGACACCCTCATGCACGTTTCCAACAAACACCTACCTTTCGGTGGTGTGGGTGAAAGCGGCATGGGGCGCTATCACGGAAGGTACAGTTTTGAGACTTTCAGCCACCAACGATCGGTCGTTTCCTCACCATTGTGGTTTGATTTAAAAGCAAAATACCCACCTTACAAGCGTTTCAACCTCCTTAACCGACTCCTGGGCTGATCAAATCAGGCAAGGCAGGTAGATGCAAAAGATGCTGCCTTTCGTCTCACTGGTATGAAGCTTAATACAACCTTGATGCAGTTCCACAAACTCCTTACACAACATCAGCCCCAACCCGGTACTGCGTTCGCCGCCTAGTCCGGGTCGGTTTTTTTCCTCCTTTACAGTGAACAGCATTGGCACCATGTCGTCGGGAATACCTATACCTGAGTCTGAAATACTCAGCAACAAGCAATCTTCCTGCGTCTTTTCGGCCTTTACGGTAATGACGCCCCCATCGGGTGTGAATTTCAATGCATTTGTGTATATATTGCGAATGACTGTTTCCATCATGCGCCTGTCTACAGTTACCATCAAGCCCGGCTCAATGATATTATTGACCAACAAGCGTTTCGATGCTGCCTTTTGCGCATATGGGCCGATCGCCGTCAACACCAATTCCTCTACATAAACAGGTAGACGATTCGGCTCGAGAAACCCTTGTTGCAACCTGGACCAATCCAACAGATTTTCCAGCAAGTCAAACGTACTTAACGCCAGCTGATTGAGAAGTCCCGAATACCGTCTCATTCCATCCAGGGATATTTCTTCGGAAGAATCCTTCATCATGTCGGTAAAACCAATGATCGTACTGAACGGTGATCGCAGGTCGTGGGCAATGATGGAGAACAACTTGTCTTTGGTCCTATTGAGGTTATCCAACGTGTGGGCCGCCTCCCTGAGTGACAGGTCGACCTCATTTTTCAACAACATTTCAGTCAGCAAATGCGCCAGCACTTTCAGCAATTCAATGAAATCGGCATTGAGTTCCACAGTCTTGCTGAACGAATCAAAACCAAGCAACGCTATTTTCTGTTCCTTATTAATCAGAGGCAGCAAAAAAACAGATTTAACCTCCTGTTTATGTAAACCT
Source organism: uncultured Bacteroidales bacterium (assembly GCA_964438045.1). GTDB lineage: Bacteria > Bacteroidota > Bacteroidia > Bacteroidales > UBA1402 > UBA8389. Next base: position 7,120 of record CAYTIY010000092.1, on the reverse strand, counting down.
TTACCTAACTGCAGCAGTTCGCCATCCGATTCAGACATGGTTGGCATATACACCTGTTCATGCTTCATCAAGAACGTCCTGATTATAGAGAGACGGTCCTCGTCAACATCATTGAACACGCTCCTCAACGATTGAGCACCCTCCCTACACCACTCAAATAAGCCTGTTGAAGCCATGTCCGTATTTAATCGAACCAGATAGGCCCTGTCATAGCCTAAATAATGTCCTATCCGACAAAGCAGTTCCGTCATTTTGGATTCGATACTTTCGGGTGACGAGTTGATGAATTCAGCCGAAACCTCAACGATGAGGGATTGAAGATTTGTTCTGGCCAACATCAATTCCTCACGTCGAATGCGCTCCGTGATGTCGCGGGCAACCGCGTAAACCAATGACCGGTCGGTATCAACAACCGTTCTCCAGGACAACCACTTATACGTTCCATCCTTACACATAAACCTGTTAACCAACACATTATAACCGGTGCTATTGGTGTTAAACACATTAAGATTGCCAGCTTCTGTCATCTCCCTGTCATCGGGATGTACAAATTCCAAATAATTTCTCTTCACTAATTCATCCCTGCTCCAACCCAACAAGTCCGTGCAGGAAGGATTGACGGTGAGGAAAAAACCATTCGTATTGCCAATAAACAACAAATCAGTCGCATGCAAAAACAGATTTTCTATCCTGTCGTAATCTTCCTGAATCAGCGAGCGTCCTTTTTCAATTTTATACAACAAGGCAAGCATAGCCGCATTGACAAAAAAGAAGACAAACAGGAAAGAGTTGGAATAAGGCATTGACACGTTTAGAACGAACATAATGACCACCATGGCCATCAATGCGGACAGGTAGATAAAACCAATGACTAGTCCCTTCTTGTAACCTTTCAGGTACATGGCCAGAAAAGGCATAACCAAAGACCATAAAATACCGGCCCCTTGGTTGCCCCCACTGAACACATAGTAACCAAAATCTATGGAAACCAGAAAAATAAAACCGTTCGACCAGTGATTGTACCTTTTTGTACGGAAGAAATACAGGTAGTCGATGCCGGTCAGTACCGTAAAGACAGAAAAAAAAGCGAGGATCGGGCCATTGAAATTCAACAGATTTATGCCACAAATCAGCACGGTAAGAATTAGTTGAAGGCGTAAGATGAATCCTACTTTTCTTTCTTCCGGCAGTTTGTCAACCATTGGAATCCATTTATTAGTTCAACCCCTGTTCTTTGTACAATTCCTTGATTTTTTCCTCAGCCTTGGCTTCCAAACGCACCGCCTGCTCTTTGGCTTGTGCCATCAAACGATCGGCTGCCGCCTTGGCCGCCATTTTCAAAACCGGATTGGTTGCCTTTTCTATCAGTTTGTTTCCTTCCTGCGCAGCCTCAGCCATGAGTTTATCACCGGCGGCCTTGGCCTGTGCACGCAGCAAGGCAGCCTGCTTTTCGACAGCCTCTCTTGCCTTGGCCACCTGTTGGTCTATTGTACCACCAGTCAATTCCTTAACAAGCTTTTCGGCCACACCTTTGGCCGCCTGCTTGGCAAGACCAGCCAGGTCCATGTTGATTTTCGGATTGTCAAATGTACCGGTTATGGTACCCTTTACGGAAGAAAGACCTTGCAACCCGACTGTTTGAGGAAGTGTTGCCGTCACCTTGTAGTCCAGTGTCTTGTCAATACCCGAACTTCCCTCAAACAACAATCGTGTTTGTTGGATGTTTACGTTAAACGGGGCAGTCTTGATGCGCCCTTCTTTAACCATAAACGACACGTCAATATTTTTTGGAGACAGCGTACTCAACGAAGGATTCTTGAGTGTGGCAGCCAACAAGTCCAGCACCTTTACACCCGTCAGCTTCAGGTTGTCCGACGTCAGCCGACCACGACCGGTCAGCTTGCCGTATACTGGATTGAGGTGTTTGTCCAAGGGAGTATGAATATTTAGTTCCATGGAGTATATACCTTGCACTTTTTCAAAAACGGGCGCCAATTTACGGATCAAGGCCAGTGTCTTGAATGTTTCTTTGTAAGAAACCTGTTTCAATTGAACACCAAGATCCGCCAGCGGCTGTTCAGGTACGAGCGTCTCGTAATACCCGCTCACACCCAAGGTTCCACCCATTGTATTGGCCTTTACGTCATCGAGTCGGATGCGTCCCGAACCCACACGCAATGCGCCCTTCAAATCCTTCAATATCAACTCATTAAACCGCAATGCACTGACCTGTAGATTAAGCGACAAATCCATCTTTTCTGGTACTTCAAAAGCAGTCAAGGTTGCCGTGTCCGGTTTTTCCATTTTCGGAGACGGTGTGCCTTTTGCTGCGTAAACCTCCTTCTCCGCCATCAGCTCATTGACGTTCAAGTTATTTGACCGGACATCCAATCGACCCGACAAAATACCCTTGTTCATAAACCATTGAAGGTAATTCTCCAGTAAACCACTGGAAAGCACATCGTTTTTACCCATCTTCAGATTGAACGTCTCTAGTCTGATAGCGCTAGGAGTCAATCCCAACGAGGCTTTCTCGATGCGCACCGGTGTCCCGCCCTTTTGCTTGAACTGGACTCCTGTAGCTACTGCGCCGCCGGAAGCCCTGATCTGGTCATATTTCTTCTTCTCCACGCTGGACAACCGGGCAGCCAGATGCACGTCTGCCTTGACAATACCGCTCAGCGTTTGACTTTCATCCATTGGATAGAAAGACTTTACCAAGCCCAGATCGACCGTTCCCCTCAACGATGCGTCCACAGCAGGATCACTGATGGGAGTGGATACATGCAAATTTGCAACGATGGGTTGACCGGCCAACGTCAGCTGAAATCGGTCGACATCGAACAATGTCTTGTCAAGCGATCCTGAATCATGGCTCAACTGTGCGTCAATCATCATGTTTGTCACTGCACCCGGAAGTTTGGGATACTTGAACGATCCATCCTTGACACCCAGCTTTACTTCGAAAGCAGGATATGACTGATCCGTCCAATCCCCCCTTGCATAAGCCGACAGATGTAAGATTCCGTTTGCCTGTAACGATTCAAACTCTTTTTTATACAGCGCCGGAACAAGTGAAAGCAGGTTCTTCACTGTTACTTTTTCCGTATTCAACGACACATCCATGCGTATGGTCGAGGTATCGGGCAACTGAACAAAACCTTTCAGAGATACGGGCATGTCGTTGAGGACAATCTGGTTGGAGGAAAGGGTATATCTGGATTGTTCAAAATCGGCTTCCAAGGCTACATCGGCTTCCAACCGCAACTGTTCCAAGTAAGTACTACCACCGTAACCGAACGACAGTGCTTCAATAATTGATGTCGTTTCCAACCGGGATTGCTTTGAAGACAAATCACCCTTCAACGAACCGGTCCATTGATCAATGACAACGTTTATACCGGATTGCCTGTCGTCGTAAACCACACGAGCTTCTTGAACCGAAATTTTGCGTAATGCGATGCGTATTGTCGATGTATCCGACTTCTCCCGAACCACGGAATCGGGTATCGTGATGTTCCAGTTTGCCCTACCATCTCCCAATACCAGACACTTGACACGTGGTCTGATCAAATCAATCTGCTTGATGTCGACTCCCTCTTCAGACAAGAGCGAAGCCAGGTTGACCACAAGTCGGATCTTTTCAGCGCGCACCAATGTATCCTGACTGAATGTGTCGATTCCGGCCACCTCGAGGTCAGACAGGGTGACTGTCAGCTGAGGAAAATGCCTCAGCAGGCTCAATGAAAGATCACTGAAAGAAACCTTGGCTTGAAGGTTCTTATTGCATTGATCCTCTACTAGTTGAGACGCTCTACCGACAAAGAATAGCGGAGTGATGCCCAACAACAGAATCAGACACATGAGTAGAAAAGCTAGAAAACTGGCAATTTTCTTCATACGATTTCAACTTCTTATGGATTAAACCATTCGACAAATATATTATATAATTAATTAATACACATCGTCAAATCAATATAATATCTGTCTTTAAAAAAGTTTTCCATCCATGTGCGCATCGTTGCCCTGGACAAAAAGATTATGAATAATTCGTTTTATTTACGACATTTGTGCATAAATCGTGACATTTTATATGGAGGCATTGATTATCCTGGCGCTGATTCTATTAAATGGTTGGTTTTCCCTATCCGAAATGTCTTTGGTTTCCATGAGGCGTTCCAGACTCGAGTCCGATGCCAAAAAGGGTGATAAGAAGGCTCTTCAGGCTATCCGGCTGTCTGGTTCACCGGATAAGTTTTTATCCACCGTTCAGATAGGCATTACCACCATCGGCATTCTTACCGGTTTCTTTTCAGGCTCTGAAGTATCAAACTGGCTTGGTGCGCAAATCGGATTGATTCCAGGTCTGGAATCCTCCGCTCACGGTATCGCGGTTACCATTATCGTAATAATCGTCACTTACCTCACACTCATTTTTGGCGAACTGCTTCCCAAACGCATCGCCATGAACAACCCGGAAAAAGTAGCCAGGATCGTTGCTGCCCCGATGTATTTTTTATCCCGAATCGGTTCCCCATTCGTGTGGTTCCTTTCAGCGAGCACGCGTGGCCTGATGAAGCTGACCGGCATCAGCCAGACCAGCAACTCCAAAATCACCGAGGATGAAATCAAGGCAATCCTCCAGGAAGGCACGGATGAAGGTGAAATTCAAGAAGTGGAGCACGACATTGTGGAACGGGTGTTCAACCTTGGTGACAGAGACGTGAATTCACTGATGACCCATAGAAACGACTTGATTTGGTTGGATGCTGATGATTCGGCAGATATCATCCGAAAATCCATTGAGAAATCCGTCCATGAAGTCTATCCCGTTGGATGCGGACAACTCGACGAAATACTGGGTGTGATTTTTCTGAAAGACATTTTTGCCCATTTCAACAGCCCCGACTTCAACATAAGGGACTACTTGAAACCGGCTCAGTTCGTTCCTGAAACCATGAGTGGTTTCAACGCATTGGAACTGTTTCGCAGAAGTCAGCAGTTCTACGCATTGGTTATCGATGAGTTTGGCAGCATCCAGGGTATCGTAACCCTGAACGACCTTATGGAAGCCTTGGTTGGAAACATTGTGGTTCCCGATGAAACCGATGAACAGATCATCGAACGTGAGGATGGCACCTGGTTGGTCGACGGTCAGTATTCTTTCTACGATTTTCTGGCTTATTTTGACATGGAAGACCTATACCAGGAACACGACTTCAACACCTTAAGCGGCCTGATCCTCGACGTACTGGAACACATACCGAAAACCTCTGAGAAGCTTAGATGGCGCAACTTCGAAATGGAAATTCTCGACATGGATGCCGCCCGCATCGACAAAGTGCTTGTACGCCGCATCGATGAGGAGGAATAAATGAGAAAATGACACAAGTTATTTGCATTTTGATGAACAATAGTTTATTTTTGTAACTTAACTGGCATTCGTATGACGGAGGAACAGCACAAATCACTGGCCACTTTTGAAACCAGGGTCAGGCAATTGATGTTGCTTTGCGAATCGCTCAGGGAGGAAAAAAACTCCCTTTTGGAACAGCTAAACAACCGTGAGACTGCCCTTCTGGAAGCAGAAAGCGATCTTCGTGAAATGACTGCCAGTTACGACAACCTAAAGTTGGCCAAAATGGTTTCTTTTGGAAAAACCGATATCAAGGAGGCTCAACAAACGTTGTCGGGTTTAGTGCGGGAAATTGACAAATGCATTGCGCTTATTAATGAATAAGACAATGGATGATATTTTCACCATCAACCTGTATCTGGCAGACAAGCACTACCCGCTGAAGATAAAACGCAGCGAGGAAGAATTGGTTCGAATGGCCGGGAAGATGGTAAACGATAAGCTGGCCCAGTACCGGAAACATTTCGACGCGGATGAATCCGGACTTGGACTTAAGGATCTTTTGGCAATGGTTGCCTGTCAAATAGCCATAGAAAGCTTGAAGACAGCGCAATCGAGCGACACAGAAACCTATGAGAAGAGCCTGACTCAGCTCAACAAGGAACTGGAATCGTTCTTAAGATAAACATCGTTAATTTGTACAACATACCGCACTGCAAACTCCGGGACTTTTTCCGGTGTTGTGGTGCGTTTTTTTTTATAATCAGTGTTTCACCCAAATTATCTAAAATATGGACATACCCTTGATCATAGGTTCGTTTTTGTTGGGAGGCCTTGGCACCTGGATCGCCATCCGGTTCGTGCTGAACACCCGTTACAAAAACACCATCAAACAAGCTGAGGCACAAGCTGAGGTTATTCAAAAGAACAAGATGCTGGAGGTTAAGGAAAAATTCCTTTCCCTCAAAGCCGACCTTGAAAAACAGGTCAACCAGCGCAACGCCCGCATCCAAGCCATTGAATCCAAGCTCAAACAACGTGAGCTCCAGATCAACCAACGGCTGGAGGAACTGCAACGCAAGAAGGCAGACCTGACAATTGCCAAAGAAAACGTAGACGCTCAACTCGAGGTTATCGAGAAAAAGAAGGTTGAAATGGAAAAGCTTCACCGACAGGAAGTGGATCGTTTGGAAGCCTTATCCGGATTGTCCGCCGAAGAAGCCAAAGAAAGACTGATCGAATCGCTCAAGGAAGAAGCCAAGACAGATGCCTCGTCGTACATCAACGAAATCATGGACGATGCCAAGATGACGGCCAACAAGGAAGCCAAACGCATTGTGGTTCAAACCATCCAGCGTGTGGCCACGGAAACCGCCATTGAAAACGCGGTTACGGTGTTCCACATCGACTCAGACGAAATCAAGGGCCGCATCATAGGCCGTGAGGGCCGTAACATCCGTGCGCTGGAAGCAGCCACCGGTATTGAGATCATCGTTGATGATACTCCCGAAGCAATCGTTTTGTCGGGATTCGACCCGGTTCGTCGCGAAATTGCCCGCCTGTCGCTGCATCAGCTTGTAACCGACGGCCGTATCCACCCTGCCCGCATCGAGGAAGTGGTGGCCAAAGTCCGCAAGCAAGTAGAGGAAGAAATCCTCGAAACCGGCAAGCGCACCACCATCGATTTGGGTATCCACGGCTTGCATCCGGAACTCATCCGCATGGTCGGCCGCATGAAATACCGTTCTTCCTACGGACAGAACC
>CAYTIY010000091.1:0-9607 GCA_964438045.1 uncultured Bacteroidales bacterium | reverse complement strand
GGAAAAGGTGTGGGTGTGGTACGGGTAGGTGATACCATCGTTGAACTCGGATTCAAAGAAGCGCTTTACATAGGCTCCGGTGACCGCGAAGTGTCGTTTGAGAGCAAGAATTCGTCTTCGCCGGCGCTGTTTTATTTCAATTCGGCAGTAGCGCATAAATCATATCCTGACCGAAAAATAACCAAATCCGACGCGGTCAGCGTGGAGATGGGCTCTCTTGAAGGGTCCAATCACCGTACAATCAACAAGATGATTGTCAATCAAGTGCTGGAAACCTGTCAATTACAAATGGGCATGACGGAGCTCAAACCCGGAAGTGTCTGGAATACCATGCCGGCACATACGCATGATCGGCGCATGGAGGCCTATTTTTACTTTGAAGTCCCTGAAGACCACGCCGTTTGTCATTTCATGGGTGAACCCGATCGGACAAGACATATTTGGATGAAAGGGGAACAAGCCATCCTGTCACCCGAATGGTCCATTCATTCGGCTACAGCAACCTCCAACTACACGTTTATATGGGGCATGTGTGGCGAAAACCTTGATTATGGAGATCAAGACTTTATTCGAAATACAGATTTACGATAACTTACAGATAAAACAGCATCGGAATGGTAAACTTTTCTTTGCAGGGTAAGATCGCACTGATAACGGGTGCTTCTTACGGTATCGGCATGGCCATCGCCAAAGCATTTGCAGAAGCCGGGGCAACTATTGTGTTCAACGACATCAGGTCATCCCTTGTTGAAAACGGGTTGGCGGAATACAAAAGGTGTGGAGTGAATGCACACGGTTATGTGTGCGACGTGACCAGCGAGGAGCAGGTTAACCTCATGGTTTCCCGCATCAACAAGGAGGTTGGCGTCATTGACATATTGGTCAACAACGCAGGCATCATCAAACGCATTCCTGCCGTCGATATGACTGCGGCTGAATACAGGCAGGTGATAGACATCGACCTGGTTGGCCCGTTTATTGTGTCAAAAGCGGTGGCTCCCGGCATGATTGCGAAAAAAGCCGGAAAAATCATCAACATTTGTTCCATGATGAGTGAGTTGGGCCGGGAAACCGTGTCAGCCTATGCCTCAGCGAAGGGTGGTTTGAAAATGTTGACTAAAAATCTGGCATCGGAATGGGGAGGATTCAACATACAGGTCAACGGTCTTGGACCTGGTTACATTGCAACGCCCCAAACGGCGCCCCTTCGAACGACCGGTCACCCTTTCAATGATTTCATCATTTCAAAGACGCCGGCCGGCAGGTGGGGAACACCCGAAGACCTGGAAGGGCCCGCCGTGTTTCTGGCCTCAGGGGCTTCCGATTTTGTTAACGGTCACATTCTGTATGTGGATGGTGGCATTTTGGCCTACATAGGAAAACAACCCAACTAATAGAGGCAAATGACGAATCGTTGGGTGGTCGGCCTCATAGCCGCGTTGTTCCTGATTTCCTGCAGCAATCAGGCTGAAGTTTCTGTATTTAATAATTCAGAAGTAGACAGACAAGGTGAACTGGTCGAACTGTGCTTATGTCAGTTCGAACAGTTGGATCCTGCCAAGTTGGTCGTGCTTGATTCAATGGGGAAGCAATTGCCTGTACAGTTGCTCTATAAGGGAGAAGAAAAACCACAGGCGTTTGTATTTCCGGTTTCCGTGAAAGCGGGGCAAAAAGCATTGTTTACAGTTAAGGAAGGAAATCCGGAAAAAGGAGTCCGCAAAACGTATGTGAGGCATGTGCCCGAACGTAAAGACGATATAGCCTGGGAAAACGACCGTATAGCGTACCGGGTTTACGGACCGGCTCTTGCCGCTGAGAATCCGGGCAACGGCATGGATGTCTGGTACAAGCGGACTACCGATCTTATTATCGACAAATGGTACAAGAACGAATTGTCCGGCGTGGCGTCCTATCACGACGACCATGGCGAAGGACTGGATTGTTACAAGGTGGGGCGTACCCTTGGGGCTGGCGCCATTGCTCCATACAGTGATGATTCCATTTGGGTGTTCAACCACTATGACCGATACAAGATTCTCGACAGTGGTACACTCCGTTCATCTTTTGTGTTGTATTACGATTCAGTCAAATACACATCTCATGTCCTCACTGCTGAAGTTCAGGTAACCCTTGATGCCGGTTCTTACTTGAATGAGATCAGTGTGCGGTTTTCCGGCGACACGGCTCAACTTCGGTTGGCAGCTGGTATCAATATTCAGGATCCGTCGTTTGTCTCTGCCGGGCATGCCGAACGGGGTTTTGTCGGATATGCCGGCAATACGGTTTCGCAGGGTAAAAAACCGATTCCCTCAGGGAGGGGATATGTAGGAATGGTCTTTCTGAACCGGTTGGCCGAAGTGAAGCAAGTAAATGGTCATCTCGCCTGTATATCCATGTATATGCAAGGAGAGGATTTTCGTTATTTTGCAGGTGCTGCTTGGGAAAAAGGAGGAATAACGTCTGATCAGCAGTGGTTTGATTACCTTTCCAATCAGTATAAAGCCAAGTCCAACCCGTTGGATGTGAAAATTCTTAAATAGATTTATGTTGTAAAACATAGTTTTATCGAAATATCCAAAAAATAATTAGGGTTACTTTTACACGTCCGAAATTTTAGTATCATCACAAACACAAACCTATGAAAAACATGCGCTTATCGTCTGTAAAAGCTGTTGCATTGACGGCTCTGGTTGTTTCTGTTCTTTTCTCCGCTTGTACATCGTCCGTTACCAAATCAGGTCTGAAGCGCTCAGATTTCCAGGTTACCATTGACGGAAAGAAGAATGACCTGTATGTGTTGACCAACAAAAACGGCATGGAAGTCTGTATGATGAACTACGGTGCCCGCATCGTTTCCATCATGGTACCCGACAAAAACGGCGAATTTGCCGATGTGGTGTTGGGTTTTGATTCTATCGGCGGCTATCTGAACAACAAGACCGATTTCGGTGCCTTTATTGGTCGTTACGGCAACCGCATCAACAAGGGCAAGTTCACCCTTGACAGCGTAGACTATCAGTTGGAAACCAATAACTTCGGCCACAGCTTGCACGGGGGTCCTCAGGGATTTCAATATAAGATGTTCGACATCAAGAAGATTAATAAACAAACGCTGGAAGTTTCCTATGTATCCCAGGATGGGGAGATGGGTTTCCCGGGTACTCTTACCTGCAAGGCTACGTATACCTTGACCGATGACAATGCCATCGATATCAGCTACGAAGCAACTACCGACAAACCGACCATTGTCAATCTGACCAACCATTCTTATTTCAACCTGACCGGAAACCCCGAGAATACCGTCATGGGTCACATGATGTGCATTGCGGCTGATGGATATACCCCCATTGATACCACATACATGACAACGGGTGAGATTGCTCCGGTGAAGGGTACGCCCATGGATTTCCTGTCGTTGACTGCCATTGGTTCACGCATCGATGATTTCTCCTTTGTTCAATTGAAAAATGGCAACGGCTACGATCACAACTGGGTGTTGAACGAAAACAGAAGTGACAGCATTCCCGCTTGCTTCGTACTCGACACGGTATCTGGCCGCACCCTTGAAGTGTTAACCGAAGAACCCGGTGTTCAAGTGTATACCGGTAACTTTTTGGATGGAACACTGAAAGGCAAGAAAGGCATTGTTTACAATAAGCGCACCGGTTTGTGTCTGGAAACCCAGCACTATCCCGACAGCCCCAACAAACCCGAATGGCCTTCTGTTGTGTTACGCCCCGGAAAGACGTATTTTAGCCACTGCGTGTACAAATTCGGTGTTTTCAAGGGTGATTACAAGGAACTCATGAAAGGCTGCTGCAAGTGCGTTGCAACTGCTGACTCTTGTGCCAAGTAATAAGAAACGGTCATTTGTCATGCATTCACACAAAAAATGGAATCTGCATTGAAAGAGGTTCCATTTTTTGTCGTTCATATTATTTTACTCAAACACGATGTTGGATATTGAATTTATAAGAAGTCGCTTTAAAAAACACTTCGATGGAACAGAAGGTTCTGTCTTTGCGTCCCCCGGACGAATCAACCTTATCGGAGAACACACCGACTACAACGGAAGTTTTGTTTTTCCTGGTGCCATCGATAAAGGAATGATTGCGGAAATCAAACTGAACGGTACTTCCAAAGTGAGGGCCTATTCCATTGATTTGAAGGATTATGTGGAATTTGGTCTCAACGAAGAAGATGCACCCCGCGCAAGTTGGGCCCGTTATATTTTTGGAGTATGCCGTGAGATGATCAAACGCGGAGCCAAACTGGAAGGGTTCAATACGGCTTTTGCCGGTGATGTACCCCTGGGTGCCGGCATGTCCTCGTCGGCTGCACTGGAAAGCACCTACGCATTTGCTCTGAACGACCTCTTCGCATGCGGATTGGATAAATTCGAGCTGGCCTTGGTAGGACAAGCCACCGAACACAATTACTGTGGTGTCAAGTGTGGCATCATGGATCAATTCGCTTCCGTATTCGGAAAAGCCGGACATTTAATGTTGCTCGACTGCCGTTCGCTGGAACACACCTATTATCCATTTGACCCCAAAGGGTACAAACTTGTTTTGCTCGATTCGCAGGTAAAGCACGAACTGGCTTCTTCTGCCTACAACAAACGCCGTCATTCCTGCGAAACAGCTGTGGCCGCCATAAAAAAGAACCATCCCGAAGTTGAATTCCTGCGGGATGCCACAATGGACATGCTACAGGAAGTAAAGTCGCTATTGAGTGAGGAAGATGTCATGAGAGCCACCTACGTCATTGAGGAAACCGCAAGGGTACTTGATGTATGCGATGCGCTGACTAAAGGCGATTACGAACGGGTAGGGGCCAATATGTTCAAAACCCACGACGGTATGAGCCGTTTGTACGAGGTGAGCTGTGAGGAACTTGATTTTCTCAATGATTGCGCCCGTGAACTGGGTGTGACCGGTTCACGTGTCATGGGAGGCGGTTTCGGTGGATGCACCATCAACCTGGTCAAAGAAGAACGGTATGAAACGTTTGTTGAAACGGCCAAGCAAAGATACAAGGAAAAATATGATAAACTTCCCTTGGTCTATGATGTCGTTATCAGTGACGGTGCAAGAAAATTGGTGTGAGCCCTTGTTTTAATTGAAAACTAATACCAAAAAAATAACTATCAACCATTTAATCTAATCGTATGAGTGTAAGTTTTTCCTTTTTAGACTACGCCATCTTTGTAGTGTACGCTGTATTGATTGTCGGATTGGGTCTGTGGCTTTCCCGTACCCCGAAGGGTGAGGAAAAGAATGCCAAAGACTACTTTCTGGCAGGTGGCACGCTGACCTGGTGGGCTATTGGTGCCTCCCTGATCGCAGCCAACATTTCTGCCGAACATTTTATCGGCATGTCCGGATCCGGTTACCGTATTGGTTTGGCTATTGCCGCCTATGAATGGATGGCTGCCATCACCTTGATCCTGGTTGCTAAATTTCTTTTGCCGGTTATGCTGGAAAAGAAGATTTACACAACACCTCAGTTGGCCAAGGAACGTTTTGGTACGGGTGTGAGCTTTTTCTTCTCCTTCTTCTGGTTGCTCGTTTACGTGTTTGTCAACCTGACTTCCGTTGCCTGGTTGGGCGCGTTGGCCATGAACATGATTCTGGGTGTGCCTGTCATGTGGGGCGTTATCGGTCTGTTTGTCTTCTCCGGCATTTACTCCATCTATGGTGGGTTGAAGGCAGTGGCATGGACAGACGTGTTGCAGGTTGTTTTCTTGATCGGTGGTGGTTTGATCACAGCCGGTGTAGCCATCAACGCAGTTGGTGAAGGTAGCCTCATGGGTGGTATACAACGCCTGTATGATTTCTGTACCACAAACGGTACCTCGCATTTTCATATGATCATTCCGGAAGGTACAACAGCCATCAACGACAACGGTGAGGTTTTTGATATCTTCAAGGACATCCCCGGTCTTGCTGTTATTTTTGGAGCCTTATGGTTGACCAACCTGGGTTACTGGGGTTTCAACCAGTACATTATCCAAAAAGGTTTGGCTGCCAAAAACCTGAAAGAAGCCAAACGTGGTTTGATCTTTGCCGGCTTCCTGAAGATTTTGATCCCTCTTATCGTGGTTATTCCCGGTATTGCCGCTTATGTCTTGTTCGCAAACCCCGAATTGAAAATGGCTGCTGAAGCCTTCATGGGTAAGTCTCAGACATTGGGTGTCATCACCAAGGCTGACCATGCCTATCCCTGGTTGCTGGCCAACTTCGCACCGAACGGTATCCGTGGTTTGGCGTTTGCCGCTTTAGTCGCCGCCATCGTATCATCGTTGGCTTCCATGTTGAACAGTACCTCCACCATCTTTACGATGGATATCTACCACACTCTCATCAACCCGAAGGCTAGCCAGAAAACGCTGGTGAAGGTGGGACGTATTTCCGCACTGGTTGCCTTGGTGATTGCCGCTATTGCTGCCAAGCCGCTGTTGGGTGGTCTTGACCAAGCGTTCCAGTACATCCAGGAATACACCGGCTTCATCTATCCGGGTGTAGTTGTGGTGTTCGGTATGGGCTTGTTGTGGAAAAAGGCTACGAACCGTGCCGCCTTGTGGACAGCCATCTTCACCATACCCATCGGTATTGCCATGAAGATTGCCTTGCCTGACCTGCCCTTCCTGCTTCGCATGGGGTATGTCTGCATGTTCCTCATCGCTATCGCTGTGACATTGTCGTTGACCGATAAGAAGCACATGGTTGAAGCTGAAGGTTTGAGCGTAAAGAACAAGAAAGGCCTGAAGGCTGCTGGTACCGGTTTTGCCGTTATCGCTGCCGTTTGTTTCATTGTCGGCCTGTTGTTCGGTGAAAAATACGCCAACATTGGTATGGCAGCCATCAACTTCTTTGGTGTGCTCATGGCCTTCCTTTCCATTATTTTGTTGACCAATGCCAATAGCACGAAACAAGACGAAAAGGCTTATTCCTTCGAGCCGGAATTATTTAAAACAGACCGTGGTTTCTTTATTGGTGCCATGGGTATCTGTGTGATTGTTATTGCATTGTACGCATTCTTCTGGTAAGTTTACGCACGATTATAGTTGAAAACCGGGGTCTTTGTTGACTCCGGTTTTTTTTATCCATAATGGATGTTAATTATGTTGTACAACATGCATCATTGCAGTACACCATGCGTTATAAGTGTTATTTTTACACGAATTATTTTTCTGCCTCTATGTGCAACTTTTACAAGAACAACGATAAATATCTCGTAGCTGTTGATTGCATCATCTTCGGTTTTCACAAAGGCGAATTGACACTATTGCTCATTAAGCGCGACTTCAATCCCTGTTTGGGAGAATGGTCGTTGATGGGTGGCTTTCTGAATCAATCAGAAAGTGTTGATCAGGCGGCTGAACGCGTGCTGTATGAATTGACGGGGCTGGAATCCATTTTTATGGATCAGATTGGTGTTTTTGGAAAAATAGACCGAGACCCGGCAGACCGGGTGTTGTCGGTGGCCTATTATGCCCTGATTAATATGGATGATTTTGACCGGCGTTTGTTGGCCAAACATAACGCAACCTGGTTCAGTATCGACAAGATGCCCCCGCTTATTTTCGACCATGAGAGCATGGTACACGAAGCCCTTCGTCAATTGCGACGAAAAGCATCCATCGAACCGATAGGTTTCAACCTGTTGCCGGAAAAATTCACCTTACCCCAACTGCAGGCCTTGTACGAAGCTATCTATGGACAAGAACTTGACAAGCGCAACTTCAGGAAGAAGGTACAAAGTATTCATTTCTTGGAGAGATCGGAAGAAAAGGACAAGAATTCATCCAGGCGGGGTGCGTTTCTGTACACGTTCAACACGACATCCTATGAACGGTTGAAAGACGAAGGATTTACATTTGCGTTATAATATACTTAATGATATGGATTTAAATCAACTAAAACAATCGGTTTTTGAGGCTAACCTCGAATTGGTACATCACGGCCTGGTCATTTTTACCTGGGGCAACGTCAGCGCCATCGATCGGGAAAAAGGCATCGTAATCATCAAACCCTCCGGAGTATCGTATGAAACCATGACGGTCAATGACATGGTACTCCTGGATTTGGACGGAAAGGTGCTGGAAGGTACCCTCAAACCGTCTTCCGATACAGCCACTCATTTGGTCCTCTATAAAGCTTTTCCTGAAATAGGAGGGGTGGTGCATACCCATTCAACGTACGCTACCGCATGGGCGCAAGCCGGCAGGGACATCCCCAGCATCGGCACTACCCACGCCGACTACTTCAGCCAGGATATCCCCTGTACCCGCGACATGACAGAAGTCGAAGTGATGGGCGCCTACGAGCAGGAAACAGGCAACGTCATTGTGGAACGATTTGCCGGCATCGACCCCAACCACGTGCCTGCCGTGCTAGTGAAGAATCACGGTCCCTTCTCGTGGGGAAAGGATGCCCATGATGCGGTACACAATGCTGTGGTCATGGAACAGGTAGCCAAGATGGCGCACATTGCTTTTCAGGTCAATCCGGGTTTGGATATGAACAAGCACCTCATCCAGAAGCATTTTTTCCGCAAACACGGTCCGGGTGCTTATTACGGTCAATCGAAATAAATGAATCAATACATAAATTTACCAATTTAAATTAAACAGCTATGAATTACAAGGATTTAGAAGTTTGGTTTGTCACCGGAGCCCAGTTGCTCTACGGAGGCGACGCTGTTGTCAAGGTGGATGCCCATTCCAATGAAATGGTGAAGGCTTTGAACGCATCCGGCAATCTGCCCATCAAGGTTGTGTACAAAGGCACTGCCAATTCTTCGTCTGAGATTTCTGAAATCATGCGTACGGCCAATGGTGACACCAAATGCGTGGGCATCATCACCTGGATGCACACCTTTTCTCCGGCTAAAATGTGGATCCACGGTTTGATGGACTACAAGAAACCGCTGTTGCACCTGCATACCCAATACAACGAAACCATTCCATGGAACGAAATTGACATGGACTTCATGAACCTCAACCAGAGTGCTCATGGAGACCGCGAATTCGGTCACATCACCAGCCGTCTGCGCAAGCCCCGCAAGGTGGTTGTCGGCTACTGGAAAGACAAATCCACCCAGGAAAAAATCGCCATCTGGATGCGCGTCTGTGCTGCCTGGGAAGATGCCCAAAATATGCGTATCATCCGTTTCGGTGACAACATGAACAACGTGGCCGTTACCGATGGTGACAAGGTTGAAGCTGAAATCCGCCTGGGTTACCACGTGGACAATGCCCCCATCGCCAAGCTGGTACCTTACGTAGAAGCCGTTACTGAAGCAGAAATCGACACCTTGGTGGCTGAATACGAACGTCTGTATGATTTTGCACCCAACGCCGCCAAGGGTGGTGCCGATCACCAATACGTACGCGATGCTGCTGCTCAGGAAATCGGTTTGCGCCGTTTCTTGATTGAAAAGAAAGCGACTGCCTTTACCACCAGCTTCGACGAACTGGAAGGTATGAAACAGCTGATGGGCTTTGCTTCTCAGCGGTTGATGGCTGAAGGTTTTGGTTTTGGTGCTGAAGGTGACTGGAAAACAGCCGCCCTGTGCCGCACCATGTGGGTGATGGCTCAAG
>CAYTIY010000090.1:0-9774 GCA_964438045.1 uncultured Bacteroidales bacterium | reverse complement strand
TCCGTGTCTCAGTACCAGTGTGGGGGACCTTCCTCTCAGAACCCCTAATGATCGTTGCCTTGGTGAGCCGTTACCTCACCAACTAGCTAATCATACGCATGCCCATCTTCAACCGATAAATCTTTAACAAATATCACCATGTGGTGCCCCTGTATTATCCGGTATTAGTCCGTTTTTCAACGGGTTATCCCAAAGTTGAAGGCAGGTTGCATACGTGTTACTCACCCGTGCGCCGGTCGCCACCATCGTATTGCTACTCATGTGCTGCCCCTCGACTTGCATGTGTTAAGCCTATCGCTAGCGTTCATCCTGAGCCAGGATCAAACTCTTCTTTGTAAAAGTTTTTTTCTATATCCTAGCCTTATTGGAATCTCTAGTCCTTGACGGTTCGATTTTTACCCAAAATCTCTCCTTGTACTACTTGTATCTCACTATTCCAAAGAACGCTTGTTGATGCCCTCCGGCATCTTCTTCTCAGAAAACAACCGAGACTTTAACAGACTCGGCTTTCATTTTCTGGAAAGGGTTACAAAGATACGGCAAGTTTTTGAATCCACAAATCTTTTCAGAAAAAAAACGCAAAAAGATTCTTGCGTGGACCGGACGCTTAGCCGTGTGCTTTTCTCTAAAAGCGGTTGCAAAAGTAGAGCGTTTATTTGAACTTCGCAAACTTATTGGCGTTTTTTTATGCTGAAAAACATAAAAAAACAAGTATGTAACTGATTATCCGCACAAAAAAAATGCATCAATTACAACTCAAAATACCAGGCAGATCATCCATAGAGCTAAGCGTGACGTAGGATTCGTCGGGGACAGCTGCGTTCTCATGCTCCCAGACTTCAGGTTGAGGTATATGAACGGCATTACCTCCCAACGCTAAAACAGGCACAATATCAGACCGGAGAGAATTGCCCACCATCAAAAATTCGTGCGGACTCACATTCAATACATCAAACAATCGGCTATAATTGGAAGCATGCTTTTCTGTCACCACCTCTATATGGTGAAAGAGAGGCAGCAGACCAGACGCATCGAGTTTCCGCTCCTGGTCCAGCAAATCCCCTTTGGTAACCACAATTAATTTGTAGCGCGGCCGCAACCTGGGGAGCACGCGCTCCACACCCGACAGCAATCGAACAGGACGGCCCAGTACTTCCCGGCCTCCATCAAGAATTGTTTTGATAACCGATGCAGGAACGCTGCCCCTACTTGCTTCAATAGAGGCTTCAATCAATGACAGCGTAAAGGCCATGACGCCATAGCCATACCAAGGAAGATTCTTTTGTTCAATACGATAGAGCAACTGACTCATTTCATAAGCAGGAATGTACGGTTCCATCAACCGACAGCACGTAGCTTCCAGTTCCTTGAAATACACGCCATTTTCCCACAACGTGTCATCAGCATCAAAACCAATCACCTTTATCGAATTCATCAGCTACAAATCATACAATCCAACGATTCAACCGTAAAAGCAGGCATATAAAAACGAATAATACAAACGATAATCCATTTTTAGTGGCCTGGCAAAGATAGATGAAATACCAAAAAATCGACTATTTTTGTATACAAAACAGTACCATGTCCAACAAAATGACACTCTATCATATTGGTCAACCCAACCAACAGGCAGACAGCACTTTTTCCCGCGTAACAACAGTAGAGAGCGGCTGCAATCCGTATTCCAGCGAAGGCTTGGCACGCATCATTGAGTCGGCCCAATCCGACTTTTTTCTACTAAGCACCGCTCCCAAACTGCCTATCCCCGGCCCGCACGCCGTGGATCGTATGATTCAGGTGGCCACCGACACGGATGCTGGTATGTTGTTTTCCGATTACCTGGAATCCACGAACGGCAATATAACGGCACATCCTTTGAATGATTACCAGGAAGGCAGCCTGCGCGACGATTTTGACTTCGGCACTCTCTTGCTGATTCGTACCGAAGCTGCTAAACAGGCACTAAAAACGCTGGCACCCTCTTTACAAACAGCCGCCCTGTACGAACTTAGGCTTACCATATCCATCAATTGGCCCATCGTACACCTGGACGAACGTCTGTACACTCAGGAAACAGGCCGTGCAGCCGATCAGGAAACGAATCAATTTGCCTACGTTGACCCAAAAAACAGGGCCGTACAGGTGGAGATGGAAGCCGTGTGCAGTACCCACCTGAAAGCAGTTGGTGCATGGTTACCGCCCGTTTTCGAGGATATCGACCTGACAGTGGAAAACTTCCCCGTGGAAGCCAGCGTCATCATACCGGTGAGAAACCGGTGTAGAACCATAGCCGATGCGGTGGCATCCGTATTGAACCAGCAAACCGATTTTCCCTTCAACGTGATTGTTATCGACAATCATTCCACCGACGGAACTGCCGACATCCTGGCCAACCTGGCACAACAGGATAAACGCCTGATTCACTTTATACCGGAACGGAACGACTTGGGTATTGGCGGTTGCTGGAATTCAGGGGTGCACCACCCGCAGTGCGGACGGTTTGCCGTGCAACTCGACAGCGACGACGTGTACAGCGACGATCGGGTGTTGGAACGCATCGTACGGGAATTTTACTCACAACGCTGTGCCATGCTGGTGGGAAGCTACCGCATGTGTGACGTCAACCTGGATACCATTCCTCCCGGCATCATAGACCACCGGGAATGGACGGAAAAAAACGGCCGAAACAACGCCCTTCGGGTGAACGGGTTGGGAGCTCCCAGAGCCTTCTTTACTCCATTGTTTCGTAACATTAACTTGCCCAACACCAGCTACGGCGAAGACTACGCGATGGGACTGCGCATCTCCCGACAGTGGAAAATCGGGCGTATTTACGACGTATTGTACCTGTGTCGCCGGTGGGAAGAAAATTCCGATGCTTCGATTGACCTGGTTAAACTCAACCAATTCAATCATTACAAAGACAAGCTGAGAACCATCGAATTGAAAGCCCGTCAACGCCAAAACCACGAATTAGCCCGTCAATAAAAAACAAAACCATGTACAACTTCAGCTTTTTCAACTCCGTTAAGATCATCTTTGGAAAAGACAGCATTAAACAACTGTCACAGGAAATACCCACCAGTCAGCGCATCCTTTTAGTATATGGAGGTGGCAGCATCAAACAAAATGGTGTGTACGACCAAATAATGGAAGCACTCAAAGGCCGCGAGGTCTTCGAATTTTCCGGTATTGAAGTGAATCCCGTCTACGAAACCTGCCTCGAAGGCATCAAGCTCATCAAGGAGCAGCGCATCGATTTTATTTTGGCTGCAGGCGGTGGGTCGGTCATCGACGCCTCCAAGTTCATGGCCCTTGCCAGCCAGGCCGACGGCGACCTGTGGGATATCCTCTCCATTGGCCGTTTACCGGAGAAAGCCCTTCCCCTGGGAACCATCCTGACACTGCCGGCCACCGGATCTGAAATGAATGGCAATGCCGTAATTACCAATCGCACTTTGCTCCGGAAAGACTCGTTCAGCTCTCCCCTGGCTTACCCCGTATTTTCCATCCTCGATCCGGAAACAACCTATACCCTGCCGGCCCGTCAGATTGCGAACGGTGTGGTGGACGCCTTTGTCCATACCACCGAACAATACCTCACCTATCCTGTCAACGCTCAGATTCAGGACCGTTTTGCCGAAAGCATCCTGAGCATCCTGACCACAACCGGCGCGCAGGCACTCAAGACACCCAACGACTATGACGTCAGGGCCAACCTCATGTGGGCTTCCACCTGGGCACTGAATGGTTGGATTGGAGTTGGCGTGCCACAAGACTGGGCCACCCACCAAATCGGGCATGAACTGACCGCCTTTTTTGGATTGGATCACGCCCAGACCTTGGCCATCGTGCTTCCCGGCTTGCTTAACACACTATTGGAAAATAAGTCAGCCAAACTGGTTCAACTGGGTGAGGCCGTCTTCGGCATCAAAGAAGGCAGCCCCATGGAACGCGCTTCAGCAACGGTCAACGCCATTGACTCCTTCTTCCAACGCATGGGAATAGGCACCCACCTGTCCGACTATGGCTTGGGCGAAGAAGCCGTCAAGAAAGTAACCGAACGCACCCGTGAACGCGGTTGGGTGATGGGCGAAAACCGGAACATAACAGCCGAAGTGGTTGAAACCATCTTGCGCAGCCGTTTGTAATCATGCCAACCCCATCAGACTTCTTCGACAACCAATTGAAGCAATGGCCCCTCGCGGTTGAAAACTACAACCGGCTCAAACAATCGCTCACCCGAACCGTGGAACTCAACGGTACCCGGTTGGTGGTGCAGGTCAATCCCGGGCGCATGGCCTCAACGGCGGCCAACACCACGGCAAGTGCCATCCGTGAACGGCCCTGTTTCCTGTGCGATACCAACCGCCCTCCCGAGCAGCTAAGCCTTGCCGTTCCGGGAGAGCCACGGTTCACCTTACTGGTAAACCCTTTTCCCGTTTTCCCCAGGCATTTTACCATCATTGGCACACACCAGCCTCAACGCCTGACACCTTATATAGATACGCTGTTCCGACTGGCACAGTGGTTAGACGACAGCGTGGTTTTTTACAACGGACCTCAATGCGGCGCTTCAGCCCCCGATCATCTGCACTTTCAGGCAGGCAACAAAGGGCTGATTCCCCTTCAAACCGATATCGACAGCATCAGGAGCCATCATACTGAAACCGTTTTGGCGCAGGAAGGCGCCACTCTCTACCGACTCTCCGGTTTGTCGCGCGGAGGCTGGTTGCTGGAAGGGAAAACCGAGCAAGCCCTGACAGGGCTGACCACGCAGTTGATGGAAACACTGCAAGCCGCACAGTCAGAAATTGAGGAACCTATGGTCAACGTTTTGTGCTGGTACGACCAACAAGGATGGCACCTGGTCATGTTTTACCGCAGGGCTCACCGACCCTCCTGCTATTTCAGGCAGGACGAGCACCAACGGCTCATCAGCCCGGCCGCGGTGGAAATGGGTGGATTACTGATAGCCGCCAGACAGGAAGACTTCAGTGCCTTGACGGACGAAGAACTGGCAACCATTTACAACGAGGTGTCGTGGAATGATGAAACCATAGCACATCTTTCGAAACAACTCACCAACCACTCTTAACCTACGTTTTCTCACCACCACACCATGAATAGTCACCACTTCAACCAAGAACCCTTTTTGGAAGTAGGCATTGTCTCAGGCCTCGAACTCCACCTCACCTTTCCAACTCCCTATACGCTGTCGCAGACGGGGAATGCACCCGAGACCGCCGATTGTCAGTTCAAGGGAGATTTCACCCTCAACTACCAAGACGGCCACATCCTGTTCCAGGGTAAGACGTACGACCAACTTTTTTTTGTTCCCGTTCGCCCCGGAAGTTCGTTTGAACTGCACGATGTACGCATAGGTATCGATTTTCACTGGGAACGAACGGAACGGCAGGCCTTTGAGGGCGAGCTATCAGTCATTGTTTCCACTAATAGCCTGATAGCTATCAACCGTGTGTTGCTGGAATCGTACCTAACCAGCGTCATATCTTCCGAAATGAGTGCAAACGCCTCCATGGAATTGCTCAAAGCACATGCCGTGATTTCACGCAGCTGGCTGCTGTCGCAGGTGTTGCAAAAAGGCAAGAAAGAAAAAGCCGAAAGCGGTATGTTGGAAACCGCAACAGAGCGCGTAAAATGGTACGACAGGGAAGACCACGATTTGTTCGATGTTTGTGCCGATGACCACTGTCAACGCTATCAGGGAGTGACCAGGGCGACCAACCCCAACGTCAGAACAGCCATCCAATATACACGCGGGCAAGTGCTCAGCAACGACGGCCAACTGTGTGACGCCCGCTTTTCAAAAAGCTGCGGCGGTCACCTCGAGGAATTTCAATTTTGCTGGGAAAATTTGCCCAAGCCCTATTTAAGCGGAAAACCCGATTGGAAAATAGAGGAAGGTAATTCATCAAAACTGCCGGATTTACGACAGGAAGAAGCAGCCAGGACCTGGATATTGGGCAATCCCCCCTCCTTTTGTAATACTCACGACCCGGCCATCCTTTCCCAGGTGCTCAACAACTACGACCAGGAAACACCAGATTTCTACCGGTGGCGTGTACATTACGAGCGTCAGGAAATCAGCGAACTGTTTGCCCGACGCTCCGGCATGGATGTGGGTGAAATTATTGAACTCGAACCCTTGGAACGCGGCGTCTCAGGACGTATTGTGCGACTAAGGGTGGTAGGCAGCAAACAAAGCTACATTATAGGAAAGGAACTCGAAATTCGCCGCTCGTTCTCTCACACACACCTTTACAGTTCGGCTTTCGTGGTGGAAAAAACCGCAACCGGATTCACCCTGCATGGTGCCGGTTGGGGACACGGAGTGGGCCTGTGCCAGATTGGCGCTGCCGTGATGGGCGAACAAGGCTACTCCTACCGGGACATACTGACGCATTACTACCCATCCACTACTCTCCAAGACCTCTATCCTTAAACCAACCTTTAACAAATACCCATGAAAACACGTAACCCCTGGGCCTGGATTCCCACGCTTTATTTTGCAGAAGGCATCCCCTACGTGGCCGTCATGACCATCTCGGTGATCATGTTCAAGCGTTTCAATATGTCGAACACCGACATTGCCCTCTACACCAGTTGGCTGTATTTGCCGTGGACCATCAAGTTTCTCTGGAGCCCCTTTGTCGACCTGATCAAAACCAAACGCTGGTGGGTGGTGACCATGCAGCTGCTTCTGGGCGCCAGCCTGGGCGGAGTCGCCTTCTCCCTGCCAACCCCCCACTGGTTCCAGTACAGCATGGCTTTTTTCTGGATCATGGCCTTTTCCTCAGCCACCCACGACATAGCGGCCGACGGGTTCTATATGTTGGGGCTGAACAACAAGGAACAGGCTTTTTTTGTGGGTATCCGCAACACCTTTTACCGCCTGGCCATGATCAGCGGACAAGGCTTGCTCATAATTCTTGCAGGCTGGCTGGAAAAAATTGACCTCTCCGCGTTGGCAGAGAAACAAGACTCAAACGCCCTGATTGGTTGGATTCTTCCCATAATGGAAAAATCCGGCACCGTTCCCTTCGCCTGGATGGTCACCTTTCTCTTGATGGCCGTTATGTTCCTATTCATGAGCCTGTACCACAAGCGAATGCTGCCGCATCCTGAGGCCGACGCTCCCAATCCCAACCGAAGTGTGGGAGTCATCTGGCAAGCCTTCGTGGAAACCTTCATCACCTTTTTCAAGAAGGAAAACAGTGGCCTAGCCATAGCCTTCCTGTTGCTGTATCGCTTTTCCGAGGCCCAGTTATTGAAACTTTCATCCCCCTTCCTGCTCGATGACAAAAGCGTAGGGGGGCTTGGGCTGAGTACGTCGGCTGTAGGCACGGTTTACGGAGTGGTGGGTGTGATTGCCTTGATTGTGGGTGGTATCCTCGGCGGCATTGTTATTTCCAAACAGGGTTTGCGGAAATGGATCTGGCCCATGGTACTTTGCCTGACATTGCCCAACCTGACGTCCATCTACTTCGCCTATGCCCTGCCCGACAGCCTATGGATCATCAACACAGGCGTGGCCTTCGAACAATTCGGTTACGGTTTCGGGTTTACAGCTTACACGGTGTTCATGCTGCAGTTCTGTAAAGGCGAACACCAAACCGCCCACTATGCGTTCTGTACCGCCTTCATGGCCCTGGGCATGATGCTACCGGGTATGGCTGCAGGCGCCCTGCAGGAATGGATGGGCTACCAGCACTTCTTCATTTACGTCATGGTCTGCGCTCTGATTCCCATTCTATTGGTGGCCTTGATTCGTCCTATCCTGGAAAAAGAACCATCATGACAACCGGCATCCATGCAATAACCCCGACCCAACCATAAAAAAACCGCCGCAAGCCCGAAAGCCTGCGGCGGTCTATCCTACCTATTGAAATTAATCTATTATTTCACTTCTTCAAAGTCCACATCGGTCACGTTGTCGGTGCCTTTGTCGTTTCCGGTGGATTGGCCACCTTGCGACTGTTGCTGGCCACCGAAGTCTTGCGGGCCACCCTGTGCACCACCCTGCGCGCCGGACTGGTTGTACATATCCTGTGATGCAGCCTGGAACACACTGTTCAACTCGGCGGTGGCGGCATCGATGCCGGAAATATCCTGAGCCTTGTGAGCTTCTTTCAACTTAGCCAGCGCCGCTTCAATGGGAGCCTTCTTGTCGGCAGGCAGTTTGTCGCCCAGTTCCTCCAACTGCTTCTCGGTTTGGAAGATCAAGCTGTCGGCGTGGTTGAGCTTGTCAATGCGTTCCTTTTCCTTTTGGTCGGCATCGGCGTTAGCGGCAGCCTCATCCTTCATACGCTTGATGTCAGCATCGGTCAATCCGCTGGAAGCTTCGATTCGGATACTTTGTTGTTTGCCGGTGGCTTTGTCTTTTGCCGAAACGTTGAGAATACCGTTGGCATCGATATCAAAGGTCACTTCAATCTGCGGTGTACCACGACGGGCGGATGGGATACCGTCCAGGTGGAAACGACCGATGGTCTTGTTGTCCTTGGCCATGGAGCGCTCACCCTGCAAGATATGGATTTCCACAGAAGGCTGGTTGTCGGCGGCCGTTGTGAATACTTCCGATTTCTTGGTCGGGATGGTCGTGTTTGATTCAATGAGCTTGGTCATTACTCCACCCATGGTTTCAATACCCAATGAAAGCGGTGTTACGTCGAGCAGCAATACATCGGTCACATCACCCGAAAGAACGGCACCCTGGATGGCAGCACCCACGGCAACCACTTCATCCGGATTTACACCCTTGGACGGGGTCTTACCGAAGAATTTTTCCACCAACGATTGTATGGCGGGGATACGGGTGGAACCACCCACCAGGATTACTTCGTCAATGTCGCTGGCCGTCAAGCCTGCATCGGACAGCGCCTTGCGGCACGGTTCCATACATGCCTGGATGTAACGGTCACACAACTTTTCGAATTGAGCACGGCTCAACGTTTTTACCAAGTGCTTGGGAATGCCGTTAACCGGCATGATGTACGGCAAGTTGATTTCTGTCGAAGTGGAGCTGGAAAGTTCTATCTTGGCTTTTTCGGCAGCTTCTTTCAAACGTTGCAACGCCATGGGATCTTTGCGCAGGTCAATGCCTTCGTCTTTGATGAATTCTTCGGCCAACCAGTCGATGATGGTCTGGTCAAAATCGTCACCACCCAGGTGGGTGTCACCATTGGTTGATTTCACTTCAAAAACGCCATCGCCCAGTTCGAGGATGGAGATATCGAACGTACCACCACCCAAGTCGAATACGGCAATCTTCATGTCCTTGTGCTTCTTGTCCAAACCGTAGGCCAATGCAGCGGCTGTCGGTTCGTTCACGATGCGTCGTACCTTCAAACCGGCAATTTCACCGGCTTCCTTGGTAGCCTGACGTTGAGAGTCGTTGAAGTAAGCAGGCACGGTGATTACAGCATCGGTCACTTCGGTTCCCAAGTAATCTTCGGCTGTTTTCTTCATTTTTTGAAGAATCATGGCTGAAATTTCCTGTGGGGTGTACAGACGGCCATCGATATCAACGCGAGCCGTGTTGTTGTCACCACGCACTACCTTGTAGGCCATGCGGTTGATGTCCTTGGTCAGGTTGTCGTAGCTTTCACCCATGAACCGTTTGATCGAAGAGATGGTCTTGCTGGGGTTGGTGATGGCTTGTCGTTTGGCAGGATCACCAACCTTACGTTCTCCACCCTCAATAAAAGCAACCACGGAAGGTGTGGTACGTTTGCCTTCACTGTTTGCGAT
>CAYTIY010000089.1:0-9843 GCA_964438045.1 uncultured Bacteroidales bacterium | reverse complement strand
TTTGCAGTTCCTGTTTCAGTAACCAGGACGCTGGGTTGAACCATTGGAAAGAGAGGCAGACATCCACTAGCATCAGGTCCCAGGAATGTCCCATACGGATATGCGCCAATTCGTGCGTTAGTATCTTTTCTTGATTTTCATTCATGTCGTTGATGGATATAACAATGCGTTTCATCCAGCTGAAAGGGGCAATTCTCTTGTCATGCAGATACAGGGTGTACTCCGTATCAGGTAGTTTTTGGCTGTTTTTCATCAGCTTGAACATGTTTATCATCGACAGAATCTGTCTTGATAAGCAAACAACCACCCCAATCAAATAGACCAGCATGAGTAACTGAATCCACAACAGGGAATAATCGGTTCTTGTATTGACCGGCGTATTCAGCACAACAGCATTTCCGGCTTGAAACAACGCACCCAGGTCTACTACGCCGGATGGTTTTGTTGAATGGAACAGGTACGAAGCAACAGGAATAACGAACGACAACACCATCAGACTCAGCAAAGCAATCCGGTTGAATCGGTGAAACGTATCCTTACTGAGCAGCAGCTTGTAAAACAAGTAGAAGATAACCAGACAGATGGCAGACTTGACGATGTAGATAAAGAAGGTTCCCATGGTTCAACTAGTTTAATAGGGTTGAATCAAATGCTGATGCACAAACTACTTGTTGTTTGCCTTTTCCACTTGTTGGATAAGTTGTTTCAACTCGTCCAATGTAATGGATTCTTCTTTTACCAGTGTAGAGACGGCTCCCAGATAGGAGTTGTCGAAGTATTTCCAAATGACTTGCTTAAGTGTCGCTTTCCGAAATTCTTCTTCACTGACTGAAGCAACATACTGGTACGTATTTCCGTAGGCAGTATGTGTGAGGAAGCCCTTTTCCTCCAAGCCACGGACAATGGTGGACAGCGTATTGAAATGGGGTTTTGGATTTTCGTAGAAAGACAGGATCTGTTTCACGAAAAGCGGGCCTCTCTCCCAAAAAAAGCCCATGATTTCTTCTTCTTTTGCAGTAAGTGATTTCATGGTTGTTTCGTTGTTTCACACAAAGAAACTATACTTTTTAGTTATTCAACTATGAAACATAGTTAAAAAACTAAAATATGCCGTTTATTTACGCTTTAGGAGAGTTGTAACGATGCCAAATACTTATAAAAGTGCGCCTTTCTCAAATTGTTCAATCATCTCGCCAGCGATACTGAGTGATAAAGAGTGTTCGGGAAGGTGGTTCCTGGAAAACCAGGCGGCATCGCTCAATTCTTCGTGATCGATAGCGAGCGGCTGGTTTATTTCGGCTTCGGCAATAAAACCGACCATCATGGAACCGGAAAGCGGCCAGGGTTGGTTTTTATAGTAGCGGATGGCATGTACGTCCAAGCCTGTTTCCTCCTTGACTTCACGCACCACCGCCTCTTCCAGCGTCTCACCTACTTCCACAAACCCAGAGACCAAGGAATAGCGTCCGTTGATGCTTCTGCCTCCCCTTACCAAGAGAATCTGTTCACCACTTACAATGGCTACGATGACTGCCGGTGCAATGGTTGGGTAAAAGATGGATCGACAGTTGGGACACTCCATGGCCCGTTCGTCCGACTTGTGCCGGGTTATGCTTCCGCACGTTCCACAGTATTGGTTGCGTGAATACCAGGTATGCAGATGAAATCCAGATAGGCAGATCCAAGCAATTTCTTGTTCTTTCATTGTCCTGAAAACCTCCAAGGAGTGGTATGTGAAAGATGGATCATCCACATCAGGGTCTTCCCGGATTAGAAAACAGGCTGTTTGATTGAGTGTAAACAGAAACACCGATGATGTTTCTGGCGTCAATTTCTGTAAATCGCTTTTTCTGGGTAGGCCCAGTTTATCACCGTCGTTTTTTAGCAACAGAGTATTTCCCCTAAAATGGAACACGTAATCGTGTTCACCCAAAACAGCAAACGGTTTGTACTGATTATCGAAGCGATGGGGATGAATGTCTTGAATCATAATTAAAAAAAACGCATACTTTCTGCAAAAGTACGCGTTTTTCTCCTTGTAAAACACAAAAAAATGAATTGTTCTTTCAGGCTGCGTTTATTGAGTAGGCAACAAGTAGGTTATTCCAACTGAGCATTTGAAAAATTGCCCCAACAACAGGGACGATCCGAACACATCTACATATACATTCGAATTCCATACAGGCAATGTGAGTCCAACCTGAATGAATCCTTTGACACGCTCGGGCCCGAACCTAAGGGTCAACGTTGGTTCAATCAACATGAAATTCAAGGTAGTATCGGCAACAAACGAACTTTGCGTGTTCCAGAACTCAAATCGTTCCATCAGGTTAGCGTGGGTATTGAACAGATGAACAACGTTATTTCTCACATCAAGTGCGGCATCAAAATTCCTGCTTACATACGCAATACCTGGTTGGATGAAAACGGTGGCGTATTCCGAGCCTATTCGTGGTTCGGATTGGTCGTTTTGATGCATGACATGGTTGCTTCTACCTATTCCAGCACCACCATAACACTGAAACAACCGGTTTCCTTCTCCACCAAAAGTGGTAAAATAGCCCCCTCCCACCTCGCCATAGTAAATGGATGTTTTTTCCGGATTACCCGATTCTTCATTGGTACGTTCTGTGTGGTACATTCCACCCACCAGCACACCGACATGATCGTTTGGAGCATATGCACCCTGCAGGTTGAACAATCCTGTACCCAACAGGCCAACAGAACCTGAAACACGCGCGTTTCCCTTCTCCTTCAACAAGGGCGACTGCAGAACGGTTGGTTTGTATAGCGATACACAGCCAACAAGAAACAAGTTAGTAGCCAAGAGTAGTACCAACTGTCGGATCACTTTTTTTCTCATTTCAATGCGTTGTATGATTCAAAAGTATACGATCGTTCGCAAAAGGAGATCATTCCTGATAGGGTTTTAGCGAACAATCCTAACAAAACAGGCTGTTTATTTTAACATTTCACCTATCGTTGATTGGTTATTTTGTGAATAATCAAAAAAAAACATCAACAAACCCCAATATGACACATGCTTTGTTCTTTTATATGACAAAAGGCATCGAAAGTCCCTTCCGGAGGGGCTTCCAGCGTTTTCATGATGCTGTTCTCAATACAATAAGTCGCCCTTCCTATTTACACGAAACACCTACCTATATATCTGCTTTACTGACGTTTAATATACCTTTTCAATACATTGGACGCAAAACAACCTTACATCAAAATACCTATATCCCCTACAAAAACGCATGCAAACATATCTTACCTTTGTCCTATAAAAAACGAACAAGATCACCGAGTTATTAAACACACAACTGTTACCTTTTTATTCCATATCTGAATGTAAACAACACCCGATTTCCAATCAATCATAAGGTCCTTACGGCCTGACACTGTTTATTAACAGCGATTACCGTCTCCGGTATCTCCATTAGATGCCCTATTGAACTTATTATTTCAAAAAAAAGCGTATGAAAAAACACCTACTTTTTCTACTTTTCGTTTTCTCCTGCACATTGGCTTATCCGGTCGTCTCTAAGTCTGTCCAATCCACGGCCGGAACACTTTCAACCTTATTTAATACCACTGAAAAACTGGCTATTACGGATTTAACCGTTACCGGAACCCTGGATGCACGCGATGTCAGATTTCTGCGTGACAACCTGATCAGCCTGACAACGCTCAATTTGAGCGACGCAAGCATTCTGGCATATACAGGCAAAGCGGGAACAGACACCCTTGCTTCCTCCTATCCGGCCAACGAATTACCATCCAAGTCGTTTGACCGAAATGTCAACACGTCAAAAGCCGCATTGCGTTCCATTATACTGCCGAAAAACCTCGTGTCAATAGGATTTGGCGCGTTCATTGATTGCGCATCGCTAAGCAATGTGGTATTTCCAGCTGCCGTGACAAAAATAGGAAATTATGCTTTTTTTGGATGTGATGGACTGAGTTCTGTTGTAATACCCGGCTCCGTTCAATCAATCGGTGATTATGCCTTTGGCAATTGTGATGCATTGACCAGTGTGTCCATACCTCAATCTGTTACCAGACTGGGCGACTGGTCGTTTTCGAATTGCACGGCATTGCCAGCCATTTCGTTACCGTCTTCGATTGTAACTGTTGGCTCACATACGTTTTATGGGTGCACCAAATTGACCAGTGTGACACTGCCGGAAGGTGTTGCATCTATTGGCGAAGCGGCTTTCGCTCGTTGCGCCTCACTGGAATCGATTTCCTTGCCTTCCACGGTCAATGTGCTCGGTGAAAGTCTGTTTTCCGGTTGCTCAATGTTGAAGAATGTATCGCTGCCTGTGACGACCGATTCCATTCCAACCCGGGCTTTTTCGGACTGTGATGCCCTAACCGGGTTCAATTTCCCTGCATCGGTCAGCTATTTGGGTATCGGTGCTTTTCATAATTGCAGCAACTTGTCTTCCGTCACATTTCCCACCTCCCTCACTACTGTTGGAGAAGGAGCATTTGAATATTGTATTGGATTGACATCTGTCACACTACCGACAACCTTGACCACCATCAACAAAGGTGCCTTCTCGAGTTGTACGGGTCTGACTTCTTTATCCTTTCCCTCTTCTGTGACCCGAGTGGACGATTGGGCCTTTTACGGTTGTACGGGATTGACTCGCCTGACTCTTCCCGCTTCAATCGATTCAGTGGGGGGGTATGCGTTTGCCAATTGCATAGGCGTCACTGATATCAGCATTCAAGGCAACCTTAAAACGCTGGCGGAAGGCGTTTTCTCTTCCTGCAGCGCATTGACAACTGTCACCATTCCATCTTCTGTCACGGTTGTTGACAAGAAAGCGTTTGCCAATTGTGCCAAACTTACGAGTGTGACGCTTCCGAGCGGTATCAAAACTATTGGTGATGAAGCCTTTACTCATTGTTCCGCATTGACGGGTGTTGTTTTACCGAATACCCTCACCAGTATCGGAAAATCCGCCTTTTCCTATTGCGCGTCACTCACGGGAATTACGGTGCCTACCTCCGTCACCGCCCTTCAGGAGGGTGTGTTTTCCAATTGCACAAAACTGACCAACGTTACATTGCCTTCCACATTAAAGTCGATTGGCTACAAGACGTTCAGTTATTGCTCCAGTCTGACGGGAATCAACATTCCTGCGTCTGTCACGGTGATTGAAAGCAGTGCTTTCTCCTATTGCTCAAAGCTACTCGAGATAGAGCTGCCGTCTTCGGTCAAAACCATCGGCACCTGGGCTTTCTTGGCCTGTACCGGTCTGACACGCGTTTCGATTCCGTCTACCGTTACATCGATTGGCGGTGGTGCATTCTACAGTTGCAGCAAACTGGCCTCGATTTCCACCCAAGCCGTTACTCCCCAACTCATAACGAGCAATGTATTCTTCGCTGTCAATAAAACGACCTGTTCCTTGACTGTCCCGGCAAACACGGCTGAATTGTACAGGAAAGCGGCGGTTTGGTCGGAATTCACAGCCATTTCGGAGATGGAAGCTCCAACGTTGGAAAAATCCCTGGTTGTTTCTCTGGCTGCTGGCTGGAACGTCATTTCAGGAAATGTAATGCCCACAAACAACAACATAGCCACCGTTTTTGGCGGACTGGTCACTTCCGGATCGCTGAGAAAAGTGTTGGACGAATCGGGATTGTCTTATGAACGGGTTTCACAGCAAACGGGATGGGTAAATTCAATCGGTAACTTCCGCCAAACGGAAGGGTATAAAGTACACATGAAGGTGGCTGGGAAACTCACACTTACCGGTCTGGCAGTAGGGTTACCGTTTGATATACCCTTGAAAGCAGGATGGAACATTGTGCCCTGTCCCTATGAAAACGAGAAGGATGCCATGATGATTTTTCAACCGCTCATCCAATCGGGTACATTGGTGAAAGTCATGGATGAATCCGGTAATTCCATTGAGAACTTTGGTGCATATGGTGGATGGAGGAACACCATCGGTAACCTGAAGCCTGGGAAGGGATATTTGGTCAATATGGCACGGGCGGATACCCTGTCCATGGGGGGCAACTTACCCAGAGCTGCCGCTGCTACGGCTGATGTTGATACGACTAAGACGACTCACTTCATTAAGTCATTCACCGGAAATGGCCTCAACCACATGAACATCAATTTGGTCGACCTTGGTGCTTCCGATTTCAAGGTTGGTGACGAGATTGGGATCTTCGACGGAACCGTTTGCGTTGGTTCGACCATTTTACGTGCCGACCAGATCGCTGCAAACAGTGTCAGCGTGATCACTTCAAGCAATGATGGTTTAACGTCTGTTCCCAACGGATTCACCCCCGGCAATCAGTTGACCATCATGGCATACAGCAATCAAGACACGTATGAGTTGTCGATTGAGACATTGTGGGGCAGCAATACCTTTGAGGAAAATGGCTCACTGTTTGCCAAGGTTGTTGCAAAAATGCCTCTGCCTACGGGCATTCACAACGAGGTGAAGAAATCCGACGTTTCCTGCTACCCCAATCCGTTTACTGATCAGGTGTCCATTGACATCAGGCAAGAAGCCGGCAGCAAACTGACCGTTGATATTTACAACCTGGCCGGTCAACGAATCGTCCGTTTGTTCCAGGGAATCAGTTCAGGCGACAACCATTTGACATGGAACGGCACAGATGAACGAGGATTCCCGGTGGCTCCTGGTACCTATATATGCAGGCACAACGGTTATTCTCAACTCATCCTCCGCTCAGGAAAGTAAGTTCCCCCGAAAAAATCCCGCAGGTAAAACGCCTGCGGGATTTTTGTTACCAGTCGATTGTTATGAGTCACCTATTATGGCCCCTTCCATTTCCTTTTCCTTTCTTATCCCTTTTTTGAGTAAAAATGGATGACGGTGATTCATATGTTTCCATATCACCACATTGAGCAATGGTGTAGGTCACCAGGGTGGCCCAATTCCCGTTACCGACCACCAATGGATCGCAACCAGCCCAAGCGGTTTCTTCCTGAACAACGATGTTGTCTGAATCCAGGTTGAGAACCACGGCATGTGCAAGAACGACGATTTCAGAACCGGCATTGCCAAATGCACCCAAACTGCTCAACGGTATGGCATAACCGAAACGTTTAACTGTCGGGTCAAACGTAGCCGAATAGGGGAAATTGCCCACTCTTGGATTTCCCGAGGAAGTCAGGGGAGCGTCACTCAGACTGCCTGCATACAAGTGGGTTTCCTTGAACACCCACGAACTACCCCAATACATGTAATAGGCCACGTACAGATTTCTCGAATCATTGGCGACCGTCACATATCCGATACGCAGGGATTGCCCAGCATACAAGGCCTTGTAGGTAAGATTGCACACCGTGTCTGGGGTCTCAACACTTACCAATGTCCTCCCATCGGATTTCGCACAACGCAACAGCGTACCTACATCCGTAGCAACCTCTACTTGTTGACCCAAGTAGGAGGAGGCTGACTTCAACTCCAATTCATCCCCCTCGTCATCCTGGGTACAGGACGGCCAGGAAAGTGCCACAGCCGCGGCTAGCAGCGACAACAAACCCGTAAAAACGTGTTTTGTTTTCATAAAAAAAAGTTTTTGGTTTAACAATGAGGGGAGATTTTTGTACTAGTTGAATGAGCTTTTATCCAGTGTCAGAATACAACCACCCCAGGAATACCCGACACCAAATCCTGCCAGCAATATATTCCCGCTCAGTTTGTTTTCTTTTACTGTTTCCACCAAAACAATGGGAATGGTCGATGAAACAGTATTTCCCACTTCACTCATGTAATAGTGGAACTTCTTTTCATCAATTTTTAACTTATTACGTAAGAAGTTC
Source organism: uncultured Bacteroidales bacterium (assembly GCA_964438045.1). GTDB lineage: Bacteria > Bacteroidota > Bacteroidia > Bacteroidales > UBA1402 > UBA8389. The sequence continues at coordinate 2,018 of CAYTIY010000089.1, read as the reverse complement.
AATATAAATAAGTTTGCCTGATGAAAGATAACGCCGTCCGTTTCATCTAACGTTAGATTGTTTTTACGTAACACAGCTGCGAACAAATCCGGAACGGCATCGATGGTAAAACTGAAAATTTCTGCACCATTCATGTATAAATGATCCGATGAGACAGGATTGCCACTTTCATCGAACGTCAAATCGTTGGCTGAAGCCGGAAACCTTCTTCCACCTGTCTTGACCATGAGATTCCCGGCGCCTCTGCCATCCGTTCCCAGGCTGAACTCTTTAATCTCACCAAATCCTTCCGTTGAGATGAGTGATGCAGTTCCCGCATCGCCAAATATGGTTCGGTTTCCCTTGTCTTTGGGGTGAATAAACTTCGAGTAGGTTTCACCTGTGAGTAAAAGCACATTTTTGGCTATGCCTGCAACAATCAATCCTTTTGCCAGACTTAAACCATAGACATACCCGGAACACCCTAGGTTGAAATCCAACGCGCCACATGTGGTAGGTAATCCGAGTTTGTCCTGAATGACACAAGCGGAAGTTGGCAAAAAATAATCGGGGCTTTGCGTACAAAACAGGATGTAATCAATGGCTGTCTTATCCATGTCGTTTTCAACAAAGAGTTTTTCCGCTGCTTTTATGGCCAAATCTGCGGACGTTTCATTTTCTGCTGTCGTGTGTCGTTGATTGATACCCACTTTGGACACTATTTTATCCACACTCCATTCGGGGAATTCTTTCACCAACTCTTCATTGGTAAGAATTCTTTCCGGTAAATAGTAACTGATAGCCTTAATATATGCTTTCATGATACGGTTTATTTTATGGTATATCCGCCATCAATTATCAAACTTGAACCTGTAACCCATGCTGAAGCATCTGATAAAAAATAAATCGTAGCATACGCTACTTCCTCGGGTTTTCCAAATCGCTTCATCGGATACTTCAACCGATCTTCTTCCAATTGCTCTTCAGAAAGTGTTCCTTCATGAAACAGATCCGTTAAAATCATTCCGGGATTTACTGAATTCACTCGTATTCCTTTGGAGGCAAGATCAAGAGCCATTCCTTTCATCATTCCGTTTATGGCTCCTTTAGAGGCTGAGTACATTGAGTTGCCAGGCATGGCAATACTGACACCGGAAATGGAGGAAATGAAAACGACAGAGGCACCTTTCTTTATTTTTTTGTTTTTTATTACTTGTTGAGTGAGCAACGTAGGAGCTGTAAAATTCACATTCATGATGTGTTCCAATTGTTCTATGGTGACAAATTGAAACGGCAACGTTTTAACAATGCCAGCACAATGAACAATCCCTTGAATTTCGGGTATTGCTTCCACCAACATCCTGGATTCACTCACATCGGTCAGGTCTGCGATAAATTGCTTGTGCGTGTTTCCTTCCAATGCCCTGTACGTTTCATTAAGCCGATCTCCGTTTCTTCCTGTGGCTAGAATGGATGCGCCCATTCGAGAGCATTCAATTGCAATGGCTTTTCCAATTCCTGAAGAAGCTCCTGTAACAAGGATTGTTTTTCCCTCCAATGTGAATGGATTGGTCATTGAAACTTATTATTTGATGAAACAGTCTTGAACAAATCTTCCACGGTTCTTGCTGTTCGAATATCATCGCCTTTCAGTTTGACATCATACTCTTCATTTGCCATTGCTATAATGGTAAGTGCCATCAAGGAACTCCATTCATCCAGTTTCTTAAACTCAGTTTCAGGTTTGATGAGTGTGGCATCGGTTTCTTCAAATTGCGCTGCAAATTTTTTAACAAATGTTTCCATGTTTTTAATTTTTTGTAATTATATTATCACATAGCCTAAAGTAGAATTGTATGCATTGAACTAGTCTGTGTTGCCATATGGAAAACCGGTAGAAACAAACTAGTATTTGTTCCAGAAGGAAAAATCAACACTCCAAACTGGAATAAATAAAAAGGAAGACCATCTTTTTTAGCTTTATATTTCAGCCAGATACTGATCGAATCGAGAGGTGGTACGGTCATTAAAAATCCTGA
>CAYTIY010000088.1:0-9875 GCA_964438045.1 uncultured Bacteroidales bacterium | reverse complement strand
GTAATAAGGATGTCAGAACCCGGTTGAAATGTATTCAACACGTTGCCGTTCTTCATGACTGTATCCCAGGCTCCTTCATTCTCCACCGCGGTCCAGAACGGATTCTCGGCAGGAAGCAGGAGCGCAAGGGCCATTTTACCGCTCCAATACACGCTGCCACGGCAACTGTAACTTTGAATGGCCGGATCGAACGGACCGTAGAAACCAAGGGTGGGCACATTGTCTTTCATAAAATCGGGATGCGTCAAAAATTGGAGCAACGTCCCGGAAGCTATTCGCCGCATCCATCCGTAATTGGTCGACGGATCGTGTTCAAATCCCATCATGGGAAAAGGAACGGCTGACGCAAACCGATAGCTGATGCTCCGTCCCCACATGATCATGTCACCGTTTCGGGCAAACAGGTAGGGATAATTGTCCTTCATGGGTTTGAAGTTCTCCATAAACCGTCTGGCATAATCCGGATAATACTGTTTTCCAAACAGTTCCGACCACATTACGCCGTACATCTGGAAAGCCCACATGCTGTAAAAATCGTAGGCCGGATTGTCGTTGTACCAACCGTATCCTCGGTAATGTTCCAATGACTGATCCAGATACTTTTTCAACAGGGTTTCATTGACCGTGTATCCTTGTTGTTTAAAAAAGCTCAGCACGAAAATATTGAAGAACTTCCAGTTGGAGGGTACCGTGGGACCGTCGCCGTAGCTCAGCATCGTGGCTGCCAATGCGTCTTTCACGCCCTGTGGAAGCGGTTGCCACAACACCTCCGGCACGGAAAAGAACGATATGGCCAACGCCCCGAACTCGACCAGATTCTGATGAGCTCCTCCATTGGGTGCGCGGTGTTTGATGTAACTGGGACTCTTTGGATCGACCAACAGCGAAATCTGATGCCGGTAGTAATCCGCCACCTTGATGCCGTGCAACGTCAGATTCGGGTTTTCCTTTAACAATGGATCCGCATAGAACAAGGTACGGCACAGGCCTTCCAGCTTTTCGGTTGGCACCTGTGATTCATTCATCGGATAACTTTTCCCCTGCAACTTGGGAAATTTCATGGGATCATCCAACCCGTTCACATACTGAAACGCTCCTTCTAAAATATAACGGGTTGCATCAATCCAGTGTTGGCGGTTCATGCCCGTATAAGGACTTAGCGTATAGTCGGGATCCACCTGTTTGAACACCTCTGCTTTTGTCGAGGAGATAACGGGCTGCAGGACAATCAGCACCCCAAGAAGCAGGGCAATGTGGCGGTTGGTCACTTTCATGGTCTATCAATTTGTTTACAACTGTCAAATGTAGTTAAACCGTGCAATAAATAATGGTCTTGTACCAAAAAGTTGGACCCTGTTCAACCATTCAGATTCGAACTTTTTATATCTTTGGAGCGTCACCCACTCTAATGCCTAAAATTGATGAAACGCCTTGTTATACTTGCTGCTTTTACACTGACACTCATGAGCACCTTTGCTCAAACAATGGAAAAAACACCGGTCGGTGTTCGAATGAAGCTACCCATCATGGATATCGAGTTTCGGTTTTTTGGACCGGACATGGTACGTGTTTTAAAAACCCCTCCTAGCATAATCTCCACCAGAAAAAGCCTGGTCATCACAAAAACACCGCAAGCCACCGATTTGAAAACCGACGCATCGGGCGACACCTATACGGTCAACACGAAGGATATGCGCATCGACGTCACCATTTCTACGGGACGCATCCGGTTCAGCGATGCCAACGGCTTGCCGTTGTTGTTCGAGATGGAAGAGACCACTGTTGTTGCTCCGAATGGATTCTTTGTGGGTGATACCACCTTTTCTGTCCAACAATCCTTCAAATTCGATGATAACGAACGCATTTACGGATTGGGGCAACTGCAGAACGGAAAGCTGAATCAACGGAAAACCACCATTAGGCTTCGTCAGGAAAACGCCAAAATCAGCATCCCCTATTTTCAGTCCAGCAAAGGATACGCCCTGTATTGGGACAATTACTCCCCCACCTTGTTTGGTGACAACAGCTTTGATACCCACTTCAAATCAGAGATGGGACAATGTGTAGACTACTGTTTCATAGTTGGAAAACCCGGAGATGAGCTCACCGCCAAGATGAGAGACCTGTCGGGACAGTCACCCATGCTCCCCCTCTGGGCCTTTGGTTTTTTCCAATCGAAGGAGCATTACAAAAACCAACAGGAGCCTGTCGATGTGGTGACACAGTACCGAAACCTGAGCATTCCCCTTGATGGCATCGTTCAGGACCGGCAATACTGGGGAAGCGACAAACAGTGGAATGCGATGAAATTTGACCCGATAACGTATAGTAATCCAAGGCAGATGATTGATCAAATCCATGCCCTGAATGCACGAATAATGATTTCATTGTGGCCTTCGTTCGGAGAAGAAGCACCCCAATATATGGAGTTTCACAAACGCCGTTCCTTGTTGGATTTTGAAACATGGCCGAAAAAAACAGGAACCAGGGTCTACGACCCCTTCAACCCTGAAGCCAGGAAATTATACTGGAGTTTTGTAAAAAAGGGCCTCTTCGACCTGGGAATTGATTCCTGGTGGCTGGATGGGATCGAGCCAATGTCTTTCAACCTGTTGAATGAACAATTTGATCAACGGACCTATTTGGGAGCATACCGGTTGAACTGCAATGCCTATCCGCTTATGGCCAATACGGCCGTGTATGAAAATCAGCGCATCACCACGAGCAGCAAACGGGTGGTCATTTTTTCACGCTCTGCTTTTGCGGGTCAACAACGGCTCGGCACCATTTGTTCATCGGGTGAGGTCACCTCCAGTTGGGAAAACCTGGAAAAACAAATCCCAGCCGCCTTGAGTCTCTCAACAACAGGAATCCCTTACTGGAGTTCCGATATTGGCGGCTTCACCAGCGCCAAGTCGTTTCCGAACGGAATCCAGGACAAATCTTTCCACGAGTTGTACGTACGCTGGATGCAGTTTGCCACCTTTACGCCCATGATGCGGTCACACGGTGCTGACACTCCGCGGGAAATTTACCAATTCGGAAAACCCGGAGACTGGTCATTCGATGCACAGGCAAAATCCATTCGGTTGCGCTACCGGCTGCTTCCTTACCTGTATTCAACCGCTTGGCAGGTAAGCAGCAAAGGAAAAACATTCATGCGCCCCTTGTTCTACGATTACCCCAACGACCCGAAAGCCAACAACCTGCTCGACGAATACCTGTTTGGCCAGTCCTTCCTGGTAGCACCCGTTATCAAGTCACAGTACGTCAGCAAAGTCAACGGCAACAGTGTCGAACAGTTCGGACAATCCAAGAACCGTTCAATTTACCTTCCGGAAGGCAATTGGTTTGACTTTTGGACCGGCGAGACCATCAAGGGTGGACAGACCATCACAAAGAACACTCCCATTGACATCATCCCGCTGTATGTTCCATCGGGAAGCATTGTTCCATGGGGACCCGAGGTCAACTACTCCACCGAAAAGAACTGGAAGGAACTGGAGATACGGGTATATGCCGGTACAGACGGAACGTTTACCCTTTACGAGGATGAGACTGACAATTACAATTACGAAAAAGGTGCCTTTACCACCATTCCTTTCACCTGGAATGAATCGAAACGAACGCTGACGATTGGCCAACGAAACGGATCTTTCAAGGGAATGATCAAGAAACGTGTGTTCAAGGTAGTAGTGATCACCCCCGACAGCAATCCGGGCGACCAATCAGCCGTTAAGATCAACCGTAAGGTAACGTACAAAGGAAAGGCTGTTACGGTGAAACTCTGATTAAGCGTTTACATTGACCGATTTGACAGGAATGCGCACATAAAAAGCGCTTCCTTGTCCTTCCTCGCTATCCAGTGAGATGGTACCTCCCAGCATTTCCACGAACGCTTTGGTGATGGACAAACCCAGCCCTGCTCCGTCATAACAGGATTTCTTGGAAGATTCGACTTGAACAAAACGTTCAAAAATCGCTTTTTGCTTGTCTTGGGGAATACCAATGCCGCTATCTTTCACGGTCAGTAACAGTTCCTCATGCTCGATGGTGGATTCAAGTATCACAAACCCCCTCGTGGTATATTTTAGGGCATTCTTGATCAGGTTGATCACAATGGAGTATATTTTCTCCTTATCCGAACGGATGTACGACACGGTTGGCATGATGATGCCCGGCCTGGACAATTCCAATCCCCGCAAATCGGCTTCCTGCTTGAACAACGAATAGGAATTGATCAGGATCTCATTCATGTCGAATTCGGAATAATTGATTACGGCCTGACCGGACTCAATTTTTGAAATATCGACAATGTCATTTAAGGTGGATAACAATCGATCGCCATTGCTGCGGACAATTTCCAGATACTCCGTCTTTTCCTTGTCTGTAAGATTTTCTTCCTGAAGCAGGGAGATAAAACCAATGATACTGTTCATGGGGGTACGGATTTCATGGCTCATATTGGCTAAAAAGGCCGACTTCAGCTGGTCACTTTCCTCGGCTTTTTTCTTGGCAAGCGTCAGTTCCTGTTGCTGCAATACCTCCTCAGTAATATTTTGAATGGACACCAAACGGCTTTCAGGCAGGCCTTTGATTGGCTTCTTCATTACCCGGTACGCCGTAATGCCCGAATTTGTAGCCACATCTACCCGTTGAGTGCTCTCTGTATCGCCGATGGCATCGATCAACAAACTCACTGCCGGATCAGATGGATTGCCGAATGCCTTCATCGCCTGTTCCAGTGTTACGCCAAACAGACTATCCACATGTAGTTTCAAAAATGATCTGGCCGCCTCGTTGATATCCTGAATTCGATTTTTTTCATCCAATGCAATGATTCCCAGCGGCAAGGTCTCCATCAGCGTCTCACGCGCCACTGGCACCAGGTTAAGCAAACGTCCGCGAACAATGGCCCAGGTAAACAAAACTGAACTGATGGATGCACTGATGGTTGTGATGTCCAAGCCATTGAACGGCGTATAGCGGAACATATAAAAAACACTGGTTACCCAGGGAAACAAACCTGCCAACAGAATGATGATGGATTGTTGCCGGTAATTCTTGCTGTATTTGTTTTTCGCGATGAAACGAACCAATTGGTAGGTAGCCATGAACAACAAGACATAGTTGTACATGGCATAACCAATCCAGAACCAATAACCATGGAAATACTCCATCAGGTTGGTTTTTGGATTGATGGGTGAAAAACCGCTCCACAACAGATGATGGTAGTCGTTGGTGAAGGCCATGAAAACGGAAACGATGGGAAACAGGAAAAGAAACCAACCGAATTTCATGTCCTTCAACCGGATCATATCGGTAAAACGCCGCGCAAACATGAAATAGAAAACCGGAACCATTACGCCGGTAATATAAGACATCTGGGACCAAAAAACCTTACCTTCCTGTGTGGTCACAGACGACTCAAACGTCAAAAAAAACGCACTGAACGAAACACAATGGCTCAATAACGCCAATTCGGTGGAACCGACGATGGATTTTCGTTGCCATGACAGCATCCCTACCAGAAACGAAACGACTGCAGTTAAAATATATACCAGAGAGAATGCTGTAATTTCCATGTCAACCTGTACAAACGGTGTTTTCCCGCAAATATAGTTTTTTTTGGACGGCTACTTGAAGGGGCTCTCATTATTTTTTACCTTTGGTCATCTTAATGCGAAATACATGGACGACAAATGGCAAAAACTGGCGCTTTACGCCCAACGAACCGAGATGACCGAACACGCGATCTACCTCAGACTCGCTGAAAAGACCAAAGACCCGAACAATGCGGCCATACTGCGTCAAATCGGCATGCAGGAATTGTCGCACGCGGAATTTTGGGAAACCAAGACCGGAACTGTTGTCAAACCCAGCGCATGGAAGGTTCGCCGAACCGTGGCCCTTGCCAAGATACTCGGACCTACGTTCGTGTTGAAACAAATGGAAAAAAGGGAGGGTACAGGTTCAAGACTGTACACCGAACTGTCCGACCGATTTCCTGAAACAAAGCAGTTTTCCGAGGAAGAAAAGGCCCACGAAAAAAGCATCATCAACATGATCGATGAAGAGCGTCTGCAGTTTGTCGGATCCATTGTACTCGGCCTCAACGACGCCCTGGTGGAGCTTACTGGAGCGCTGGCCGGATTCACATTGGCCCTGGCAGATACCAGAATCATCAGTCTGGCCGGTTTGGTCACCGGCATTTCGGCCTCTTTATCCATGGCCGCGTCAGACTATTTGTCTTCCAAGGCCGAAGGAGACTCCCGTGCCAAGAAATCGGCGGTTTACACGGGCTTCACCTACCTCATGACCGTTTTGCTGTTGATTGCACCCTTTTTGTTGCTATCCAGCAAACTGTTAGCCCTAACGGTCACTCTTTCCCTTGTGGTACTCATCATTTTCGGATTCAACTACTACCTTTCGGTTGCAAAAGACCTGAATTTCAAAGCCCGTTTTCTGGAAATGACTGTGATCAGTCTTGGAGTTGCCGCTTTCTCATTCTTGGTAGGATATGGATTGAAATTCGCCCTAGGGGTTGAATAGCCTTACTTACTCAAGGTACCGATGATTCCGTTTTCCGTGACCGTTTCGGCATTGATGTTGATGGTTCTTCCGGAACGGTTGTTGAAGAACGTCACCTTTGCTTTACCCGTGGCATCGGTTTTAACGAACGGATCCCAGTATAGGGTACGTCTGACATCGTTCACATCGGGCATCACCAACATGTCGTAAGGTGGGCTGTAAAACGATTTGCTCAAGGCATAACCTTGAAACTTCGTATTGCGGATACCAATGGGCACCTTGCGTTTAGGATCCGTATACATATAGATGCTGGCATCAAACTCCGAAGGATCGATATTGAATTGAGACAGGATGGGATCATAACCTTCTTTTACCGTAACCAGGGACAGATCGATGCTGGCAAACTGCAACAGCTGGTCATATGCCGTCTCTTCTGTTATACCCATAGCTGTTGCCACCTCTTGCAAGGGTCTGTTGTCAACCAGCAGGGCTGTTTTTCTCCCCTTGTACCGAGGCCCACTCTCACGTGTACACGAAAAATAGGGAATCATATCCACGAGTGTCGAAAGCGCGGAAGCAGGGACCCATTCGCCCATATCCAACAACCGGTCCAGCGATTCTTCAACATTGATGACCACGTTGGCTTCCCGACGCCCATCATCCTCAGCCGTGGTCTTCCGTTTGGCGTTGACTTCAACCTGAGGCAGCAGACGGGATTTGATATCTGCGACTTTCTTGGTCAGTCGGAGAGTATCCCCCAGGATACCGGTAGCTTCCGTTGTTTCACCTTCAGCTATATCCTCAATGAGTGCGTTGTCCACAAGAGACCAATCGGGAAGAAGCAATTCCCCTGCTTTATAAGCCCGGAGAGATGGTGAAAAAACCCTGTCAAGGCGAATGACATGTTCCTTACGGTCGTTTTCCTTTTTGGTTTCAATCATCAAATCCGCCTTGCCGTTGAAGTCAGCGAGCAACATGTTGAAACGACCTTCTTTGTCGGTAGAGCAGGTTCCGTGTTGCGACGTGCTGTCGTTCGACAAAACCATTGTCACTTCAAGCCCTTCCTTTGCTTTTTTTCTGAAAACGGTATAAGCATTTCCTTCCACCAGCAAACTTTGTTCATACAAATGCTTGTACTGGGTGGTATCCAAACCGGCTATGCGTTTCCATTCGTAACGTGTCCAGCCCTGAATCATCATGAGCAAGTCAAGATCGGCCTTTCGCTGGGGATCATTATCTTGAAAATAGTACCCGGGAGATTGAATATACCCCTTCAGTTCCGAAGAGAGCAGCAGGTTTGTCAGTATATTGTCGGCAAACGGATCGACCGGAGTCGTGGCCGCATCCCTTACTGACAGCGACAATTCCGTCTGTACCGGTTGGCCTTTACTGTCAGTCAGTGACAGTTCGAGATTGATCCGTTCATAGGGCTTGTAAACCTTCTTGTTTGCAGTAGCGTCGATGCGCATCTGTGAGTTGTGGTTCACAAACGCCAATCGCTGTGCCAACGGCCTACCGTCCAGACTGTGCAATGTGATTTGAATCACGCCAGATGGAAGCATTTTGGTGGGAAAATTCAGCGCCATCGCATTTCCCTGATATAGGGAAAGGGTATCCTCCGCATAGCGTTGACCCCTGCAGGAAATATCAATACCGAGGGGTTCCAACGGCATATTGGGTGAAGATTGTATGTACAGGATAAGCCGTTCCGGATCGGCGGCATCCACATTGAGGGTATAACCTTGCTTTTGTGCCGACGGCATGTCAAACCGATAAACCTTGTCGTCGTATGTTACCACTGCCTTGGCTTTCTCTTTGCCGGGACTGTAGAAAAACGCCCCCATACCTTGGTGTTGGGTGGCCAGCGTGGCGAGCGTGTCTCCTTTCTCGGAGATGACAGCTCCAGTCAGGGCAACATCCAATCCGTCTTTGTCAAATGCCTGGAAGGCAACTCTAGAGTTCACTCCTTCAATCAAATTACCACCCTCGGGGTAGAAAAAGAAGTTCAACTTGTCCGATTTTTCCGTTTTTGGCCTGAATTGATACAACGCTTCAAATGATCTCCGGTTCGCAATATCCCTTTCCTGATAATTGCCCGTTTCACCAGGTTTGTCGTAGCAGGCGAAGACCCTGGAGAAAATGGCCTCATCACCTTGATTCAACACAAAGCGGGTATACGCGCGAACTTCGTAAAAACCAGCTCTCAGGGAGTCCTTCAACAGAAAATCCCCCACTCCCTTGCCGTCGGTGATTTTTACCTTCTTCGACTCAACCACGTTCCCTTCGGGGGTTAACAAGTCAACATACAGGGTCTTGCTCAAAGGGCTGAGCGCATTTCGACCGGTTTGAACCACATAAGCCTTGAACCAGATGGTTTCACCAAGATAATAAGCGGTATTATCAAAATGCAGGTATACTTTTTCCTGTTGAGAAGGCTTGGCCACGCCAAAAACAGAGGTGGAAACAGCCAAAAAAAACATTGACAACAACAGGTGTTGGAGCGTTCTCATAGTGTGTGCAAAATAGTTGGCACAATATTACAAAGAAATCCGCATCCAACATCCTGTCTGCGTAAAAAAAAACAGAAGTATCGGTAAAGCGTGTGTAACGATGGCTTACCGCTTTATCAATTTTCCGGTCTTTCTGACAGCACCGTTCACCGAAACCTGGTAAAGATAAACCGTTGACGCACCGCCAAGCTGGCCGGCACTGACAGGCAATTCGTGCATGCCCGCCCCCTGATTCTCTTCTGAACGGAATACCGTCCTACCCATCAGGTCCCTAATGACGATCGACACCTTACCCGGCAAAGCCAGGTAGTACTTGAAGGTGACCAGATCGACAAAGGGATTGGGATAGGTAGCCAGATCCATGGGAAGCGATTCGGTCGTCAAAGCGGTGGGCAGTTCCTCGATGGCCTGAATCTGGCTGTCCATCCAGTTGATGCGGTCATTGAGCCACGTCTTGAGGTAGCTCAGCTCTCCCGCATATGATCCAGTCACAACCTTATTTGGCCACACATAATTTCCCAATATGGTCCAGGTCTGGAAGTTACGCTTTTGGGGATCCAAAAGCGTGTTCGCACACGAGTCGATAAACTGGTTCAGGTGGTTCGTATTGATGATGGTGGACGTCCAGTAATTCCAGCGTTTTTTCAATTGGTCGTTGAAATACGGATCCAACCGGAACTTTTCCCACCAGAACGGCATGGCAGTCTGATCGCCATTTCCCATGCCGTCGATGACCCATCCTATTGGGTTGCCGGCATCGAAGAAATTGGCGTTTCCGTTGGAAATGTCGTAGTCCCAGTAAGGGCCCATGGTGATTTTACCCCCCTTGCTGTC
>CAYTIY010000087.1:0-9987 GCA_964438045.1 uncultured Bacteroidales bacterium | reverse complement strand
GCCCTACGACTGCGGACGTCCAAACTGGAAATTGTCCGCCTCAGACAACGGGAACAATCACTCAAAGAAGCCATCAACCCTGACACGCCGACGTTGATCGGTTCGTCTCCTGCCATGATTCAGGTAATCAACATGATTGACAAGGTTGCAGGCACCGATGCCAACGTGTTGATCACCGGAGAAAATGGCACCGGCAAAGAAGTCATTGCCACAGAAATCCACCGCCGCTCACTGCGAGCTTCCGAGCTCATGGTTTCAGTCGACATGGGGTCCATCACCGAGACGTTGTTTGAAAGTGAGCTTTTCGGCCACGTCAAAGGAGCCTTTACCGATGCCAGGCAAGACCGCACCGGCAAGTTCCAATTGGCCAACCGTGGCACGCTGTTTCTCGACGAAATCGGCAACCTGCCCTTGGCCATGCAATCGAAATTGCTCACGGTGTTGCAAAACCGAACCGTGACACCCGTCGGTTCCAATCAGGTCATCCCCATCGACATTCGCCTGGTGAGCGCCACCAACTGTTCCATCACTGACATGGTGATGCAAAAGTGCTTTCGTGAAGACTTGCTGTACCGGCTCAACACCATCCACATCCACGTGCCTCCCTTGCGCGAACGCGGAGAAGACATCGAATGGTTGGCCACCCACTTCCTCAAAGTGTTTGAACGCAAGTACCGGAAAAAACCGTTGAAACTGCATGCGGCCACCCTACGCAAACTCAACCGCTATCCGTGGCCAGGCAATGTGCGCGAACTGCAACACACCATGGAAAAAGCCGTTATTCTGGCTGAAAGCGACGTACTCAAACCCGAAGACTTCGATTTTCACACTCATTCATCGCAAGCTGCCTACACGACCGAAACCCTGGAGCACATGGAAGACCGACTTATCCGGGCTGCCCTTGATAAAAACCACGACAATCTGGCCCTGACCGCCAAACAACTGGGCATCTCCCGACAAACGTTGTACAACAAATTGAAGCGCCATGAACCCTAGGCATGAACAACGCACCATCGTATTACTCGTACTTGGCTGCTGCCTAACGGTTTGCGCTTCGACCTACTGGGTGGCGAAAGGCATGTCCCTACTGATTCTACTACCAGCCGGGGCTATCTTGTTGCTGTTAATCTGGTTTATGTTACACGTGTACAACAGCAGAAACCGCAAGCTGAGCTATTTTTTCGACGCCATTCGCAATGAAGATACCACGCTGTCTTTTTCTGAAACAGTGAATGACAAGTCGCTGAAACAACTACACGCCAGCCTTAACAACCTGAACCGGCAAATTGCCGACATCAAACTGCGCAACGAACGGAATGAACTTTTCTTCAGCCAACTCATTGAGCAATCGGCCACCGGTCTGATGGCCTATGACGAAGAAGGATATTTGACAGTGATGAACGGAGCGGCCAAACGGTTTCTAGGGGTAGAGCATTTGGCCAACTTGCGTTTACTGGCACAAAAGAACCCATCGCTGCACCATGCCGTCACCCAATTAAAAACAGGTGAAAAAATTGTCGTAAAGACGTTGGTGGGCAACGAGATGCTCAGTCTTTCCCTACAAGCTGCCGACATTCAGTTTGGAGTGGAACACTACCGCCTACTTTCCCTGCAGGACATCCGCCACGAACTGGAGGAAACGGAAATTACATCCTGGCAAAAACTCATTCGTGTGATGACCCACGAGATCATGAATTCCATCGCACCCATTACCTCGCTAAGTCATACCTTGCTGCATTTTTTCAGCAAACAAGGGCAACCCATTGACCCTGCTCAACTGACCCCGGCCACCGTTTCCGACACCATCGAAGGCTTGACCGTCATCGAAGAACGGGGTAACGGGTTGATCCATTTTGTGGATAATTACCGAAAACTGGCCAAAGTGCCGCAGCCGGTTTTCGGTCCGTTGGATGTTAAAACCTGGATGCAAGGGTTTTCCTTACTATTCAAACCAACGCTTGAACAACACACCATCCGCTTCAACGCATTGTTCGTTCAGGGCATTGACAACATCCAAACCGACGAAAGGCTGTTCAACCAACTCATGATCAACCTGATGACAAATGCCATTGAAGCAGTCTGTTCAAAACCCGATGGTGAAGAACGTTGCATCAGTTTGCAGGTACATGATTCAACCAGCCATACCGTACTCATCGAACTGACCGACAACGGCCCAGGCATTGAAGACGAGTTGTTGGACAAAATATTCGTCCCCTTTTTCACCACCAAATCGGGTGGAAACGGCATTGGCTTGAGCCTATCCCGCCAACTGGCCCGTCAACTCAACATCAAACTGAGCGTCCATTCGCAACCCGGAGAAGGCAGCACGTTTCAGCTGGAACTATAATAATACCGCAAGAAGGTCACTGCCCCCAGCCCAATGAGCGTTGCAGTGGAACAGACTATACCCTGCCGGCGGAACGGAAACACAATCATGTTACAGATATCGGGATGATTAGCATCAAGCCTGAATGCGCAGCGCATTCATGAACGCCTCCAACCCCAGTTTGGCGTGGGCCAGCTTTTCAGCCCAGGCTTCCACTGAGTTTTTGCCCACGATGTCGGTCACAAATTTGACGGAGAGAAAAGGAATGCCGTGACGATGGCAAGCAGCAGCTATGGCAAAGGCTTCCATATCGACCACATCGACAGAAAGATCCACATCGACCTCGCTCGTTACAAAGGAATCACCCGTGCTTACTGTATGGCCAAGGGGTTGACCAACAAACCAACCAGTCGAAGTCAAAGCGGTAGTGAAATCCAACTCATCGCACACACCGGGAATGGCCACCTTCTTCATGTCCCTGTCGATGAAACGAGAACACAGCAGGATATCACCGATTTCATGATGCAGAGCACCAGCACTACCCAGGTTGATGACCAGGTCAGGTTTGGTTTCAAGCAAGGCCTTTTCTATGGACAACGCCGCCTGTACCTTACCGATACCGGTTGTACAAAAAAGGGAATCGTGGCCCTGCAGAACAATGTTTCCACACTCCTCTTCCAGAGCATGAGCCAGTAAAATTCTCATTGCAGTTAGTTTACTCCAAAGGTATGTCATTTTCACGCAGAAAACCTTATTTTTGTAGTCCGATATACCATTCATACGCAAACACACGTAACAATGAACCAACAAATCAAGGAGATAGCTCAACGCCTGTACGGGCTGAGAGATGCCCTGGGACTGACCACGGCCCAGGTTGCTAACGACTGCAACCTTTCCGAAAACGATTATAAGGCCTACGAAAGTGGCCAATCGGATATTCCCATTGGTGTGCTGCAGGCCATCTGCAAACAATACGGCGTTGAAATGACCGCCCTGTTATTTGGCGAAGAGCCAACCATGAACAGCTTTTCCCTGACCCGATCAGGGCTTGGAACCGCAATGGAACGTACCAAGACGTACAAATATCAGTCGCTGGCCGCCGGGTTCTCTCACCGGAAAGCAGACCCATTCATTGTAACGGTAGATCCCAAACCGGAAGGTACCCCCATCCATCTGAACACACACGACGGGCAGGAATTCAACTATGTGTTGGAAGGTTCCCTGCTGCTGAATATTGACAACAAGGAACTGACGCTCAATGAAGGCGACAGCATCTACTTCGACTCCTCGAAACCACATGGTATGAAGGCCCTGAATAACCAACCGGTTCGCTTTCTGGCCATTATCCTCTAACCCACTCACTCCAAGACCTTTCGCATCATGATAGAAAAATACCTAAAACAGACTCAGTTTAACGACTTTGAAGATTACAAGGCCAATTTCGAAGTCATCGTTCCTGAACATTTTAATTTTGCCTACGACGTGGTTGATGGATGGGCCGCTACTCATCCAGATAAACGCGCCCTGCTGTGGACCAACGACGAAGGGGCCTGTCATGCCTTCACATTCAGCGAGATAAAGACATTATCAGACCAGGCAGCCTCTTACTTCCAATCATTGGGAATCAAGCGCGGCGATATGGTCATGGCCATTCTGAAACGCAGGTACGAATTTTGGATCACCATCATCGCCCTGCATAAACTGGGTGCGGTGATTATTCCTGCCACCCACCTGCTGACCAAGAAAGACATTGTTTACCGCAACAACGCCGCCGACATTAAAGGCATCATCGCCGTCGGTGACACATTGATAACCGATCACATCGATGCAGCCATGCCGGAATCACCCTCCATTAAGCTGCGCATTTCCATCGGACCACACATTCCTGCCGGCTGGGAAGATTTCCACAAAGGCATCGAGAATGCCGCACCCTTTGAACGGCCTTCATTCCAGACCAAAAACGAGGATCCCCTGATTGTCAGTTTCACGTCAGGCACCACCGGTAACCCCAAGATGGTCATGCTGGATTCAGTGTATCCGTTGGGGCACATCCAAACGGCCTGTTACTGGCACAACCTGCACGAAAATAGCCTGCACCTCACCATCGCCGATACAGGCTGGCTCAAAGCGGTCTGGGGCAAGTTGTACGGGCAGTGGCTGGCTGGAGCCACCGTGTTTGTATACGATCACGAAAAGTTTGTACCTGCAGATATTCTAAAGATGCTGGAGGCCCACAAAGTTACCTCCCTGTGTGCGCCTCCCACCATTTTCCGCTTCTTGATCCGGGAAGACCTCACCAAATACAATTTATCCAGCCTTGAATGGTGTACCATAGCCGGTGAAGCTCTGAACCCCGCCGTGTACGATCAATTTTACAAACTTACCGGTATCAAATTGCGTGAAGGCTACGGACAGAGTGAAACCACGCTTTCCGTACTGACAACACCCTGGGTTGAGCCCAAGCCCGGCTCTATGGGTTTACCGAGCCCTCAATACGATGTAGACCTGCTCACCCCCGACGGACGATCGGCTGAAGCGGGCGAACAAGGTCAGATTGTCATCCGTACCGACAAAAAGTATCCCATTGGTCTATTCAAAGGCTACTACCGAAATGAAACCCTTACCAACGAGGCTCACCACGATGGTGTTTACTATACCGGAGACCTGGCTTGGCGCGATGAAGACGGCTATTTCTGGTTTGTGGGCAGAGCCGACGATGTGATAAAGAGTTCAGGTTACCGTATTGGCCCGTTCGAAGTGGAAAGTGCGCTGATGACGCACCCCGCCGTGGTAGAATGTGCCATCACCGGCGTACCCGACGACATCCGCGGACAAGTGGTAAAGGCCACCGTTATCCTGGCAAAGGAATATAAGGACAAGGCGGGCGAAGAACTGGTCAAGGAATTGCAGGAACATGTGAAACAGGTCACCGCTCCCTATAAATATCCCCGTATCATCGAATTTGTAGACGAGTTGCCCAAAACCATCAGCGGGAAAATCCGCCGTGTGGAAATTCGTGACAAGGACAACCGTAAATAATACTCCTTCATGGAAAAACTGACAATCGTAAAGGTCGGAGGCAAGGTGGTGGAAACCCCTGCGTCTCTGACCCTTCTTTTAGACCAATTCTCAGCCATAAAAGGCCACAAGATCCTGGTGCATGGCGGTGGTCGTACAGCCACGCAGATGGCCGCACGACTGGGCATTGAGAGCCAACTGGTGAACGGCCGCCGTATCACTGATCTGGACACATTACAAGTAGTCACCATGGTGTACGCCGGGCTGGTCAACAAGGATCTTGTAGCCAAATTGCAGGCCATGGAAATCAACGCCCTTGGTTTGACCGGCGCCGACCTGAATTACATGCGTTCCGAAAAGCGGCCCGTCAAGGAAGTGGATTACGGATTCGTGGGCGATGTCAAGGAAGTACAGCCTGACATCCTGGCCAACCTCATCAATCAAGGAGTTGTGCCCGTTCTGGCTCCGCTCACCCACGACAAAAAAGGGCAGTTGCTGAACACCAATGCTGACACCATTGCCGGAGAAACCGCCAAGGCCTTGTCACATCATTTCGACGTGACACTGGTCTATTGTTTTGAGAAAAAAGGTGTATTGCGCGATGAACAGGACGATGACAGTGTGATCGCCACACTGACACACGACCAGTTTATTACTTACGTGGAAGAAGGAATTATAGCCGGCGGTATGATTCCCAAATTGGAGAATGCCTTTGAGGCCATTAACGCAGGTGTCAAGACGGTCGTCATCACCTGCGCCGATGCCATCACAAGCGAAAACGGCACCAGAATATCCTGATGTGCCGTTTTTTTAGTTGTTGAGCAACTGCTTGACCGTTTCAGAAAGCAAACGCCCCTCCACCTGACCGGCCAATTGCTTGGAAGCCACGCCCATTACCTTGCCCATATCCTTGGGGCCTTGGGCACCGACCTGCACAATGATAGCTTTTATGGCTGCATCCAGCTCTTCTGAAGAAAGTTGCTTGGGTAAGTACGCTTCCAAAATACTGGCCTCGGCCATTTCGCTGTCAGCCAGTTCAGGCCTGCCCTGCTGTACATAAATGGCAGCAGATTCCTTGCGTTGCTTGAGCATTTTGGAGACAATTTTCACGACATCATCATCGGTCAGCTCACCGTTTGAACCCGGAGCTGTTCTTGCTTCGATAATTTCTTTCTTGATACCTCTCAGTGTCAATTTACGCACTTCATCTTTAGCCAACATGGCCGTTTTAAGGTCGGCGTCTATCTGCTCGGTAAGTTTCATTTCTTTTAGGCGTTGAGTGATTCAATGATAAATTTGCTTCGTTTATAGGCCGGTTCTTCTTCAAGGCGTTCGATAAGCGAGTCGTTGGCCAATTGGTCGATACGCAAAATAAAGGGTGTGACCTTGTTTGAACGTTTGTTCTCTTGGCTGGGGTAATAAATTTCTTTTCTGTTCTTGCGTTTCTGAATCATTTCATCCTCACGCAACAGTTCTTCCTGAGTCATCTGAACAAGACGATCATGTATCTGAGGTACGTTCTGCAAGTCAAAACCGGTAGCAAGCAGAGTCACTTTCAGTTGCTCTTCCAACGTATCGTCGAACGTGATACCCCAAATAACTTCCATCAGGGGATTGAATCGTTTCATGAAGTCATTGATCTGATCCATCTCATGCATCATGAGTTCGTGCTGTGTGCTGCATGCTATGTTGAACAAGACCTTCTTGGCACTGAACACGTCGTTGCTGTTTAACAACGGAGAATTCAAGGCGCTTTCAAGTGCTGTACCCAAACGACGCTCACCCTGTCCGTATCCTGTACTCATGATGGCCACACCGCCATCTTTCATCACAGTTCGAACATCGGCAAAGTCCAGGTTGATGTAACCCGGTACGGTTATGATTTCAGCTATGCTCTTAGCAGCCACAGTCAAGGTGTCATCCGCCTTTCTGAATCCATTCATAACAGTCAAGTCCGGGTAGATACGGCTCAGCTGTTCGTTGTTGATCACCAACAAGGCATCCACATACCTACTCATCTCCTCTACACCGTCCAGGGCCTGGTTGATCTTGGGATCGCCCTCCCAGCGGAAAGGAATGGTAACAATGCCAATGGTGAGGATATCCATTTCCCGTGAAGCTTTGGCAATAATGGGCGCAGCTCCTGTACCAGTGCCACCGCCCATACCCGCAGTAATGAAGACCATGCGGGTACCATCATTAAAGGCCCGTTTGATGTCCTCGTAGCTTTCCTCTGCAGCCTGTTTGGCTGTTTTTGGGTTGTTCCCGGCGCCCAAGCCACCCGTCGTGTCGCGACCCAACTGGAGTTTTTGGGGAATGGGAGAATGAACCAATGCCTGGTTATCGGTATTGCACAACATGAATGTGACATCATGGATGCCTTCTTTGTACATGTGGGTGACGGCATTACCCCCGCCACCGCCAACTCCGACTACCTTGATGATGGCAGCCACAGTTGTTGGATAGTCAAACTGAAGAATATCGTTCATGATTGTTGGTTTTGCGGGTTAAATATCATCTTCATCAAAAATGCCTTTCATTTTGTTGATAAGACCACCCATGATGTTGCTTCTGCGTTTCTCGGGTTTTTTTGATGCTGAGGCTGCCTGATCCTTTTTACCTTTCTTAAGTTCAGCCTCCGTACCAGGTTCAAACCCGTCCAGGACTGGCTCGGTAACAACGGCTTCTTTGATCGCAACTACAGGTTTGGCGGCCTCAAGGCAGGTTTTTTCACCCAAAAGCAACAATCCGAGGCACTGTGCATCTTCGGGACCTATCGCTATCCCGTCAGGATTGAGTATGTTTTGCGACGGATCGCCCATGCGAACAGGCATTTCCGTTTTTTTGGCAATGACAGATACCAAACCGTCCAATTGTGCGGCCCCGCCGGTAAGGACAATACCCTCGGTAAGGCGCTGCGGTTCAATGCCTGCATAACGAATCTGAGCATACAGATTATCGATAATTTCCTCAATTCTGGCCACAATTACCTCATTGACTTCCTTGTCGAACGTATTGTATAACTCAGGTGAATCTTCCTGTTCTTCATCCCGTTCGTTGTAATGAACGGCCGTTCCTTTCTCAATTTTTACGCGTTCCGCCTCCTGCAGCTCGATATTCAGTTGTTGCAAATCCTTGTTGATGTTGTTACCACCAAAGGGAAGAACCGCCGCATAACGGACAATGTTGTTTTTGAATATAATGATAGACGTGGTTTCAGCACCAAAATCGGCCACAACAACCCCTTTTGTTTTTTCTTCTGACCTCAGCACTGCCTCAGCCGATGCGAGCGATCCCAAAACCGGTTCATATTCCAGTTTAAGCAACTCAAAACAAGCATCCATGTTTTTGAATAAGAAAGGCTGTCCAACGATAAACTTGAAGTGAGCTTCCACAAACTTAGGCATGGTCCCCACCGGGTTGTTGTCTGACTTACCATCCACCAGAAAGTCCTGGGGAAACACATCAATCGTACACAAATCTTCCGGCACCTTCAGTTGAGCTTCATCGTTTAGATCATCAAGGTGACCTTCATTCAGGCGTTCATCCCCCGACATGTGCGTGGATCCCTTGGCATCATAAGTCTGAATGGTATATCCATTAATACCTGCATATACATTCATCACCTGCGCATCGAGCTTGAGTTGTCCGATCAATTCACTGAGCAGTCGTTGAATGTTGTTGCCGGCTACTTCCACGTTGTGAATCGCCCCACGACGAACTCCGACATAACCAGGCACCTGCTTCAGTGCCAGCAATGTGGTCTTACCCGATGCCTCGCGGCGGGCAATGCCCCCAACCAGCCCCGAACTGCCAAAATCTATGCCAACGATCAAATTTGTCACTTCACTCATGTCCTGCTTCCTTTTTTGTACATACTATCTGGTTGTCATACTTCAAATTAATGACTGAATACGTGTTCCATCCCATTTTGGGCAAATAATCCCTCATGAAAACGACCATACGGTTCAGTTTGGTCTCCATGTTGACCGGCCGACCAAACTCAACCTTCACATCGGCTACTCTTGGAATCACGATCCACTCTCCGTCGGGCTCAACATACACCTGCTCGACCATGGCGTCCCATTCGGGTTTATTCCGCAACAGCAACGCCATCTTGTGAAGGCTCATCACGGTTGATGAGTCGTGTACAGACCCAGATGCCACCATGACATCTGCAGCAGTCAGCGAGCTCAAACCGGCCTTTTTACCATTGATATCGACGTAACAACCGGAGTTGCTATTGATAAGGCGCAAGACAGGAACGTGCTGCCAAATGGAAATGCACACCACATCCGATGGACACGCGTAGCATTCAGCCCGCTCAACCAGTTTGTGCCTTTTAACAATCCGCTCAACTGCTTCGTAGTCAATCCGATCGAGTGCCTTACCCTTGAGTCTTACCCCATACTGAGCCAACAGTCGTTGTATCTCTGGTTCACTGATGAACGAAGTCCCGGCCTCATCCATCAAGAGCACCTGAACATCCTTGCACGTGGCCCCCTTCCGTTTGTCCGCAAAATCCACGGTAATGAATACCACCAGGGCAGTCAGAATGAAAACAGACAAGATGGTCACGGTTCTATTCAGCATACCTCATAACGTTTTTTTAACAACGGAACGAGGGTGTCAATATTTCCAGC